>JAEZPW010000076.1 GCA_023441255.1 Acidobacteriota bacterium
GTCGCAAGCAGTCCCCAGAGCAGAGGAAGTGCGACGTCAGCGATCACGCTGAGGAGTACGAACGTCATCCAGAATATCTTGCGCTCCATACCCCTCCGCCATTGTTCGGAATCAGGCTGCGCGCTCGTATTCGTGTCGTTGCTGCCGACGTCGAGCTATCAGTGCAAGTCCGACCGCGACAGGTACTCCCGCGAGCAGCGCCTTTTTGATTGTACCCCCTGAACCTTGAGAGTCGCGCCAACCGCCGTAAATGTCGTCACCGGCAGACATCGGTTTGAACAAGTTGCCAGACGTGTCGCGGGCGTTTTCCTCTTGTTCATCGAAGGCCTTCTGTGTCCTGCGTCCCATCTGCTTCTCCAGCAGCCTCGGAGCGATTCGCTGTCCGACACTCGCGATCTTGCCGGTCACGCCGACCGTGACCTCATCCCTCGGATGCAAGGCAAGGTCGAATATTGTCTCTACCACCTTTTGGGGGTCGTAGACCGGCGGTATCGGTTGCACTGGCTTGCCGCTGTGATTGGCGGCATGCTCAAAGAATGGCGTATCGAATGAGACCGGCATGACGGTGCAGACATGGATGTCATCCTCGCCGTTCTGGCGTAGTTCCTCGCGCATCGCCATGTCGAGGCCCCTGATGCCGAATTTCGAGGCTGCGTATGAGGAGTGATAGGGGGCGCCGACTTTTCCAACAAACGAAGAGATGTTGATCAGCACGCCCCGCTCGCGCTTACGGAACTCGCGGATGGCGAAATACGAACCGTATATCGTTCCGAGTAGGTTTGTGCGGATCACCTGCTCGTGTTCCTCGATCGGAGCTTCATCGAAGCGTCCGTAAGTTGCCACCCCGGCATCGTTGACCCACAGGTCGATACGGCCGAAGCGTTTCGCGGCTGTCGATGCGAGTCTCTCGACCTGCTTGCGATCGCTGACGTCCACTTCCAACGCCATCGCCTGTACTCCCGATTGCTCGCATTGCTTCGCCACTTCCTTCAACAACGATTTGCGGCGCGCTGCCAACACGACGTTCGCACCGGCTTCGGCGAATTTCAGCGCAGCGCCCCGGCCAAAGCCACTGGACGCACCCGTGATTACGACTACTCGACCTCGCAGATTGTTCATGGACAGTTTTCTCCGCAGGCAGGAGATGAGGCGGTGTGCGGTGAGGATGCCCGGTGGGTAAGCGTATCGTTCAGCGGCTACTCAGCACTCGTGACTCACAGTCGCGACAGAACGTGCTCTCTTTAAGGTCGATCCATTCCACCGCGTGAGAAGGGGCCATGACGCAGCGGTAATCGTCACAGTGCGTAAGCTCGACCGTATGTCCGAGTTCGTGCACTGATTCCTTCAGTAGGCGGTCGATTAGCAGGTCGCGATCGGCCGGCAGACCATAGAACTCCTGGCGCAGTCGGTAAGCGGAGACAAGAGCGAATTTTCCGCCGAGCTGCGCCTCTCCGAAGACGAATGTCAGAATGGGGATGTACAAGTCGACTTCCGTAACGCCAAGCACCCGCCAGGAATGGGAATGATCCGACTGCTGCATGCGAGCCAAAATATCGGAAGAATGATATTGTTGGCGTTCCGCATGGAAAGCGAAGTCAGGCGACAGGACGTGCGTGCTGATCTCGCAGGGAAGTCGCGACTGCCGGGAGAGCTTCCAGCCAAGCGTCTCCAGCAGTCCTTTGTCGACTTCACCGATTGGCAGAAGATGGATCAGAATCTATTACCTCAAGAAAGCTAATGCTGTCGCAAAGCGATTGTTGTTCGTGAGCCCAGCGACGGTTCTTGCCCCACGCAAGCTCCTCGCCGGCCCTCGCTATCTATCCCAACCAGCTGCCGCCGATTTCGACCAGCCGTATTTCTTAAGCTTGTTGTGCAGAGTCACGCGGTCGATGTCGAGCACTTCGGCTGCGCGCGTCTGGTTGCCGCCGCATTCCTCAAGTACTTTCAGGATGTGCGCTTTCTCGATCTCATCCAGCGTCTTGCCGTCGGGAGCGTTGTTCCCGTTTCCGTTGCGGGTCTTGAGAATGAAATCCTGCTCGCGCAACTCCGGTTCTTGCGCAACCACCATGGCGCGCTCGACTGCGTTCTCAAGTTCCCGGACATTGCCCGGCCAGGGATACTGCTGTAACTGGTTCATCGCCGCGGGCTGCACTCGCGTAATCTTCTTATTCATTTGCTGCGAGAACTTGCGCACGAAGTGATCCACGAGTGCGGGGATGTCTTCCTTCCGTTCACGAAGCGGCGGGAGTTCGATGTTGAACACGTTCAGACGGTAGTACAGATCAGGCCTGAACTTGCCTTCTTCGATCAGCTGTTCGAAGTTCTTGTTGGTTGCGGCAACGATACGGAAATCCACTTTGATCGGCTGGTTGCCGCCAACCCTTACGATCTCTCGCTCCTGCAGCACGCGCAGCAGATCGGTCTGCGTCTTAAGCGAGATGTCGCCGATTTCGTCGAGAAACACGGTTCCACCCTCGGCGATTTCGAACTTTCCTTTTTTGCGATACTGCGCCCCGGTGAAAGCGCCCTTCTCGTGGCCGAACAACTCGCTCTCCAGCAGCGTTTCTGTGAGCGCACCGCAGTGGATCACGACCAGCGGGTGGAACTTTCGCGGGCTGCAGGAATGTATGGCTCGCGCAACAAGTTCCTTGCCGGTACCGCTCTCCCCGGTGATCAACACGGTAGCGTCGGTGGGACCGACGGTTTCGATGGCTTCGAAGACGCGCTGCATGGCCGCGCTCTGCCCCACCATGTCGGACGGGCGCTGCACTTCGGCCACGGTCTCGCGCAGGCGGGCATTCTCTTCTTCGGCGCGCTTATGCGAAAGTGCCTTGGCGACCTTGTGGGCTACCTCGTCCGGATCAAGCGGTTTCGTCAGGTAATCGTATGCGCCATTCTTCATCGCCGTTACGGCGGTATCAACGGACGCATATCCGGTCATCATGATAGTGACGACGCCGGGGTCGAGTTCGCGTATGCGGCGTTGCAGTTCGATGCCGTCGGTGCCGCGCATCTTGATGTCGAGCAGCGCGAGATCCCATTTCTGCTCGGCCAGACGGGTCAGTGCCTCGCTGGCGTTCTCGGCCGTGCCGGTCTCGTAGCCTTCCTCGCGGAACCATTTACCGAGCGAATCGCGCACGCTTAACTCGTCGTCCACGATCAGCAGTTTTCCTTTAGAAGCCACTTTGAATCACCTCATTTCGCCGCCGCGCCGCGGAGATTCGCGGCTTTGTTGACCGCGGCAGCGTTTTTGGACGCGGCATTCGCGTCCAATGGAAGGAAAATATAAAAACTGGTGCCTCGCCCCACTTCAGAGTCGACAACAATTTGCCCATTATGTCGCTCCACGATGCTGTGGCTGATCGCGAGACCAAGGCCCACGCCTTTACCGATGTCCTTGGTTGTCGTGAAAGGTTCGAAAAGCTTGGACAGGACCTCCGGTGCGATCCCCGTGCCGTCGTCCCGGACCTGCAGCTCAACCTGCTGGCTTTGGGGCAGGGAACGGCTGCGTATCCACAAGTTGCCCCCACGTGGCATCGCGTCGATCGCGTTCATCATAAGGGCCAGCAGGACCTGCTCTATTTGTGCCGGGTCGCAATGCACGGTGGGCAGTTCCTCGTCCAGTTCGAGGTTAAGTTGAATGCCCGCCATTTCCAGTTTGTGCTGGGTCAGACGCACGCAGCGGTCCGCGGTCTGGTTCAAATTGGCCCACACCAGGTTCAGTGGACCGGTACGCGAGAACGTAAGCAGGTTCTTTACCAGGTCGCCGCAGCGACGACTTTCACTGGCAATGAGATCCAGGCACTCCAGCGCTTCTTTACGTTGCGTTTCCGTCAGGTCGCCTTTGTCCAGCCACTTCCGAATCAACTTGGCGTAGGTCAGGATGCCCGAGAGTGGATTGTTGACCTCGTGCGCGACTACCGCCGCAAGCTTTCCGATGGAGGCCATCTTCTCGACTTGCAGCATTTTCTCGTGCGCGCGAGTCAACTCCGCCGTCTTCTGTTCGACCCGCTCTTCGAGGGTGCGCGCCCAGGCGGTGATTTCCTCGTTAGCCGCTCGCAACCGCAGACTCATCAGGTTGAAGGAATCCGCCAGATCGCCGAATTCATCTTTGGAGGCGAAGTCGATTTGTGCGCCCAGTTCGCCGCGCGTCAGTTGTTCTGTGCCGGTTTCGAGCGCCTTGATGGGGTCATGGACGAAACGCCAGATAAACACCCAGACCAGGACTGCGACTCCGGCCACCGCCAGGATGGTGTATAGCGCCATCCACCATGTGCCTTCAGCCAGGTTCGCGTCGGCGCGCTCAAGAGACAGATTTGTGTCCAGCACGCCAAGAATCTGCTGGCTGGCAGGGTGGTAATGACAATCAGCGTTGGAGCACGAAGGCTCGTTCTCGATCGGGTTGATGATGCCGAGCACGCGGTAGCCGCTCGGACGATAAATGCGGAACCGGTCCGGACGGTTCAGGCGTGTCAGCGGCTGCGCTTTGGCATGGCAGGCGTAACAGGCCTCGGCACTTTTATCTACGAACTTGTTGATCTCAGATGGATCGCTGGAATAACTGATCCGCCCTTCCTTATCCAGGATCCTGAGCCGAACGATACCCGGCTCAGTGCCAATCGTGCGAATCGTTTCATAGATCGATTCACGATCATTCCGCAGCATGTGATAAGACGTACTGCGTTTGATCGTGTCGCTGACACGCTCGGCAGCGTTCAGTGTCGCTGCTTCGAGGTGCTTTCGGTGCAGCTGGATGTTGACGTACCCAAGCAGCCCGAATATGACAAGCATGGCCCCAAGCAACAGCGCGATGAGTTTTGCGCTGATGCTATGAGTCAGGCGCTCCCACCGGGAGCGGGAAGCGCCTGACTGTTCCCATTGCGCGGGATCGGTCCGCGCAATGAGCGCGTTTTGTTTAGTCGCCCGCGACATGACTCATCGCAGCCTCTTTCGCTGCGTCCTTCCCGACCGCCGAAGGAACAGCGTGTCCATGCTTCTCTTCAAAGATGGGCAAGTACTTGGCCGCCATCCCGAAGATGGCGAAGCCGGCGGCAACAAACGCCGCTGTTACGCCGATTTCAGTCCACTTGGGAACGTACCGAACGCCCGCCTGCGCTTCCATCCCGGTGATGCTGACGTTGAGCCGGTTCGTTACAAACCCCAGCAACACCAGCACAGCCGACAGGTACAGGCCTCCGGGCGTCATGCGAATCTTCTTGAAGCAGAGCATCACGAAGCCGCCGAGCAGCAACGCGATCTCAAGCAGGAACAGGTTGCGCTCGTAGGCGTGAGCGCCGGGGTTGACGATCTGCGACAACATCCCGCGGTGCAACAGGTCTTCAAAGCGCAGGATGATGTACACCGCCATGACCACGATAAGCACACGACCGAGCAACTGCAGTATCGGCAGCTCGAGTTGCTTGTGGAAGTACTTCGCAGACAACGACGACTCGAAGATCGTCATGGCCAGACCGACCGCGATCGCTGAGATGAAGAAGAACGCCGGCAGCAACGGACTGTACCAGAACGGATGAAGCTTGTTCGGCATGATCAGGTACATCGTGCCGAGCGAGGACTGGTGCAGGGTTGACAGCAGCACGCCGAAGATCACCAGCGGGACCAGCACTCCGCGGATGATGCGCAGCGGCTTTTCCATCTTGAACCGCTCCAGCACGATGGGCGAGAACTCGAGCGACAACACCGTCGTGTAGAGCATCACGCACATCGCCACCTCGAACATCACCGAGTGGGGATTGCGCATAACGAGCGGGTGCCAGATGTTGTAGGGACGTCCGAGGTCAAAAATCAGCGCCACGCTGACCAGCACATAGCCCATGAACGCCGTAAGCACGGTCGGGCGAACGATGGGTTCCAGCTTCTTGATGTTCAAGATGTGGACCGCTGCAGTCAGGGTAAAACCGCCGGCGGCCAGCATCACGCCGCACAGCACGTCGAAGCCGATCCAGATGCCCCAGGGGAACTGGTCGCTCAGGTTCGTCGACGGACCAAGCCCATGAAAGAAGCGCACGTAGGTACCGTATGCGCCGACGGCCATGATGGCCAGGAACACCAGCTTCCAGAACGTGAACTTGATCTTCATCGCGACCCTCCGTTCTTCTTGCCTTCCGCTTCGGCGACTTCTTCACGACGATGGGTGATCCACCAGATTCCGCCGAGCAGCACGCCGCCTAGCGGAACGAAGTCGGGAATACGTGAAAGAACGCGGTAGGTATAGAGGGGCAGGGGATCGCGAACCAGGCCGGCCGGATAGCCAAAGCCCTCGAACGGCACCGATGAAAGAAGCAGCACAGAGGTTCCGCCAACCTCGGTTTCACCGAAGATATGGTTGACGTAGTTGGAGAGGTTCTCGCGGATGCGCTTCTTGGCCTCTTCCAGCAGTTCTTCGCGCTCACCGAACTTGGTTGCGCCCACTGGACACGCATCGGCGCAGGCCGTCTGCTGACCCGCGATCACGCGGTCTGAGCACATCGTGCACTTACGAATCTTGGGCGTCAGGACATTGTTCCACTCGTACTTGGGAACGCCGAACGGGCATGCCGCCATGCAATAGCGGCAACCCATGCACTTGTATGCGTCGTAAGCGACCGGGCCTTGAGGCGTCTTTTGCAGCGCGCCGACAGGACACACAGAGGCGCAAGCCGGCTCTTCGCAGTTCATGCACATGCGTCGCATGTACTTGTCGTCCTTCTGCATGACGACGGTGAACTTATGTTCCGACTGAACCTGTTCCGCGGCGATCTTCTCGTCGTAAGGTAATGTATTTTTCTCCGCACAGGCCTGCTCGCACTGCTTGCAGCCTATGCAGAGGGTTGCGTCATAGAGGATGGCCTTGCTCATAGAGTTCTCCGGGAAGACTCCGAACACGGCAAACGGAAACCGTTCGCAGGATGTAATAACGCGACAAATGAATGCCTGGTATCGAATTACGGGTACTGCGCTGATGCTCGAAGCGGGTAACCAGGGCGGGGCAGTGGGATCTTGAAGGTCTCAGTTCAAGGATCGTTCCTGCGCCGGGCACGGATTCTGCGGGAGTCGGATACTGTGGGACTGCCGGACAGGTCTTTCCGAAAAACAGCCGGGTTGACGTCCTGGGAACGTAGTTAGCGCTCGTTCGGAACCTCGAATCGGCTGGCTGGTTCACGCAACACTCCGAGGTTGAAATCCGGCGCCCGCGAGCGGACGCCGGCATCTCGTCTCGATGGCGACTACTTAAGGGTCTTAAGGTAGTCGGCGATCGCCTTCTGCTGTTCGGCAGAAAGGCTCTTGCTCATCGCTGTGTGAGGGGCCTTGCCAAACGCTGCTTTTACTTTCGCTTCGTCAGCGCCCTTCACGGCAGAAACCTTGGGCGGATTGCCTGAGCCATCAGCCTTGTGGCAGCCAGCGCACTTTGCCTTGTACAGAGCCGCACCGTCTTCCGCCGCCCAGGAGAGATTAGGAAGAGCAATAAACAATACCAAGGCGATCATCGCCACCAGGGCCGCGAGCTTCGTCGTTTTCATTCGAGATGGTCTCCTTCTCAAACAAACACCAGTGAGTAGCACCTCGCACGCAGAATTTCTGGAACTCATGCGCGCTCTTTTAGTGCGTGATGAGATTTTCAACTGCTTTCGGAGTGCTCTCAGGGTGAGTGTCCCGCTTCGGGAGACAAAAGGATGTGATAACGCTCACTTCCGTAGGTGACTTGGCTTACTACTTCTTAGTTCACAGTGGCTTACGCGGAAATCAGTTGTAACGGGTTTATGTTGAAGGTTTACACGCTAACGTTGTGTTTTTCAGCGGAATACGGGCGCACCTGTCTGCCTGCGCTCGCACCAACTCCGGACTTCGCGTGGAAAACAAAGTGCTTAACACTTCGTCGGCGGTATAGAATTCCGCTGCCGTCCTTGTTCGAGATGAAGCCGATCGCTAAGCAAGTCGGATTTGGGTTGCTTGTCGCCGCAATCGTCGTGCTCGTCTATCCTGTTCGACAAACCGTTGCGCCTGAGTGGCAGATCACTGTGGTAGACGAAAAAGGCAACCGCCTGTCCGGCATTCATGTTCGTGAAACCTGGCAACAACAATCCTTGCAGCAGCGAGCCCAGGAGGAGGTCAAGGAGACCGACGCAACTGGCAGCGTTCACTTCTCTCGTCGCGTTGTGACCGCCAGCCTTCTTCAGCGAATGTGGGGATGTTGGAGCGAGATGCGCAGGCGCGATACTCAGTCAACTTGTGGTCCCAGTGCCAGTGTCTGGGCTTTCGGCCCTGGACTTGGAACCATGGACCAGGACGACATTCGCGACGTAAAGGCCAGATACAGGAAACGTGAGATCGCCCCGGAACTCACGATTCTGCCTGACGCCATCGTGGAAGAGCAGAGTTCGACCATTCTGTTGCACCACTGCCCGCCAAGTCACTTCGGACCGGGTTGCAGCATGGCCGAGGCCAAGTGAGGACTCACCTCTGGTTTCCATTCGCCGGAGTCTTGGTGCTCTGCACGGGTGCATCCTCACGCGAAGTCCAGTCCATCATGGAACCGTCGTACATCGCTGCGTCATAGCCCAGGAACTTGGCAGTGAAGTATTCGTAGGACGCCTGTATGCCGGTCCGGCAATAAACTACTACCCGTTTTCCTGGCGTGACCCCGGATGCGTTCCACGACTTCCTCAACTCCGGTGGCGGTTTGAGTTGCGGATCGTCCGTGCTCTCTATGTTTTCGGTCCAGGGAAGGTTGACCGCACCCGGAATATGACCGCCGCGAGATAGTCCTTCCCCGGCTTGCTCGCCGCTGAACTGTTCGCCAGGACGCGCGTCGACCAGCACGGAATCCGATGTTCCGGAAGCAAGTTCACTGGAAAGACGGCGTACTTCTTCGCGCTCAACCAGCACTTTAGCGTTTACCTTCGGCGTGAACGTTGCAGGACTGATAGAGGGCACTTCCTTCGTGACCGGACGCTCCTCCGCACGCCACTTCTCCAGTCCGCCGTCCAGCAGAGCGGCCTGATCACCATGTCCCAGATAGTCGAGCGTCCAGTACGCCCGGGCCGCAAGCAAGCCATGGAGATCGCCATAAAGCACTACCCGCGACTCATCTCCGACACCGAGATGCTCGAACACCTTCTGCAAATCGGCGACGGGAGGCAGTTCGTTCGGCACACCGTTGCGGGTGACCGCTATATCGCTGAGCGCCAGGAATCTTGCGCCGGGTATGTGCCCGTTATCGTAGGAGGTCCGATCACGGCCGACGTGAACGACGACGATTTTCGGATTGCGAGCGTGGTCGGCAAGCCAATCGGTCGTGACGATCATATTCGACCGCAGCCGAGGCACGGATACGGTCCGCTGCTGGCCCGAGCTACCCCCGACGCAGCACAGCAGCAAAATGATCCCGATAGCAATTCGTGTCTTCACGTTCATGACCCGTCCCCCATGGCAATCCAAGTAAGGCCGAACCTTTAAGATCTTCAGTGAAACTTCAAAATCACTCGCCCATCACCTTGATGATAAGGCGCTTATCTCGCTGACCGTCGAACTCGGCGTAGAAAATGCGCTGCCAGGGACCGAAGTCCAGGCGACCATTCGTGATGGGAACAATCACCTCATGATGGACCAGCAGCGACTTAAGATGCGAGTCGCCATTGTCTTCGCCCGTCTGGTGGTGTTTGTAGTTGCGGTCGTAAGGAGCGATGTTCTCAAGCCACGCGTCGATGTCCTCGATCAGTCCCGACTCGTTATCGTTGACATAAACGCCGGCAGTGATGTGCATCGCTGATACGAGCACCATGCCTTCACGGATGCCGCTCTTCTTTACGATTCCCTCAACTTGCGGCGTTATATGAATGTATTCCCGGTGCTTGCGGGTGTGAAACGTGAGGTACTCAGTGTGAAACTTCATCGTCATATCGCCTGACGCTCGTATTGTAATTGTGCCTGGCCGTCGGCTCTGCCTTCCCTGGTTGATTTCACGCTGGAGACGCCCACGAGGTGCCTTCGGAGTTATCATTGTGCGGTATCAGGCTGCATCCGGCCCCTGACCGCGGACCGTCATAGTTTTTGAGGCATGTATGAAGCACAGCATTCTTACATTGGTCATGGCCGTATCGGCGCTAGGTACTCTTCAAGCGCAACACCGCTATCCGGGAAATCTGAACCCACTGCCCGCGAACAATCCCCCGGCGAATGCGGCTCCTGAGACACCTAAACAGGAAACTGCTCCCGCAGTCGCCACTCCCAACTCCATGCAGTCTAGCGGCGCACCACCGGCGTCCGTCCAGACCAGTGGGACCACCTCGGAAACGTCGGTACCGTCTGCAGCAGCGGCGGGTGAACGCAAGCTCTCTTACGACATAAAGGTCGAAGGCAACAAGCCTTGGACCGATACTGGTATACAGCTGGTCCCAGGGGATCGTATCGACGTCAAGAGCACGGGGGCTCTCGACTACAACCAGGCCAAGGCTACTCCTGATGGTCTGGCCCGCTCCTGGCAGGAAGTCATCACTTCCTTGCCGGTCAATAACGCCGGTATCGGAGCGTTGATCGGACGAATTGGGCAAGGCGATGTGGAGGTGCCCTTTCTCATCGGCTCGACCAAGGAGTTCACGGCCAACCGGGCAGGACGGCTTTTCCTGGGCGTGAATGAGGGCGCTGGGCACTCTGGTTCTGGCTCTTACGTGGTGAGCGTAAAGATAACCCCGGCATCGGCCACGCGAGCGCACAGTCTGGCGCCTATCAAGATTCCGGACGGCATTTGGGACAAGGTGCCGCGTCGCGTCGCGGACAAGGACGGCAACAAAGGCGACATGGTCAACTTCATGATCATCGGCCCAGAGCAGGGAATGCAAAAGGCCTTTGCCGATGCCGGTTGGGTGCTTGTCGACAAGACGAAACAGGATGCCGCCCTGCACGCGTTGCTCTCGACCTACTCAAAGAAGGCCTACACCGAGATGCCGATGAGCGAGCTCTACCTTTTCGGACGTCCGCAGGACTTCGGGTACGCACGCGCCGAACCCGTTCAGGTTGTCCAGACGCGGCACCACCTTCGTGTCTGGAAAGCGCCTTTTGAGATTGACGGAAAGTCCGTCTGGCTCGGCGCCGCCACGCACGACATCGGATTTGAACACGATAACCGCAGTCCCAAACTCAGCGCCATCACCCACAAGATCGACCCGAACATCGACACGGAGCGCGACTTTGTAGGGGACACCCTCAACGCAACGGGCAACGTCGCCAACATCGCTAAGATTCTGCCGCCAGATCCGCTCGCAGGCACAACAAAGACGGCGACGGGAGGGGAATTCCACTCCGATGGCCAAGTGCTGGTTATGAAACTCGCGGACTGAAAAACGGCTCCCGAAGTCAGAGAGGGGCAGGAGCTACCAGCTAGCCGCATCAGGACTTTACAGCTTCGCTGCTGCCGGCCGTACTTGCCGTTCCGGTGTAACGCTCGGCTGCGGTGCGAATCTCTTTCCAGACGTCTTCTTTGCCGGGACCAAGCTTCGAGAAGGGCACTACGCGGTCGATCCCGTGCTCCCTGGAGAGAGTCTGCATGCTGTTCCGAAGCTGGTTGCCGCCGATGCGGTCTGCCTTTGTGCCGACTACTACAAATGGCCGGTTGTAATGGCGCAACCACTCGACTAGTTGCTTATCTCTCTCTTGTGGAGGGATGTTCGTGTCCACCAGCACGACGATGAGTGCCAGGTTTTCGCGCTCGCGCAAATAAGGCTCGATGAAACTCGGCCATTCGGCGGTCATTTCCTTCGGCAGTTTGGCGTATCCGTAGCCGGGCAGATCTGCGAACACCATCTCAGGCTTCGGCGCACCCTGGCGGCGTACGGCGAAGAAGTTGATGGTGCGGGTGCGTCCCGGCGTCGAACTCGTCTTGGCTACTTTCTCTCCGAGCAGCGCATTAATCAGGCTTGATTTGCCTACGTTCGACCGCCCTACGAAGGCAATCTCCGGTGTCACTGGCGGAGGGAACTGCCGCGGGTCAGCCGCCGACGTCAGGAATTTTGTCAAGTAGCGCACAGTGACTTTCTTTCGACGATCAACCCTTAATCATACATAACCCGTCAACGCCAAGCCCTGGTGAATGTTGCGATGCGCGAGAAGATCAGTGCGACGCTGCTATCTCGGTGACTGCAGCCCACAGGAACTCCACATACTTGCCGATCGATTCGATTGGGGCCCGTTCGTCGTTGCCGTGCACCCGGCGCCGGTCTGTGTCCGTGTTTGGCATGGAGATGCCGTAGGCCTGTACGCCCTTCACCCTCAGGAATGCGGAGTCCGTTGCTCCGGTCGTCATGATCGGCAACGTCGCAGAGCCCGGATAAACCTTTCGCTGAGCATGCTCGAGTGCGCGGAAAGCTTCGGTCCCAAGAGCGGAGGGCGGAGCAGCCGGCATGTTCTCCGACCAGTCCTCCTTGACGATCTCCACCTGCGGATCGGCAATAACCCGGGTCATCTCAGAGATGAGGCCATCCATGTTCTCGTCAGGCAGTGCACGAACGTCTAGCCGCGCCTCAGCCGTGGCCGGGATCACGTTGCCTTTGATGCCTGCCTTCAGCATGGTGGGGACAATAGACGTCCTCAGGGCAGAGTAGTACGACGGATTGGACGTCCGAAGCTGTTGCTGCACAGCGGGGTCTTCGATATGCGAGTACAGCGCAGCCTGATCGGGCGGACTGATCTGGGCAAGGCGATGGAAGAACTCGCGTGTGGTCTCGTTAAGACGCGCAGGTGTGTTCCAAGTGCCAACTTTCGCCACTGCTGCTGCGAGATGAACGACCGAGTTGTCCACGCGGGGCACAGAACCGTGTCCGCTTGGGCCCGTTGCGCGCAGCACCAGTCCGCGAGGGACCTTCTCCGTGGTCGCGATGCCCACGTATTTCACTTTGCCGTCTTCGATGAGCGCGCTTCCGCCTTCGTTCAAGACGAACTCACAAGCTATGTCGTCCCAGTTGTGTTCCACCGCGTAGCGTACGCCGGCGGAATCATTCTCCTCGCCCGATTCCGCGAAGAAGATAACATCTCTGTCCAGCGGCACCTTAAGGCGGTGCAGTAAAAGAAATACTTGAAGGTTCGCTGCTACCGAGCCCTTGTCATCTATCGCGCCCCGGCCATACACGTACCCGTCCTTCACGACTCCAGCGAAGGGGTCGAAGGTCCACTTGTCGCGCTCCACCGGAACTACGTCGAGGTGACCCATCAGCAGCAATGGCTTCTTTGAACCGTTGCCCTTGATGCGGGCGATGATGCTTCCACGGTCTTGTGAAGGGCCGATGATGGTGGAGGGAATACCCTCGCGGTCGAAGACCGTCTTCAGATACTCGGCTGCCTTCGTCTCATTTCCCGGCGGGTCCGATGTGTTGATCTTGATCAACTCAGAAAGGAAGCTGACGGCTTCGTCGCGTGCCTTGGTGAAGTCGGGCGCCGATTTCTGAGCGAAACCGAACGAAGCAGTAAGCAGAACGCAAACGGCCAGGCATATGCGCATGTTGCGGGACATTGTAGGGGAAATCTCTGCACGAGCCAAATCACGTGCGCGTCAGCTTTGCTCTTTCGGCACGAAGATCAAGAAGTAGTCCATGAGGTCGTCCTTAACGAAGTCGTCCTGGCTCAAGAGCCTGTAACCCGCCTCGTCGGCTTCCTTGATCACGACCGCGCGGTCAACTCCGTGATCGGTACCGTTGCCGTTGCGGTCGATGATGCCGACCCGCGCACCCGGCCTCAGTGCCGCACGCAGATTTCGCATCAGCGCTATGGGGTTTTCGATCTCGTGATAGGTCTTGAGGATGAGTACGGAATCGACGCTGTTCACGGGAAGCATGGGATCATCAGGGCTGCTCAACACAGTTCTGACGTTCGTGAGACCCTCCTTCGCAGCACGCTTGTCGATGTAGTGCTTGGATTGCGGGTTGATGTCTACGGCGAAAACGGCTCCGTTCTGCCCCACGCGCCGCGCGGCGAGCATGGTGAACCATCCCGAGCCGGCGCCAATGTCGGCCACGGTCTTGCCCGGGGTTATCTGCAGGGCGTCCATCACGCGATCGATGTGCAGGCGCTTCTCGCGTCCCGGAGAGTCGAAGATCGAGAGGTCACCCGTATACGGAGTGCTCGTTGGGCGATGTGGAACCGGCTGCTGGGCCACGACGGGGGCGAGCGCGAGGGCCACAGCGAGCGACAAGGCGAAATGCTTCAGCATGGAAGTAGTGATGCCGCCTTTCACTTCGGGGATCAGTCGCTGGGACAGCGTGAGATGTGAACGGGGGCCCGCTGGCGAGGGCACGGCGCTAGGAAAAATGGCGCTACAAAAATGAAGGCCCGCTGCGAGGCGGGCCAACTAGAAACCAAAACTCGTCTCTACTGATGTGCGGCAGGCTGCTCCGTGGTCGTCGGTATGCTTGCGAGTGGCTGCGGCGCCGCAACCTCGGGCAGCGGACGCTCCAGGGCAATTCGAAGCACTTCGTCCATCGTGTCGACGAAATGAAGTTTCATGTGGTCGCGCAGGTTCTCGGGGATGTCAGCCAGGTCCTTCTCGTTCTCCTTGGGGAGAATGGCCTCGAAGATTCCCGCTCGGTGCGCTGCAAGCAGCTTTTCCTTCAAGCCGCCGATGGGTAGCACCTTTCCTCGCAAGGTTATCTCGCCGGTCATCGCCACGTCGCGCCGCACGGGAATGCCGCTCAGCGCGCTTGCAATCGCGGTGGCAATGGTGATTCCAGCGGACGGACCGTCTTTCGGAATCGCGCCTTCCGGCACGTGCACGTGAATGTCCAGGTTGCGATAGAAATCGCGGGGTATGCCAAGGTGTTGCGCACGCGAACGTACGTAACTCATCGCGGCCTGTGCCGATTCCTGCATCACGTCACCGAGTTTACCGGTCAGGGTGAGCTTGCCCTTGCCGTCAACCACGGCGACTTCCGTCATCAGGATAGAACCGCCGACCTCAGTCCATGCCAGTCCGGTTACGAGTCCAACCTCATTCCGCTCGTTCGCGTTCGTATCCCGGAATTTCTGCACTCCCAGGAACTCGCTTACGTTTTCGGCGGTGATGACGGTATTGAACTTCTCGCCTTCCTTCAGGACCTTTCGGGCCACCTTGCGACAGACATTGCCGATTTCGCGTTCGAGGTTGCGGACACCTGCTTCGCGCGTATATGAGCGGATAATCTCGAGGATACCTTCATCCGCAAACTTGATGTTCTCATCCGTAAGCCCGGTCTGCTGTCGCTGCTTCACCACCAGGAACTGCTTGGCAATCTCCAGCTTTTCCAGTTCGGTGTAGCCGTGCAGTCGGATGACTTCCATGCGGTCCTGCAGCGCGGCCGGGATGGTGTGCATCACGTTCGCGGTGGCGATGAAGAACACCTGCGACAGGTCGTACTCGACGTCCAGATAATGGTCCACGAACATGAAATTCTGTTCGGGGTCGAGCACTTCGAGCAGTGCCGCAGACGGATCTCCTCGGAAGTCCATCGACATCTTGTCGACTTCATCCAGCATGAAGACCGGGTTCTTGGTGCCGGCCTTCTTCATCATCTGGATGATCTGGCCGGGCAGGGCGCCGATGTAAGTGCGACGATGGCCGCGGATTTCGGCTTCATCACGCACGCCGCCCAGCGACATGCGAACGAACTTGCGTCCGGTGGCCTTCGCGATCGACATGCCCAGCGAAGTCTTGCCGACACCCGGAGGTCCGACAAAGCACAGAATGGATCCCTTGGGGTTCTTCACCAGCTGGCGCACGGCCAGGAACTCAAGGATGCGCTCCTTGATCTTCTCAAGGCCATAATGATCTTCGTTCAGGACCTTTTCTGCGCGATCGATATTACGGATCTCTTTCGACTTCTTCTTCCACGGGACCGCCAGCAGCCAGTCGAGATAGTTGCGGCTCACCGTAGATTCCGCCGACATGGGCGGCATGGCTTCCAGCTTCTTCAGTTCCTGGATCGCCTTCTCGTGGACTTCCTTCGGCATACCGGCGGAGTCCACCTTCTTCTTTAACTCGTCCCACTCGCTCTTTTCGCCGCGGCCCAGTTCCTTCTGGATCGCCTTGATCTTTTCGTTGAGGTAATACTCTTTCTGGGCGCGTTCCATCTGGCGCTTCACGCGCGACTGGATGGTGCGGTCCATATTGAGTTTTTCGATCTCGATATCGAGAACGTCGGCGATGCGGTTCAAACGGTCGGCAGGATCGAAGATCTCAAGCAACTCCTGCTTTTCTTCAATCGAAAGCTGCAGGTTCGCGGCGATGGTGTCGGTCAGCTTTGCAGGATCGTCCATGCGGACTGCGGCGATCATGGTCTCGTAATTCAAAGACTGGCAAAGCTTCACGTATTGCTCGAACAGCGATGTCACGCGCTGAATGAGCGCATCCAGAACGCCGGGCTGCTCCGGGGGATACTTCGCAACGCGAACCGTAACCACCATGTAGCCGTCCGAATCCGTCACCCCAAGGATCTTGCCGCGTTCCACCCCCTCGACCAGTACCTTGATGTTGCCGTCCGGCAGCTTAAGGCTCTGTACGATGTTGACGATGGTCCCGACCTGGAAGATCTCGTTCGGCTTCGGTTCGTCGACGCTAGCATCGTGCTGAGTTGCCAAGAAGATCTTCTTGTCGCCCGCCAGTGCCTCTTCCAGTGCTCGCACGCTCGACTCGCGTCCCACCACGAACGGCGTCATCATGAAAGGGAAGATGACGACGTCTCGAATCGGCATCATCGGCAGCTTGCGTGTTTCGAATTTTTCCCGGCTTGTAGTCACAATGAAATCCTAAACCTGTTTGTCAGTTGCCGTTTCGGTCAACCGCCCCGAACGTTACAACCCGTACCTCTATTGTATCGGCTGTTTGCACCGATGCTATACCTGTCGCATTGGCGATTAAGTTACCTGCGGTACCAATTCCCGAAATGCTCCGGTCCCTTAACCTGCCCGCAAACAGAACGCCCGGCAAACCGGTGACAGGTATTTTGATGCCTGCCGGCCGGCACCGGGCAAAATCTTACGGTTACCCTGCCTTTTCCATCATCGCGATCGACACGTCGCGCTTTTCCACCATCTCGCGTGTAACTTCGAACTCCTTCACGCGTTTCTGGCTGGGCAGGTGGTACATCAGATCCAGCATCAATTCTTCCAGGATCATGCGCAGTCCGCGCGCGCCAACCTTCCGGTTCAGCGCCTCGTGAGCGATCGCCTTCAGCGAATCCTGGCTGAACGTCAACTTTACGTTCTCGAACTCGAACAGCCGCTGGTACTGCTTTGTGATCGCGTTGCGCGGCTTCGTGAGGATCTGGACCATGGCGTCTTCGTCCAGGTCGCTCAACACGCCCATTACGGGCATGCGTCCGACGAACTCCGGTATCAATCCGAACTTGATCAGGTCCTGCGGCTCCGCCTGCTGCAGAAGCTCGGAGTCACGCCGGTTGGCCGGGATGAACTCTTCTTTTTCGGCAGCCTCGTTCGTCTTGAACCCAAGCGACTTCTTACCGACGCGTCGCGCGATCACCTTCTCCAGGCCAACGAACGCACCACCGCAGATGAACAGAATGTTCGTCGTATCTACGGGCGTGAATTCCTGGTGCGGGTGCTTGCGTCCGCCCTGCGGAGGAACGTTCGCCACGGTACCTTCCAGGATTTTCAACAAGGCCTGCTGCACGCCTTCGCCACTGACGTCGCGCGTGATGGACGGGTTCTCGTCCTTGCGGCCGATCTTGTCGATTTCGTCGATGTAGATGATTCCGGTCTGGGCTCGGCCCACGTCACCGTCGGCGGCCTGCAGCAGCTTCAGGATGATGTTCTCAACGTCCTCGCCGACGTACCCAGCCTCGGTCAGCGTCGTCGCGTCAACGATCGCGAACGGCACATCGAGCATCTTGGCCAGCGTTTGCGCCAGGAACGTCTTGCCGGTTCCGGTCGGGCCAACCAGCAGAATGTTGGACTTGGACAGTTCAACACCGTCTGCGCGCTGCCGGTTCATGTATATGCGCTTGTAGTGGTTATATACGGCGACGGCCAGCTTCTTTTTCGTTTGCTCCTGGCCGATCACGTATTCGTCGAGGAACGCTTTCACTTCCTGCGGTTTCGGCAGGTGATTGGGAGCAGCGCTTGTGCGCGTCTCGGTGCGGTCGTCTTCAAGTATCGAATTGCAGACCGCAACGCACTCGTCGCAGATGTAGGCGCGCGGATAGTCGCTCGGCGAAGATATCAGCTTTGCTACTGCGTCCTGGGACTTATGACAAAAAGAACATCTTAAAACTTCGTCAGAACCTGACCTGGATTTCAACTTGTTACTCCTTCCAGCCTCACCCTGCACGACTTTTCCCGTCGCCGTAAGCGATTGCCGGGGCGCTTACTGCGTCGGGCGGGAGGCGTGCGCTCCCGCGTCCCACGAACAGCATGCCCCATCTCGGAAGGCTCCAGGATGGGGCGAGAGTACGCGAATCAAAACGTCAAATCAAGATTACCGACCTTGAGTCTCTTGGTTACCGGGGCTTGTCAATAATGTCGTCGATGATCCCGTATTCCTTGCCCTGCTGCGAATTCATAATGAAGTCGCGCTCGACGTCCTTCTCGACCTTGTCCAGTCGCTGCCCCGTATGTTTAGCCAGCAATTGGTTCAAAATCTCGCGCATTCGCAGGATCTCACGAGCCTGGATGTCGATATCCGTCGCCTGACCCGAAAGTCCGCCCATAATGTGCGGCTGATGGATCAGGATTCGGGCTGTCGGCAGCGCGAACCGTTTCCCCTTGGCGCCTGCCGCCAGCAACACGGCACCCATGCTGGCCGCCTGCCCGATGCAGATCGTCATCACGTCGGGCCGGATGTACTGCATGGTGTCGTAAATCGCCATGCCCGCCGTGATCGACCCACCCGGTGAGTTGATGTACAACTGTATGTCCTTCTCCGGATCCTCGGCAGCTAGAAATAGCAGCTGTGCAATAACCAGGTTGGCAACATTGTCATCAATCGGCGTGCCAAGAAAAATAATGTTATCCCTTAGCAGGCGGGAATAAATGTCGTAGGCTCGTTCGCCTCGTCCCGTCTGCTCAATGACCATCGGAACCAGCATGCCGTAGGCTCCTTTCACGCTGACTTGCCCACACTTCCGCCCCAACTTGCGCATTCCTGGAACGGTGGAAAAGCAGCCGCTGTTAGGCGGATCTGCGATACAAAAATTCGAGGGCCTTCTCGTTGCGGATTCTATCCCGGATTCTATTTATGGCCCCATCCTGTGTCAAACGAGCCCTGACTTCTTCGACCGATTGACGCGATTGCGCAGCCAGTGCGTTTACTTCTTTGTCAACTTCCTCGTCTGTAACCTCGAGGTTCTCGAGATCGGCTATCTTGTCCAGCACCAGCGCCGCCTTCACCTCGCGCACCGCCTGGTCATGCTGACCAGAGCGCAACCTGCTCCAGTCCATCTTGCGCAGATCCTCGGCACGCATCCCCTGTGCCGCCAGCGCCCGCAATCCGCGCTCCAACCGCAAGTCGATTTGATGTTCAACCAGCGACTCAGGAACCGGGAAGTCGGTAAGTTTCAGCAACTCATCGACAATTTTGTCCTTCGCCTCGTGTTCGGCCTGATGTTCCTTCTCGTGCTTGATGCCGTCGCGAATTCGCTGCCTGAGCGCTTCCAGCGTCTCAAACTCGCCAACCTGTTTTGCAAAGTCGTCGTTCAACTCCGGGACCGACTTGGTCTTGATGCCCTTGACCTCAACCTTGTAGCTCATGGTCTTGCCGGCAAGCCGCTGGTCGGAGAAGTCCGCTGGATAGGCGACCTCGAATTCCCTCGTATCACCGGCACTCGTCCCCGTCAGGTTCTCTGAAAATTCTTTGACGGTGTTGGTTCCGCCGATCTCCACCATTACTTCGTCGACCTTGACCGGCTTCGTATCCTGCGGCGGCTCGTTTGCAGCCCCTTCGGCCGCAGGCGCCGGCTTGGCTACCCCTTCAAACGATACCTGTGCGAAATCGCCTTCCCGCACCGGTCGCTCTTCCTCGACCGCATTGTATGTCGCGTGCTGCTCCTGGATGTTCTTCAGCGCGTCCTCGACTTCCTGCTCGGACACGCTCGTGTCCTTGTGCTCGACGCGTACTTCTTTGTACCCGGGCACTTCGATTTCAGGCAGTACTTCGAAAGTTGCCTTGAACCTCAGCGGCTCACCTTCATGGATGTGCAGATCCGTCACGCGTGGCTGCGAGATCGGCTTCAGGCCCTGCTTCTCGGTTTCCTCACGGAAGTACTGCGGAACCAGACTCTCGGCGAGTTCGCTCTTCAACTCATCGGCGAACCGCTGGCGCACGATCGACGCCGGAACCTTGCCGCGACGGAATCCCGGAATGCGCGCCATCTTCGTGTACTTGCGCACCAGGCTGTCGGTCTGTGTGGTAACAACATCGGCGGGAATCTCGACATGGACTTCCCGAAGGCAGCTATCTTTTGTCTCTGTGGGGCTCAATTGCGGACCTTATTACTGATTAGATTTAGCAGGTCGGACTAGCGACGCACTCTGTTTATGACAACCTTTCTATAGTAGAAGAGCGGCGGAACGGGGGTCAAACAGCCGGAAGCGCTTTGGGCTTTCGGGTTTGGGCTCTGAGGTGTAACCCGACTGTCTCGAACTGAGCACCGGTACAATGGTGAAGAGCGTCACCGTTGTCATGCAGAACCCAGAATCTCACAGCCCACAGCCCACAGCTCATAGCGCTTGTCATGGCGCTCTCGACGTCCTCAACACCGAAGTCACCGCTTGCACCCGTTGCCCCCGCCTCGTCGCGTTTCGCGAGAAGATCGGCCGCGAGAAACGCCGGGCCTACATGGACTGGGAATACTGGGCCAGGCCCGTCCCCGGCTTCGGAGATCTCAACGCGCGCGTCCTCGTTCTCGGTCTGGCCCCCGGCGCACACGGCTCGAATCGAACCGGACGGCCGTTCACAGGCGATTCGTCCGGTAACTTCATGTACCCGGTCCTTCACCGCACCGGCTTTGCCAACCAACCGACGGCGAAACACCGTGACGATGGCCTGACGCTGACCGACGCCTACATCACGGCCGCGGTTCGCTGTGCACCCCCACAGAACAAGCCCACGCCCGCCGAAATCGCCAATTGCGCACCGTTCCTGGACAGGGAACTGGAATGCCTCGCGAACATACGCGTAGTGGTCGCACTTGGTCGCATCGGTTTCGACGCCTACCTGAACCACCTGAAGCGTCGCGGCGTCCTCAAGAACAAAGCCCAATACATCTTCGGCCACGGTCTGAAATACGACATGCCGGACGGTCGCATTCTGCTCGCCTCTTATCACCCGTCCAATCAAAACACAAATACCGGCAAGCTAACGGAAGACATGTTCACAGAAATCTTCCGAGAGGCTAGAAGACTGGTGAAGAGAGCCGATCTCAGAGACGCGAAAATCGCGAAGGGAGATATTGTCCGGAACGCCAATCCCACAAACGGGAATGCTACAAACGCGAAAGCTACAAGCGCGAAAGTTACAAGCGCGAAAGTCGGCAGCACTTCATCGAACCTTGTCATTCCGAGGAGCGAAGCGACGAGGAACCCCT
>JAEZPW010000098.1 GCA_023441255.1 Acidobacteriota bacterium
CACAACCCCTTCCCGACACGAGAATCCTGCTGGACGTGGATCAGCAGGACAGGATTGCATTCGTTTCGGCTTTGTGGACGTGCCGGGGCACGAGCGGTTCGTGCGCAACATGCTTGCCGGAGTGGGCGGCATCGACATGGTGGTGCTGGTGATCGCCGCGGATGAGTCGATTAAGCCGCAGACACGCGAGCACTTCGACATCTGCCGACTGCTGTCGATACGTCATGGACTGACGGTGCTGACGAAGGCTGACCTGGTGGATGCGGATACGCTCGACGTAGTCAGGCTGGAGGTGGAGGAGTTCCTGCGGGGTTCGTTTCTCGAGGATGCGCCCATCATCGCTGTCAGTTCGCAGACCGGACAGGGACTAGACGAACTCAAACGGGCGCTGGTCGAAGTGGCGCAGAAGGTTCCGGCCAAGGACTCGGCGGCGCCGTTCCGGCTGCCGATCGATCGCGTGTTCACGATGCGTGGGTTCGGCACGGTGGTAACCGGGACTGCGCTTTCCGGAACGGTGCGCAAGGAAGAAGAACTCGAGGTCTTTCCCGAGGAACGTCGCCTGCGAGTTCGCGGCATACAGGTGCACGGCGCCCCCGCTGAGCAGGCCATGGCCGGACAGCGCACGGCGCTGAACCTTACCGGAGCTGGTGTGGAGGAACTCGCTCGCGGCATGGTGCTGGCCCCGCCCGAGATGTTCCGCGCCGCGCGGCAGATGGAAGTGCAGATCACGCTGCTGCCCTCCGCGAAGCCGCTGAAGAACCGCGCTCGCGTTCACTTTCACGCGCAGACGGCGGAGACGCTGGCCGTCGTGCGATTACTCGGCGGGAAGCCCCATGCCGTACTCAAACCTGGGGAAAGCGCCCTCGCGAGACTAACGCTGGAACGCTCCGTTCTGCTGCTGCCCGGAGACCGCTTCATCATCCGCCAGTTCTCGCCGGTGATCACGATTGGCGGTGGCGTCGTGCTCGACGCGCGACCGCTGCGTATCACGACGCGCAGATCGCCGTTTGCCTCCGACAAGTTCCTGCCGCTGTTGATGTCGGACGATGACCGTGAAGTGCTTTACGGGCGCATAGCTCGCCGCTTCGCGGTGGGGGTTAGCGTCGCCGACGCTGTGGCCGAGACCGGCTGGACACGCGAGCACGTGGAACGCGTGGTGGGCGAACTGGTTAAGTCAAAGCGCGTGGTGCGAATTGGCGACAAGCTGGCCGATGCCGCCATGTACGAGTCTCTCAAGGCCGGCATTCCGGCGTCTCTCGAAGCCCAACTGGAGAAGACGCGACTGGCCGGCGGTATCGGCAAAGAGCAGTTGCGCGCACGCTACACGGACCCCGTCATACACGAGGCAATGCTGACCGAACTGGTAAAGGCGGGCAAACTTGAGATCAGCGGCGACCTCGTGCGACTGCCGGGAAAAGGCGTGCAACTGCGCGACGAAGAGGCCGAAGCCAAGAAGATCATTGAGCAGGCGTTCGCCTCTGCCGGCCTGAAAGTGCCGGCGCTGAAAGAAGTGCTGGCCGGCTTGAAAGTCGACCGCGCACGCGCACAGAAGATCGTCACGTTGCTGTTGCGCGGCCGCGTGCTTGTGAAGGTCAGCGAGGAGCTGGTGTTTCATCACTCGGCGCTGGAAAATCTGAAGAAACAGATAGCAGCGTGCAAAGCGAAATCGCCGAGCATCGATGTGTCCAAGTTCAAGGACATGACTGGAGTGAGCAGGAAGTACGCGATCCCTTTGCTCGAATACTTGGATCGTGAACGGGTGACAAGACGTGTGGGCGATGTGCGCATGATTATTTAGAATTTTTGATTTTTGATTTCTGATTTTTGATTCGCTGAACTGTTGTGGTGCGGGCTGCCTGCTGGTCGTGAACCTGTTTGCGCCCGATGTTCCAATTTCGGAACAGGCTATCTTGTTCGCCGCCTTTGAAATCAAAAATGAAACCCGGCCAATTCGACCGGGTTTCATGTCACCTTGACTGCATTAACTGCATTTGCTACCAGACGTGGCAGGCGTTTTCGCTGACCATAGGCTGTCCGGCTTTGCAGCTGAACGCTTTCTGGAAAGCCTCGGAGTTCACCACAACGCCGTTGACGCGGAATTGCCCGGACGAGTGCGGGTCGGTGACGGCCAGCACGCGCGAGGTTTCCGGCGTGACGTTCTGGCACCAGACCTGGGCGTAGCCGAGGAAGAAGCGCTGTTCCGGAGTGTAGCCTTCGACGTCGGGCTTCACTGCGGAGGCGTTCTTCTTCATCTGGTCCTGCAGCGCCATGAAGGCCAGCTTGACGCCGCCATTGTCGGCGGTATTTTCGCCGAGCGTCAGCTTGCCGTTCAGGGTAACGCCCTCGACCGGCGAGTACTTCGAGTACTGGTCTGCCAGGCAGCCCGTACGGCTTTCGAACTCGGCTTTGTCCTTGTCGGTCCACCAGTTGCTCAGGTTGCCGTCGCCGTTGAACTTGGCGCCCTGATCGTCGAAGCCGTGCGTGAGTTCGTGGCCGATGACGGCGCCGATGCCACCGTAGTTCACAGCGAGATCGCGGTTGGCCGAGTAGAACGGAACCTGGAGGATGCCGGCCGGGAAGTTGATGTTGTTCTCGGACGGGCTGTAGTAGGCGTTGACGGTCGGGGGCGTCATGCCCCACTCGAGTTTGTCGACCGGCTTGCCGATCTTGTTCAGTTCGCGACGGACTTCGAATTCGGTGGCACGAAGCGTGTTGCCGACGAAGTCATTGGGGGCGATCTTCACCGAAGAGTAATCGCGCCACTTCTCCGGGTAGCCGATCTTGTTGGTGATCTTGCCGAGCTTTTCGGCGGCCTTCTTCTGCGTTTCCTCGCTCATCCAGGAGAGCGTCTTGAGGTCGTCGCCCATCGCACCCTCGATGGCGTTCACCAGTTGCAGCGTGGCCTGCTTGGCTTCGGGCGGGAAATTCTTCTCGACGTACAGCTGCCCGAGCGCTTCGCCGAGGTCGCCGTCCGTGTACTTGGTGCAGCGTTTCCAACGGGCTTCCAGTTCCTTCTGGCCGCGCAGGAACTTATTCCAGAACGTGAAATCTTCCTGCACGAAAGCGTCTGACAGCGCAGGCGCCATGGAACGGGTGTACTTCCAGCGGAGATAGCTCTTCCAGGTCTCGAGCGGAACCGTGTCGAGGGCATGGTTGATGGCGGTGAAGAACTTGGGGTTGGCGACGTTGAGGTCAGAGAACTTCGGTGCGCCGGTGTCGACGAAATACTTGTTGAAAGCGAAGTTGGGCGCGATCTTGTCCAACTCGGCGACGCTCATCTTGTGATCGCGGTTATTGGGGTCACGGCGCGAAACGCGGTCCATGTTCACCTCGGCCAGCTCGGTCTCGAGGGACATGATCTTTTTGGCCTGGTCAGCGGCGGCTTCAGGCTTGTCACCGGCCAGCTCGAGCATCTTCTGGACGTGGGCGACGTAGTGTTCCTGGATGTCCTTCGACTTCGCGTCCTGCTTCAGGTAGTAGTCGCGGTCGGGCAGGGTGATGCCGCCGTCGTAAAGGTGCGCGATCTCGATGCGTGCGTCGTGGAGGTCGGGACCGGAATAGAAACCGAAGATGGCGTTGACGCCCTGCTTGTAGAGGCGCGCGACTTCGGCCATCAGCTCTGCGCGGTTCTTGATGGCATTGATGCGCGCAAATTCAGCCTGGAGAGGCTTGTTGCCGGCGGCGTTGACGGCCTTTTCGTCCATGCAGGAGCCGTAGTAATCGCCGACTTTCTGCTCAACCGCGTTGCGGGCGGCTCCGGGCTTCGCGTAGGTCTCGAGGATCTGGTGCAGGATCTCGCGGTTATGTTCGGCAAGCTCATCGAAGCGGCCCCAGCGAGTCTTGTCTCCGGGGATGGGGTTGTTGGCCATCCAGCTGCCGCAGGCGAACTTGTAGAAGTCGACGCAGGGGTCGACCGATTTATCGAGCGCCTTGACGTCGAACGTAGGCGCGGCATTGGTGTTCGCCGTGCCCGTCTGAGCCAGGGCGATTCCGGCAAGAGCGAGCACGAGTACAGCCAGTTTCAATAGACGCATAGTCCCTCGTGGAATTGCAGATTGGTGATTGAAGATTGCAGGTTGAAAGGACCCGGCACGGGACAGAATGTGTGCTTGACTTGGCCGGACTTGAACCGCGGGTCTCAGTCTCATGTGTGAATTTGTAAGTTTAGCGCAGGAGCGGACGAAGACAATACTGCCCTGATCCCCAACCCAGTTAGACGAGAGTGCCGGGTTTTGGTCAACGGGGGAAAGGATGAGTTTTCAGTTGTCAGTTGTCAGTTTTCAGTTGTCGGTTTCACCGGTTGCTTGCCGGCGGCCATTGGATGGAATCGGGAAATTGCGATCAGAAGAGCCGGAAGCGGATGGTCAGGTATTTCTTCGGGTCTTCGCGGATGGCCTGCACCAGGTTGCGAGTTTCCAGCAGCATCTGGTTGGTGTTGTTGTAAAGGGACGGGTCGTTGACGAACCTGCCCGCGGTCCCCTGGCCGGATTCGAGCTTTGTGGAGAGGGAATTAAGCTTGGTAATGGTGTCGTCCAGTTTGGCCCGGAATTGTTCGTCTTTCGCCAGCATGCCGATGGTGCCGTGGCCGGCGTTGACGTCGTCCATCAGCTTGTTGAACTTGCCTACGGTCTGGTTGGCGTTGTTATACAGTGAGGGGTCTTTCAGGAACTTGCCGGCCGTTCCCTGCCCTTGCTGCAACTCGGTGGCGATGAGGTTCAGCTTATCGACTGTGTCGTTGGCCTTGCGGTAGAGTTCGTCGTCGGTGAGCAGCTTGCCGATGGTGCCACGTCCGTTGCTCACCTCTTGCATGAGCCCCTGAAACTCTTTCACGGACGAATTGAGTTGGTTATAGAGCGATTGATCGTAGATCAGCTTGCCGATGGAGCCGTTGCCGCTCTCAACGAACGAGACGATGCGATCGATGCGCCGGAGCAGGACGTCGAGGTTCTGCAGCGAGCCCTGCGTGGCCTTGACCACATCCGTTATGTCAGGAGTCTCCTGCACCTTGAGGGTGTCCTCGTTCTGCACCATCGGACCGGTGGCCTTGGTGGAATCGATATCCACAAAGGTTTCACCCAGCACACCCGCCGTGGACAGCGTGGCAACGGAGTCCTTGTGGATGCCGCCCTGGTACCGGGTGCTTATCTTCATGCGCACTTCGACCGGGAGCGGTTGTTTGCCGGGCACGATTCGTATCTGGGCAACGTTTCCAACATCGACGCCCTGCAGGCGCACCGGTGCGCCGATCCGAAGTCCACTGGCGTTGTCAAAATAAGCGAAGATGTAGATTTTGGACGTGAACAGGCCGCCGGTGCCCGTCATGAGAAAAATGAGGACAGCCAGCGTGATGCTGGCAAAGACTACAGTCAGGCCCACGCGCAGCTGGGCCCATCTCACTTGTCGCTGACTCGGCAACTAGCTGTTCCTTCTCCAACTCCCGCGGCCAGACTACAACGTTTTGATGCGGTTGTGCGCCGCAAGCTTCGCGCCGCAAGTACGTGAAACCGCACTTTTCCCCTAAAGACCACGAATGATAACAGAACCTGAATTGCGCGTCAGCAACACAACAGCCACGCTCATGGAGGATCGGCTGAAACGGAGAGCAACAATGGCACATGGATGATGGCTGATGGAGGATGGCAGATGGATGATGTGAACACGAAAAGCCCAAACCGGCAGGGCAGCGTAGGTGTGCTTGCCGGTCAGCTAAGTCAAATTCAGAGCTGGCTCGACAACATCGGCCATCATCCATCTGCCATTATCCATTTCTTCGTCTTTATGCCGCTTCTGCTTGCCTGGCGTCGATTTCGTTGTTCCGGGTGGCGAAGGCACGGGTAAGGGCCAGGGCGGCGACATAGGCTACGGCGCCGCAGGCGAGCACCACGATCAGTCCGAACTGGATCGCGATGACGATGGCCAGCACGGAACCGAGAACACTGGCTCCGGCGTTCATGGCCCATGCCCATTCGACGGTGTGCTCGCCTGCGCCGTGCAGAGCGCGGAGCCCGGTCGGGAACGGCATTCCCATAAAGAACCCGAGAGGCACCAGCACCACGGCACTGACGGCGAGTTTGGCCACGAAGGGCAGTCCCACAAGGCCCGACAGCAAGGCCGGCAGGGCCAGGTCAGCTATTACGAGGAGGACCACAACGAGAGCGAGCGGTAGTCGCACGCGCATCGGATCGGAGAGCCAGCGCCGCGAGACCATGCTGCCGGCTCCGCTGGCCAGCAACATGAGGAAGACCACCACGGTGAGCGCGTAAGTGGGATGACCGAGGAAGAGGACGAAGCGCTGGATGAGAGCTACCTCGACCATGATGTAGCCAAGGCCGACCGAGACGAAGTACCAGATAGGCGCTATGTGCGGACGGCCCGCAGAACGGGTCAGCCACAAAGGCGCGACCAGAAAGGCCGCCACCGCCAAGGCTGAGATGACGAGGAGCATGAACAGTACTGCAATGCCCAGGTTCACTTTCCAATCCACGCCGCCTGAACCTGTTCCATTCAAGACCTGCCCGAGTTTCAGGGTAAAGAAGAAGAAGGGGGCATCGTCCGTAACCGGGGCGATGTTGAATTGATAGTCACGGGCAAAGCCGTAGGGGTCGTTGGAGGAGATGAGTTCGCCGAAGGGGTTCTCGACCTGCTGGCCGGGAGCATAAAGCATGTTCAGCGTGGCCGGGTATTTGGTTACGTGGGCACGGGCGGTCTCGATCTCGTCAGGTGCAAGAGGCGACTTCTTGGCCAGGACGGCAACCATGACACCGTCGCGGTTCAGCTTGCCGCTGGAAATGACCATAAAATGCCGGCTGGTGTCGTCCACGCCGAGTTCGTGCAAGGCGCGCATGGCAACGGAGACGACGCGCATGGCCTCGCGGGGTCGGGCGAACTCCCAGCGCGTGATGGCCAGCATGCCGTCCGGTTTCAGGTGGTTGAAATACTCCTTGAATGCCTGGACGGTATAGAGATTGTTCTCGCTGAGGGCAAAGGCGCCCGCCGAGGTGGAGGCCCAGGTGTCAACCAGGGTCATCTGAAGCACGTCGAACTGCTGGCGGGCGTTGCGCACCCAGGATCGGCCGTCGCTGACCTCGATGCGAACTTCGGGGAGCTGATAGAGGTGCTCGGAATAGTCGGCGTATAGGCCCCGCATGATCGTGGTTGCGATCAGCGGGTTGATTTCGATGCCGGTGACGCTTGGGCTGCCGTTACCGACGGCGCGCAGCACGTCTACGCCGCCACCGGGGCCGATGATGGCGTAAGTACCGCCGGGGCGCAGGACGTTCACAACCGCCGGCGGGGCCGACATCAGCGCGTCTTCAAGTTTGGTGCCACGCCAGGAATAGGGTGGCACGGCCATAATGGCGGTCGCGGCGTCAGCGTCGATGGTGATCCACTTGGAGTCGCCCCACTGGTCGACCTCGATGCGGGAGATGGCATTCCAGCGTGAAAAGAGCATCCACTTGCTGTCGCGCTTGATGCCCTTGGCGTAGACGACGTCGACGAACCTGCCGTTCTCGTTGGCGGCGATGAGTATGGCCAGACCCGCGACGAAGGCGAGGGCCAGAGTGCGGCGCCGCGGGGTGGGCGACCAGATCAAGGCAGCCACGGCCATTCCCAGGGCGGCCGCCAGGATTGCATTGGGACCCCCAAGAGTATTCAGCAGGGGTACAACGGCGAGACAGGCGAGCGCGCCACCGACGAGGTCGGCTCCGTAGAGGGCGCCAATGCGGTGCGTCTGCCGGGCGAAGGCGACGGAAAAGACGAGGCCCGTGAAGAAGAACGGCACGGCGGAAACCAGGTAAATGGCCGTGAGCCGGATGAAGTTGCGGCCCGTGAGATGCAGCGACACGGGCATGTGCAGGACCACGTACAGCGCGGCAAGCGTCATAAGACAGCTCAGCAGCGACGCTGTGGCGGCGATGGACTCGGTGCACCATCGGGCTAGCCGGTTTCGGCGGACGAAGGCGTAGACTCCCCCGGCCCCCAAGCCCAGGAGAGCTATCGAGATGGCTAGAAACGCGAAATGATAGAAGAGCGTGACCGAGAAGACGCGGGTGAGCGACAGTTCCAGGAGAAGACTGGAAAGGCTCATGACGAAGATGCCAGCGAAAGCGCGGACACTTCCAGCGGAATCGGTTTCCTGCTCAATGCCGGGAAGCAGAGCGGTATCGCTCATCACGACCTCAGAAATGGAGGATGGATGATGGCAGATGGAGGATGGTGAATCTCAGAAGTCAGATCGGTTGATCGCAGATCTCAACTCACCCCGATCTGAAATCCATGATGTTTGGCAGCCCACATCTGCCATTTGCCATCTGACATCCGCCATTCAGTCTTCCAGTATTACGTGTGCGATTGCGTGCTCGACGGTGTGCGAGAGCGACAGATAGACGCGCCGCACGCCCAGCCGGGCGGCGAATTCGGCCGCCTTCCCACCAAAAAAGATGGTGGGACGGCCGCCAGGTTCCCGGCGGACTTCAACGTCACGCCAGGCGATGCCGTGTCTCCACCCTGTGCCGATTGCCTTCAGACCGGCTTCCTTGGCGGCAAAACGCGCCGCGTAACGCTCGGTCCGGTTCGCCTTGGAGTCGCAATAAAGGATCTCGGCGTCCGTAAAAACTCGCCTGAGGAAATGTTCGCCGTGACGCTCAATGGCGGCGGCTACCCGCGGAACTTCAACGATGTCGATACCGGTGCCGACGATCATGTACCCAGCGGAACCTTGAACGTTCAATTCAGTACAACTCTGCGGCAGACAGGGTACCACAAACACTTCGGGGCTTTGATTCAGAAGGGCAACAACGGGATGGAAGAGAATTGCAGAAATGGCAGATGGCTGATGCTGATGGCTGATGCTGATGGCTGATGGATGATGGATGAGATCGTAGATCGCAGATTTTAGGCTCACAAGCACCTTCTCTAAAAAACACGCGCCATGGGCGTTTGTCCCCCATCTGGCCCCCACATCTGCCATCATCCATCATCCATCTGCCATTCGGCGCGGTTCAGCTTGGCAGCGATTGTAAAAATATGTAAAATAAAGTGCTGGTTTGGACGAAGCGGTTGTAAGCAGCATCTGCCTTACGCATTACCTGCCTGCAAGCTACACGATCCACCCAAGCAGCAAAAAGAAAAGGAACATCCATGGAAACAGGTACCGTTAAGTGGTTCAACGACGCAAAGGGTTATGGCTTCATCAGCCGTCAGAACGGCGAAGACGTGTTCGTGCACTTCTCCGCCATCCAGTCCAAAGGCTTCCGTAGCCTTCAGGAAGGTCAGACGGTTCAGTTCAGTGTCGTCAAGGGACCCAAGGGACTGCAGGCAGAGAACGTAACGATTGCGTAGTTCGAACTCAAAGCTTGTCAGAGGGGCGGCCGAAAGGTCGCCCTTGCTGTTTGGAGAGGCAACTTTCAGGGTTTCAACGTTTCAAGGTTTCAAAGTTGAAGCAGTGCCCCACTCGGAGTCGACGCATCCCGCCAGTCTCTTCGTTTCGCATGCCGTAGTTTTCTCGTTCTGGGATAGTGAGTTGAATGCCTGCTACCGCCAACAATCGTGGATTTGAGTAGCTACAATTCTGAGGTCATGAGAATCGGGCGTTCAACGCTCGTTATCGGGTTCGCGGTCCTTCACCGGACGTACACAAACTCGGCAAGTCTTCCTAGAGTTCGACGCGAGTGGAGAGAAGAGTGGCAAAGGTTTCAGGCACTCGCCCGTGCGTCCGTTGAGAGAACAGGCCAAAGCGCATCCGGCAACTGGAGCCGGCGCTGGGCGCTCGCACCTGCAAATCGAGGTCTGCGCTCATCTTGACCCTCGCTTCGGCTGCGCTCAGGGACTGTGACTTTTACCAGTTTAGGTTGGGTGCTGAATTTTATAGGCTCTAGCGCAACCTGTGCGGTGTCTGAATGGCGGGTATCGAATGTAATCATGGCAAGCAAGCCAGTGACAAGCCGACTGCGGCTCAGTTGGGAAATCGCATAACCGAATCCAGCGTCTGCGCTGCGAATATCGAGAACACTCTGGTCAAACCACACATGCAGGGACCCGAACGACCGCCGCGTCAGAGGAGTGTCCGTTTCCGCCTGACCTGTCTGGTGCTGGCATGTATTCTGCCAGTCTGCATCATCGCTTTTCTTTTTGTTTACTACTCCTATCAATACAAGCGCGCACTCATGGACCAGCGCGTCTTGGGGATTACACGGGCGCTCTCCACGGTGGTGGATCGGCAACTGGACCTGATGCGAGCGAGTGCAACCGCCCTTGCCACGTCGCGTAACCTTGCCACGAGCGATCTGGCGGCCTTCTACAAGCAAGCACAGACGGTCTTGCAGGATTACCCGGATTACGACGTTGTTCTCTCGGATGCCAGTGGACAAGAACTCCTTAATACGGGTGTACCTTTCGGCAAGCCGCTACCCATACGGGCCGATTTGGATGTAGTGCGAACAGTATTCGACACCGGCAGGCCGGCAACAAGCAACTTGTACAAAGACACGCGCGCGGGACGCTACGCTTTCAGTGTTCACGTGCCGGTCTTCGAAGGCAATCGCGTTGTATACGACCTGATGTTTGCGGCGCACGCCGAAAACTTTCAAAAGGTGATTTCCCACCAGCGTATTCCCCCCGAATGGTCCGCCTGCATCCTCGATGCGAATAAAGTACTTGTTGCTCGGAGTCGCTCCCCAGAAAGGTTTGTTGGGCGACAGATCTTCCCCGCCGGAGCGAAAGCCATAGATGAGCGCGTCGAAGGCACGGTAGAGGCTCCAGGCCCAGAGGGTGTCGACGTGTTCGCGACGTTCAGCCGGTCAGTCACAACCGGTTGGACAGTAGCTATCGCAATTCCCAAGGCGCTGATATGGGCGGATAGCCGTCGATGGCTGATGTGGGTTATCGGCGGTGTCATCTTGCTCTCAACTATGGCGCTGGCCTTAGCACTATTTTTAGCATGGCGAATCAGCGGTTCGATCCAAGCGTTAGTGGCTCCGGCGTTGGCATTCGGACGCGGGGAGCCGGTTGAAATAGGGCAGCTCGATTTGAGCGAAGCAAACAATGTCGGTCAATCGTTGGTCAAGGCGTCACAGCTTCTGCAAGAACGCACCAGGCAGCGTGAGTGGGCCGAGGGTGCACTGCGCCTCTCCGAGGAAAAATTCGCCAAAGCGTTCGCCAACAATCAAGCCGCTGTCAGCATAACCCGTCTGACAGATGGAGTATTCCTGGAGGTGAACGACACTTTTGTGGAGCTGGTCGGGTATAGCCGGGAGGAGATGATTGGGCATTCTTCGAGAAGAATAATGTGGCCGACACGTGATGCTTGCGCGCGTTGCCTTAGGAAATTGCGGGAGAAAGGCTCTGTGCGCGGCTGGGAGCAAGAGTTTCTGAAGAAGTCTGGCGAAGTCTTTGTAACAGACCTGTCGGCAAACATATGGGTTCTTAACGGGAAGAAGCTGGTTGTTACTACCCTGGTTGACATCACTGCGCGCAAACGGGCAGAGGAGGCCCTCCGAGATCGCGAGAGCCAATTCCGTGCTTTCTTTGAAACTGAGGCGGTAGGAGCGGCGGAGGTGGATCTAAACGGACGCTATGTTCAGGTAAACCAGCGCTATTGTCAGATCACTGGCTACAGTCGCGAGGAGCTATTGGGCATGTCACCGGTGGATCTGACGCACCCAGAGGATCGCGATGCCGACCAGCCATATTTTCAGGCACAGGTGCCGATTCTAGACATTGAGAAACGATACATCCGCAAAGATGGCAGCGTGATTTGGGTTCAAGTTACGGCGGCGATGATCCGCGATTGCGAAGGAAACGTGCTGCGCTCAGCAGGGGTTATCCAGGACATTACCGAACGCAAGCGGGCCGAAGAAGCGCTGCTTCGTGCTGAGAAATTAGCGGCAACAGGGCGAATGGCCGCAACAATCGCGCATGAGGTCAACAATCCGCTGGCAGGGGCGATGAACGCTCTTTACCTTGCCTCGCTTGATTCCGGCTTAAAGCCAAAGACAAAGGAATACCTGACACTTGCGGATCAAGAACTTCGTCGTGCCAGTCACATCACTCAGCTGACGCTTGGTTTTTATCGAACAAGCGGCAGCGGCACGGCAACTGCTCTCCCTAAGCTGGTAGATGAGGTGCTGAACGTTTATGGAATGAAGTTGCAAGACCGCAACATTACGGTCCATCGCCGCTACCGGTCTGGTCGGTGCGCCGAGGGAGATGACGAGTGCTTCTCGGTTGATGGCGGTGAAATGCGCCAAATCCTCTCAAATTTGCTGGCCAATGGCATCGATGCGCTGAAAGATAACGGCATGCTTTACATACGGGCATCACGAACAAGCAGTCTCAACGAAGGCGGTCCAAATCTTCAGCTGACCATCGCGGATAACGGCTGCGGAGTTAGACAGGAACACCTTAGACGCATCTTCGAGCCGTTCTTCACTACAAAACAATCGTTTGGGACGGGGCTTGGGTTATGGGTCACGCAGGAACTTGTTCGCCAGCACAACGGAATCATCAAGGTACGTAGCCGTGAAGGCAAAGGCACCGTCTTTCGGATAACTTTTCCGGCCACTCCCTCTGATCAACAGACGAACGAACGCAATCGAGAACAGGACGACTCGACGGTTCAATCCTTTCGTAGACAGTCGGCAGTTTAGTTAGAGTGTAAGTCGGCTTACATCCACCTTTCCGTTTTCGGCAATGCCGTTCGCGACCCAACACGGGTACACGAGCGGGAAGGCGCTGCATTTTCAACGTTGAAACTGAGATTTTGGACCCTTGCTTTTACGCCGCCTTCTGCCCCGGCGCCTTAGCCGTTGGTTCTCCGCGTTCGGCGGCGGCGTGCTCGATCTCGGAATTGATCTCGCTCCCGATCAGAATGCTGGCTCCCGTGATGTAGAACCACAGCATCAGGATGATGACCGCACCCAGCGCGCCGTAGGTCTGGCTGTACGAGTTGAAGAAGTGCAGGTAGACGCGGAACGCGAACGATGCGACCAGCCATAGGAAGATGCCGATCACCGCGCCCGGAGTGATCCAGTACCACTTGCGCTGTTCCACGTCAGGCCCGGCGTAGTACATGAGGGCAAACGCAACCACGACGAAGAAGATTGCGACCGGCCACTGCACGATCTTCCAGACCATCGCGAAGACCCCGGAGAGACCGACGTGCCCCAGGACAGCATCGGCCAGCCTGGGCCCGTAGGTGATCAGGACGAAGGCGGCGACAACCAGCACGGCCACTGCGATGGTCAGGATGATGGCGAGACCGCGCTTCTTCCAGTACGGCCGCCCTTCCTTCACGTCATAGGTGATGTTGAGCGTGTCCATGATGGCGCTCATGCCGCTGGACGCCGTCCAGAGCGCTGCCACCAGGCCCAGGATCAGCTTGGTCCCGCTGCTCGCCTGCGTAATCTGGGTGATTGTCTGGCTCACCAGTTGCGACGCCTGCCCCGGCAGCACCCGGCCGAAGTAGTTCATGATGTTCTGCTGCGCCGTGGGGTTCCCGCCCAGCACGAAGCCGAGTACCGAGACCAGAAAGAAGAGCAGCGGAAACAGAGCGAGAAGAAAGTAATAGGACAGCTCAGCCGACCGGCCGAACAGGTCATCCTTGTCCATCTCTCTCCAGACACGCTTTCCAAGTTGCTTATAGGTGAGTCCACCAAGGTTCCAGGGCGAGGCTTCCGGGTGAGGCATGAGAAATCTGTTGCGGCGTGCAAACGGTCAGTTGCCAGACGAGAGCGCGAACCGGAGCGGCGGAGGCGCAAGAAAGCTGGCCACGAGTTCCACCGCTCAGTTTCGTGCGCGCATGACTCTGCGGATTGAGATGACCTTACTTCTTCGTCGATTTCGTTGGCCCAACTGCTTTCGCGCTCTTCAGTTCGACAAGGATAGCCTCAAATGGCTTGTCGCCTACATTTTCCGGGTCGTGTACCTGAGCTGGAGTGTACTGCGTCTGCCCAGCCTTAGCCTGGGCTTCCTGGGTCTTGCCGTCCGGCGAGGTGAAACGAATCGAGCCGTCCGTCAGGTAGACCACAACGGAATCTGGATGACTGTGCATCACCGACTTCTCGTGCGGCCCATAGTGTATGCGCAGCACGCGTACGTGCGCGTTCTCGGTTTCGACCTTATAGTGTTTTGGATCAACTTTCACGGCGTCCTGCGCCGGGGCGATGGTTGCGGCAATCATGCAAGCTGCCGCACAGGTCAACAGAATTCGCATTCCCATAGAGACCTCCTGAGCTGTATGGAACGGGTTAGAGCCTGCTCGTTCAGCTTGGTTGCTCTACTCTGGAGCCGGGATGTATGGCGCACTGCTCGCTTATTCGTACCTGAGCGCTTCGATCGGATCCAGCCTCGACGCGCGTACCGCCGGAACGATGCCGCTGGCCAGACCTACAGTCCCCAGAATCGAAGTGGCGATCAGGATGGAGCTGCCGGAGATGATCAGGTGAATGTCGCCGGCCTGACCGTTCTTGGCGAGCGCGCTGTAGAGGGTCAGGGTTCCGACTGAAACGGAGATGATGTAGGCGATGACGACGCCGAGCACACCGCCCACTGCCGTGATGGCCAGCGCTTCCGCCAGGAACTGCAGGAGGATGTGCCGGCTGCGCGCGCCGAGAGCTTTGAGCATGCCTATCTCGCGGGTGCGCTGGGTGACCGAGACCAGCATGATGTTCATCAGTCCGATACCGCCGATGCCGAGCGTGAGCGCACCAATGAAGGAGAGCAGGATTCTTAGTCCAAAGATGATGATGCGGAACTGTTTTAGCTGCTTGTCCGACGGGAATACACGGAGCGCGCGCGTGTCGTCGGCACGGAAGTTGTACTGAGCGGCAAGGGTGCTGCGGATGGAGGCCTCTACCCCTTCGTAGTCGGGAACGTCATAGCCGACCCATATCTGGTCGAGGTAGTGGAGGTCGCGGAGGTCACCCATGGCCGCGAAGGGTATGTAGACACGCTTATTGCGGTCGTCTTCGGACTGGACCATCTTCGGTTCAAGAACGCCGATAACCGTGAAGGGCAGGCCGCCGATGCGTATGCGTTCGCCAAGCGCTTTCTGGCGTCCGAAGAGCTTTTCGCGGGTTTCGGACGCGAGAACTGCGACCCGGGACTTCTGGATCTGGTGTTCGGCGGTGAAGAACGTCCCTTCCGCCACAGGAAGGTTGAATATCTGCTGCGCGACCGGGTAGTCGCCCTCGACGTGAAGCGTGAACGAGCGGTTATCGTAGGCAACGACACCGTTCCAGTGCTGGCATGGCGAAATACGCGTGATCTGCGGGACGTTCACGCGCAGGCGCTCCATGTCGTCCTGCACCAGGCGGATGCGGGATCCCGCTTTGTTGCCACCGGCCTGCATTGAGGTGCGGCCCGGCATGATGACGATGACCTTCGAGCCATAACTGCGAAAGATGGTATAGATCGCCCTGCCGAAGCCGTCGCCGTAAGCGAGCAGCAGCACTACGGTCGCGATGCCCCAGGCCATGCCGAGCATGGTCATGGCTGAGCGGCGGCGGTTGTAGAGCAGCGCCGTCCAGGCCTGGGCGAAAACGTCGCGCACTACGCGTCTGTTACTCATGGCGCAACGCCTCGACCGGGGTCAGCAGTGATGCACGCCGTGCCGGATACAGACCCGCGGTTATGCCCGCAATTGCCAGCGCCGACACCGCGATTACCGCTGAAGACAGCACGATTTTCGGCGGATCGAAGTTCATGGGCGCCGGCATGTCCTTCAACAGGTACGTGACGAGCCAGGCTGCGCCAATGCCGATCAGTCCGCTGAAGCCCGCGAGCAGCGCACCTTCGAAGAAGAAATGAAGAAGAATACTGCGGTTCGTTGCGCCGAGGGCCTTGCGCAGGCCGATCTCGCGGGTGCGCTCCGTTACCGAGATCAGCATGATGTTGATGACGCCGATTGCCCCGAGCGCCAGCGTCACGAGGCCGACGAAGCCCAGGAACATGTCCATGGCGTCCCAGATCTTGGCGATCATCTCGGCCGAGCGTATCGAGTCGAACTCCTCGAAGGCCTCTTCGTCGCTGGGGTCGAAGCCGCCATGGTTATGCGCGATGGTGCGCTTCATCTCCTGCTTGGCTATTTCGTGTTCGTCGCGGACGCGGGGCTGATAATTGATGTACGACAAAGCCAGTCGGTCGTCGCCCCACTTGCGCGGAAAGTAGGTCGCCATGGTGGCGTAGGGGATGTAAACGCGCGTGTTTTCGCCGACATTGTCGCCGTGACCGACGGTGGCCAGCACGCCGACTACTTCAAACCGAATGCTGTTCAGCAGAATCGGCGCGCCCACGGCTGGCCTGCCGGGATAAAGCAATCGCACGATCTCCGGGCCAATCACCGCAACATTTCGCCGCTGAGCCTCGTCCATCGTGTTCAGCCAACGGCCTTCGTGCATCGGGATGTAGCGAATGCCACGAAACTGCGGCTCTACCCCAAGCACCGTGCCGTTTGAATTGGCGTAGTCGCTGACGGCGCGAATGTCGTCGCGCTGCAGAACAGGACAGGCTGCGCGGATGTGTGGCGCGTTAAGCAGGTCGAGATAGTCCTGGTATGTAAGCCTGTACCACCGCCCCGACTGCTGGCTGCCCTTCACGGCCGGCGAACGTCCGGGAAACACGAACATCACGTCCTGGCCAAGCTCCTCGAAACCTCGTTTGCTGCCTGACCGGAATCCCTCGCCCAGTCCCACGAGCAGCAGCAGCGATCCGACACCCCAGGCCACGCCAAACATCGTCAGGAACGAACGAAGCTTGTGCGCCCAGAGGGTGCGAAAGATCTCGCCGAACATGTCGAGGAACAGGCGCATGAATCCACAACAGAGCTAACGAAAGTTGCAGGAATTGGAAATCATGCGGCGCAGCAAATCAAGGATGGAAATCACAGCGATGGCAGACGGTAGATGGATGATGGCAGATGTGAAATCGCAGAAGTCAGATCGGATGATCGCAGATCTGACTACACCCGACCTGCGATTACATCGTCAATGTGCCATCTGCCATCATCCATCTTCCATCAACCCACTTCCACCAGGCCGTATCTGCGTTGCCAGTGAGCTTTCAGGTGGTGCATGGCTTGCGATATCTCCGTGGCGCCGATTTCGGCAGTTGGCCCGGCGGCGACGAGCGCAGCTTCGCCCTTGGCTGCGACGAGAAGTTCGCGGTCACGGATGAGGTTGGAAACGCGGAAATCGGGCATGCCCGCCTGTTTGGTGCCGAAGAACTCGCCGGGGCCGCGTAGTTGCAGGTCGAGTTCGGCGATCTCGAAACCGTTGGTCGTGCGCACCATGGCATCGAGACGCTGCTCGCCTTCGGGCGACACTTTGCCGCTGGTCATCAGGACGCAGTAAGACTTGGCTGCGCCGCGGCCGATGCGCCCGCGGAGCTGGTGAAGTTGCGACAAGCCGAAGCGCTCGGCGTGTTCGATAACCATCATGTTGGCATTGGGGACATCGACGCCGACTTCGATGACGGTGGTAGAGACGAGGACGTCGAGTTCGCGGGCCTGAAACCGGCGCATGACGGAATCTTTTTCTTCGGGGGCGAGGCGTCCGTGAAGAAGACCGACGCGGAGGTCGGGAAAGATCTTCTTTCGCAGCTCGTCGTACATCTTGACGGCAGCTTTGAGGTTCGCCCAGGCAGTAGCCCTGGCTGACTGGGAGACCGCTGCGCTGGTCTGGGGACGGGTCTTCGACTCGTCCCGCTG
>JAEZPW010000150.1 GCA_023441255.1 Acidobacteriota bacterium
GGCGAGGACTCTCAGGGGGCTCCGAGGTCTGGAGCGAGATCGACCGTTTCTTCGAAGAGCTGAAACACGCGGCCGGGGAGTAGGCGTGCCTGACCTGAATTTTCAGATCGAGGGGGCAGCGCCGACACCGAACGCGGCGTCTCCGCAGATTTCATTCAAGGTGCGCATCACGAACACGGAGCCCGGAGCGGTACATTCGATCGCGCTCCGCGTGCAGGCACAGATCGAGCCCGTGCGGCGGCGCTACACGGCGGCGGAGCAGGAGCGCCTGAAGGAACTGTTCGGCGAACCGGAGCTTTGGAGCAAATCGGTGCACCCGTTGCTCTGGACGAATGCGAACGTCACCGTAACGGCATTCACGGGAAGCACTGCGGTGGATGTGCCGGTGCCCTGTACCTTCGATTTCAACGTGGCCGTTACGAAGTACATATTCGGGCTAGAGGACGGCGAGATTCCCACAACTCTCCTGTTCAGCGGCACGGTATTTTACGCCGGTGGAATGGGGTTGCAGGTTATGCAGATTCCGTGGAACAGAGAGGCGAATTACCGGCTGCCAATAAGCACCTGGAAGGCGATGATGGACGCCTACTATCCCAACATGGCGTGGATCGCACTACGGCGCGATGTGTTTGAGCGGCTGTATGAATTCAAAGCGCGACACGGACTGACAACGTGGGAACAAGCACTGGAGCGGATGCTCGGCATGACGGCTGAGGTGAAGTCATGAATCAGCAAGGTGCTGAAAGGATCGCCGACAGCATTCTCTGCGAAGGCTACATGCTGTATCCGTACCGTCTGTCGGCGCTGAAGAACCGGCAACGGTGGGCGGTTGGGACGCTCTATCCGCCAGCTTATGAAGAGGTCGGTCTGGGAAGCGAGTCCGACCGAATGCATGTGGAGTGCCTGATCACGGGAACCGCGAAGAGCGTGGTCCATGTTCAGTTGCGATTCCTGCAGCTTGTCGCACGGCAGGTGCTCGACGCTGACGAGAGACCCGTAGACTCGCTCGAGGTGAATGGGCGCACGGTGCACACGTGGGATGAAGGCGTGGCTCGATCGTTCGAGTCCGACGTCGCGATTGTCACGCGGGTCGGAGCGAGTTTCGATTTGGCGCGGAGGTGAGGTCGGAGCCCCTGCGGGATGGGAGCGGGCAACTCGCGGGAAGCGTAACTCGCGCACAGTATGAAATCAACGGCGCAGTCGAACATTCGACTGAACCGGTGGGGACTGGCACGTTCAAGGTATCGCTCGAGGTCGCGAACGAAACCGTGGCGGGAGGTGATCCGCGGGACAGGAAAGCCGCCTTGCTGCGGTCGATGTTGTCGGCGCACATGATCCTATCGGTCGAGGGCGGCGAATTCGTTTCACTGCTCGAACCGCCCGATGAGTTCCGAGAATTTGCGGCCAGTTGCAGGAACGTAGGCAACTTCCCCGTCTTGCTGGGGGATGCGGGAGCGCGTGATCGGCTTTTGTGCTCGCCCATTCTGCTTTACGACTATCCGCAGGTGGCGCCGGAAAGCGTAGGCGATTTTTTCGACGGCACTGAGATCGACGAAATGCTGACGCTGCGCGTGATTACGCTCACGGAAAAGGAAAAGAACGAGATGTGCTCGGCCGATTTCCGCACCGAGGAACTTTTGCGGAGGACCGAAGAAACAGCGCGGGAACAACTGATGAAGACGCACGGCACAATGCGCAATCTGCGCCGGGTGAGCGGAGATGAGTGAATGGAGTTTTGAGAACGACACTGCTCCGGTGGAGAGCGTAAGCGTTTTTGGCGTGGAGGTGCGTGTGGGCGATCGCGTGCGGTTGTGGCCACAGAAGAGTGCCGACATTATGGATATGGCTCTCAAAGGACAGGTCGCGGTCGTAGAAGCAATCGAGCGCGATCTTGAAGACGAGATCCACCTTGCAGTGGTCCTGGAGAACGACCCCGGGCGCGAATTCGGAATGATGCGGCAGCCAGGCCACCGTTTTTTCTTTTCACCTGCTGAAGTGGAACCGCTGGGATTGAGCGGCGAGGTCGCAGATGGAAGGTAAGGTTCTCGTCGCGGGCGTTGGCAACATCTTTCTCGGCGATGATGCGTTCGGGGTGGAGGTGGTGCTGAAGCTCGCAAAACGCAACCTTCCGGAGCACGTGCAAGTCGTGGATTTTGGCATCCGCAGCTATGATCTTGCTTATGCATTGATGGAGCCGTGGGAACTGGTGGTGCTTGTGGATGCGGTGCCCATGGGTGATGAACCGGGCACGATCTACACGATCGAGCCGGAGTGGCCGGTCGAATGCCAGGAAGGTCCGAGCGGCGGGTTCGACGCGCACACCATGAACCCTGTAAGCGTGCTGCAGATGGTCAGCGCACTTGGAGGGAAGCCCAGCCGAATGCTCGTGGTGGGCTGTGAACCGGGAAACGTCGAGCCCGATATGTCGGGTGAAATGGCTCTGAGTGCGCCCGTGAAGACCGCCGTCGACACGGCGGTACGTATGATTGAAAACATCGTTGGCAGCAGCCGGAAAGCTGAAGCCGCTTAGCCAACGGAGGAAGCCATGGCAAAACACGTGTTGAAATGGAGTAGTATCGCTGCTGCCGCTTACATGCTTGTTTACTTTCGAGGCGACATTGGACGGTACGTGAAAATGAAGCGGATGTGAACGGCGAGCGATCAGTTTTTCCGCTGCCCGCACGCCCGCGCATAGATACGAAGAACGCCGCGGATGCGATGTTGAATGATCGCGCGTGCATCGTTCTGCAACTCGCCTCGCCGGATCGCCTCGTACTCTGCCGGAAGGTATTGACTGAGCAGAGTAAGCGGCGCAGGTTCTTTGGTCATATTCGTCATCAGGCGGTCGACCTCCTGCTGGACCGACTCCTCGGGCCAGTAATAACGGCAACGGTCGCTGCAGCTGAAGGCGCGTGAAAAGCGCAGCGCGTTCTCGTCGCCCCGATAGTAAGAGCGCCAGTAGACCGGATTGCGGAGCATTGCCGCGTCGAGCGCTTCCCTCACCTGCGACAACGTGACGCAATTCCTGCCGGCATTCAGTTCCCGTTCCATCGCACTGAACGCAAATATCGCTTCACGATAGGCGAACGTCAGCCAGGGACCAACTTTGAGAATCGCAAAGTGGTCTGCGACCATATCGGCCAGGGCGCGCGGGGTTTGGTAGTCCGTGGAATGGGCCTCATAGACGAGCCCGGGCGACGAAGGGAGCCCCGTCGAGAGCGCGCAAGCCTTTTCACGGTGGTAGTCAAAAACTACCGTATCGCCGAATTCGACAGCGGGTTGCACGACTAGGCCGATGACGTTCTGCCAAGCTGCGCTAACGCCGTGGGTGCGAAAGGCCGTATGAAATACCTCGAGGGTGCGTCGCACATCCTCGATCTTTGTCGGAGCAGGACATGTCCCTTCGGCGACCTCTCCTCCGGGCGGAGGGACCTCCGTGCCGATCACGTATAGAGGTCGCGGTGAGCCGGCGGGCTGCGCTGCAAAAGCATCTTCCGCCACCCGGCACAGGACGGCCGCGCGCTCGGCGACCGTGGCCTCGTCGAGAACCGCAGGGTCGTCGGCACATCGCATGCTCGCATCGAGATGAATCTTCTGGTAGCCCGCCTGGACGCAAACGCGGGCCAGATCGCAGGCTTTCGCCATGGCAGAGTCAGCTGATTCATTGCGCCAGACGAACGGGCCCAGGTGATCGGCGCCCAGCAGAATGCGTTCGGCAGGTAGTCCCATGGCAGCGCCGGTCGCGCGGATGGCAGCAGCGAACTGTTGCGGCGTGGTGCCCGTGTAGCCGCCGAACTGGTTCACTTGGCTGGAAGTGGATTCTACATGCAGGCATGAGCCGTCTTCGATTACCTGCCGTACCGCCGCCTCGATCACTACAGGGTGCGCCGAACAGACCGCGTACGTGCCAACAGCCTCTCCATCGCGGTTTCTTTGAACGATCTCTTGCAGGTAAGTGCTCGGCGTCGTTGCCTCAGCTCGGCGGTTCATGTCTCACTCCTGGACCAAATTCAATTCATTCATGATGCTGCAAGCTAATCGTCAGACCGCCCGATGCCCTGCAAGGAAAGCGTCGCGATGCTCGCGGTCGCGGAATGCCTCCGTGCCTCCGGGGCGTGTTGTGGAAAGAGCACCGGCAAGGTTTCCTGCGTAGAGGCAGGTCCTCAAGTCAGATCCGCGGACGAATTCGTGCAGGAACCCGGCATCAAAGCTGTCTCCCGCGCCGACTGGATCGATGACGGCCTCCAATCTGACACCGGGTTGCACCACCCGTTCAGAACCGCGGCACGCCATTGCGCCGTCTGCCCCCATCTTTACCACGATGAGCGGTACGATCTCACTCAGTCGCGCAAGGGCGGCGTCCAGATTTTCGGTCCGGGTGATTCGCATAGCTTCGCGCGAATTGGGCAGAAAGACGTCGACCAGAGGCAGAACGTCCTGAATGCCGCTCGCCCATTCGTCGGCCGGGTCGTCGTTCGTGTCGAGCGAGATGGTCAGTCCGGCCTGCTTCAAGTCCTTCAGCAACCCCGGGATGTGCTCCTGAAGGCCGCGATGCAGGAAGTAGGAAGACAGGTGGAAGTGACGGGAGGACTTGAGATAGTCGACGTCCAGGTGTTCTGGCCGTAGTTCGAAGATAGTGCCGGCGTAGGTCAAGATGTTGCGCCAGTTCTTGCGTGGCAGGATGACGGTCAGGCCGGTTTTTCGGTCCCCGTCTATTCTGCGAACGGTAGAGACATCAACGCCAGCGGCTCGCAAGCGCTCCAGCGCAGAGTCGCCAAAGTCGTCATGGCCGACACACGACGTGAACCCTACGCGACTCCCCAGCGAGGCCAGGTTGTGCGCCACGATGGCCGAGGAACTGCCAAGCGTAAGCGTCATGTCGGTGGCCAGCAGTTCCCGTTCGGGCGCCAATTCGTCCGGCAGTCCGTAAAGAATAAGGTCCAGGTTGAGTTCGCCCGCGATGGTCACGTCGAAACGGTTCAAGGTCGATCCTCTCGGCAAGCAAAGACACGCAGCGCGCGTCCCGGCAGGGTACTTACTATTTGTTTCTTTATATTACCAATTGTTTCTATTGCGCGTCGCGCGAATCGGACGGATTTTTGCCGTAATGTGATTTCGTTCGCATGCAGGAATTTCAGGCGGCGGACCATGGAGTCGGGCTGACGGTTGGGAGCCATTCGGCGGTTCCTTCCGTTGGACTTCGCGATGACGAACAAAACGGAACAAGTTGGTGGAGGTGCTCAAGACACAGGTATGAAAACACATCGTATTGCGATGGTGTAAGAACTGCTCGAGATGAAGTAAGAAAAATGTTTGAGAATTTGCTGACGTACCTCTTGCAAGCGATCAACGTTCCATGGCATTCTATCGTGCGCGTAGGAGAACGCCCGTCATGAAGAAAACGCAAATCTCGATGCGTAGGCATTCGCTGCCGATAGAAGGCCGCGATTGTCGCCGGGCGTGGTATTTCCTATTCAGCTAACCTTCCGGCGCATAGCTCCTACGCAATCGCACGCCAATATGAACTTGCTGGGTGGCGAGAAAAACAGTTACTTCGACTGTAAATCGACCACGCACTGTTTTCGCTGATTCCCCAGCAACAAGACTGGTCAGTGGCGCAATGCGCGGATACTTCTGGCAAACCCGTTTAGGGTGAGGTTCGACCCCTCAACGCCGCACGTGATCATTCCCTGACCAGCAAGCTTTGCGTGACTAAGTCATGCAGAAGCGTGTCGCCGGTGGCGAAGAGAACAGCTACTTCCTTTTAAGAAGCCGATGCTGTTCTCGTTTGTTCCCCGGCGCGAACTTGGTGGCGTGCCTGACTCGAATAATCCGGTCGGTGGCGTAGACAACGGTTACTTCGCCTCAGGAGCGGGAGGACGCAGGTTCGAACCCTGCCGGGACGATGTCCCGTAGCTCAGTGGATAGAGCACCACGTGCCGTAGTCGCTTGTTCCCCGACCGGAGTTTAGACGTCCGGCTAGTGCCGGTTAGAAGCGAGAAAGATGCTGGAATTTGTGAGGCACATTTTCGGTGGGCAGAACCAGTTTGCTGCCGGCGGATTGCTGCTGATGGTCGTTGGCGGAATTGGTGTCTACCTGCGGGAACTACCCGAGCGGCTTTGGTGGTGGGTGATTGCCCAGACGACGATGATGGTCACAGTCAAGGATGACGATTCCGCCTTCGTGTGGGTGAAGGAATGGTTTCTGGAACAGGAATTTGTGAAGCGCATCCGCCGCGTGGATCTGGACACTACTCTGCGTGGCGAAGAGTTATCGCTGATTCCGGCACCTGGCCGCCATTGGTTTTGGTACCGAGGACGCCCTTTTGTTGTGTGGTTTTATCGCAGTGAGGACAAGAAAGGAGCTGGATGGACCCAGCGCAGAACGGAATCGCTTACGTTCCGGACAATCGGCAGAGACCGCACATTCGTGAAACGTTTTGTGGAGGACATTGCGGAGTGCCACAGGAGGCGAACGAAAATGGCTTCCTTCCTGTACGTCTATGACGACGGTTGGGACTGCGTTCAAGCTTACACTCCGCGTTTGCTGGACTCGGTCGTCCTAAAGCCCGGAGAGAAAGAGGACTTGCTGCAGGACGTCGACAACTTCCTGGCCTCACGGCAGCGGTATCGTCGACTGGGAGTACCGTACCACCGCGGTTACCTGCTGTACGGACCTCCGGGAACAGGCAAGACATCGCTGGTTTCTGGACTAGCCGCGCGTTGCGGCATGTCGATCTACGCGGTCAACCTGACGGAATTCAACGATCGTACGTTGAAGAGTGCAATCAATCAGGTTCCCGAGAACTCGGTGATCCTGTTCGAGGATATCGACTGTATGAAGGCCGGCAACCGGCGGTCCGCGCGCGACGAGTGCGCGTCTATGGAATCGGCCGGCGACAAGAGTAGCAGTAATAATCCGGATCGTTTCGGCGTAACCCTTTCCGGATTGCTGAACGTACTGGATGGTTTTCACGCACCGGAGAATGTACTTTTCGTGATGACTACCAACCAGATTGACGTGCTCGACCCGGCGCTGCTACGGCCGGGGCGCATTGATTACAAGCTGTTCCTGGGTGAAGCGGCTGAGTCGCAGAAAATCGAACTGTACCGCAGGTTCTTTCCCGAGGCGAGCGAGAGCGAGGCCCGTGAATTTGTGCGATTACACTTCGCAGAAACCATGGCGCAATTTCAAGGCCTGCTACTGAGTCGCGAACAGGAAGAGCAAAGGTTGGAAATAGTGGAGACGGCTCGGATGGAGAGAATTCGAGCATAAACATTCGCCGGCGGCGAATACAACGGATTGATCCACGCTGAAGACGCAGGTGCAAGTCCTGCCGGCGCAAGCATGTAGTTCAGCTACAATGACCGCTTGTTTTCCGTTGCCGACTCATTCCCGGCGACTCAACGCTTGTGTAGCGCCGGGTCTCTGACCCGGCGTGTTGTCGAACTTGAAAGGAGGCCGACCATGGCCCGACTCAATCTATTGAAGCTCGGTCATCTGGCGCTCGGCCTGCGCACTCACGAGGGCGCACCCGCGCGCCACATCAGTCCGGAAATGCAGTTGCGACGCTCGGTGCTCGCCTGCCTGCTCTGGGAAAAGCAGTTTTACGAGGACGGCGTGGAGATCGCCGGCCGTATCGCCGAACTCATACCCAAGGTGGAGGTGGAGCGTGTCGCGGCGCTCGCTGTCGAAGCGCGCGAGAAGATGAAGCTGCGTCACGCGCCGTTGCTGCTCGTGCGCGAGATGGCGCGTCACAAGACGCACCGTGCGCTCGTCTCCGAGACGCTGGAGCGCGTCATCCAGCGTGCCGACGAACTCGCGGAGTTTGTCGCCATTTACTGGAAGGACGGGCGCACGCCGCTCTCTGGACAGGTAAAGAAGGGACTGGCCGCGGCGTTTCCGAAGTTCGACGAGTATGCGCTCGCCAAGTACGACCGTGCTGGGGTCGTGAAGCTGCGTGACGTGCTCTTCCTCTGCCACGCCAAACCTCGCGATGAGGCTCAGGCGGCGCTCTGGAAGCGCCTGATCGCCGGCGACCTCGCGACGCCGGACACCTGGGAGGTCGCACTCTCCGGGGGCGCCGACAAGCGCGAAGCGTGGGAGCGTCTTCTCATGGAGCGAAAGCTTGGAGCACTCGCTCTGCTCCGCAACCTGCGTAATTTCAAGCAGGCTGGCGTGAGCGAGGCGCTTGTGTACGAAGCGCTGCGCACGATGAAAACAGAACGTGTACTGCCGTTCCGCTTCATCGCCGCTGCGCGTCACGCACCGCAGTGGGAAGAGGCGCTCGAGCAGGCGATGTTTGGCTGCCTTGCGCGTCAGGAGAAGCTGACGGGCAAGACGGTGCTGCTGGTGGACGTGTCCGGCAGCATGACCGCGCAGCTGTCGCGTAAGTCGGAGATGCTGCGCACTGACGCCGCATATGGGCTGGCCATTCTGTTGCGCCAGATCTGTGAGGACGTCAGCGTCTACAGCTTCTCGGATCGCTTGAAGCTGATTCCGCCTCGTCGTGGCTTCGCCCTGCGCGACGCCATCGACGTAAGCCAGCCCCACAGCGGTACGTACCTGGGACAGGCGCTGGACGGCATCAACGAGCCGTATGATCGCGTGATTGTCATCACCGACGAGCAGGCCCACGACCGCGTAGCTGCGCCGCGCGGCAGGGGCTACATGATCAACGTGGGCAGCTACAAAAATGGCGTGGGCTACGGCAAGTGGACGCACATCGACGGCTGGAGCGAGTCTGTCGTCGAGTACATCCGGGAACTGGAGCGCACAGCCGCGCACTGACCAGAGGGGCGACCGGACAAATGTCCGGGCTGCCCCCCTCTGTTATCAAATGGCAAGGTCAGCAGACCTGTAGCGCAGCTTCGACAACCTTCACACCACGCTTCCCGCGGTGTAGCGGCGCTCGATGGCGGCGCGAATTTGAGAACGGCTGTCGGACGGAGGAAGGCCGGATTCGCGTTCGACACCGGCCACTTCATTCGCCAGGTCGGCATCCTTGATGGCCTCGCGGACCCACTTCGAATAGTCGCCGTTTCGAAGATGGTAGAGCCAAGTCTCGTCGTCAACGCCCTCGGCGATCTGGAGGAATATCTGTGTATTGTGAGCGCGAAGATTCAGTCTGCCTTCGGAGCCCCTGAAATAGAAGGAACGGTCTTCGGGCAACTGACCTTCCGCGTACTTCCTGACGTGACGTCGCCGTTCCCAGTTCGCGGGTATGGTGCTGACGACCTGGACTCCTGTGGAGTCTGCGAGATTCCAGACGACTGCGGTGTCGGGGGACGGGCTGTGCTGCTGGAAGTGCGGGACGTCACGCCCGATTCTCCTGGCAAAGGCGCTGAGAGTGGCCGCTGGGTTGTGCCCCACCGCTATGAGTGTGTTCACCTCGCGCAGGGCGGAAACGGCAACTTGTTCGGGGTGAACGGTGATCAGCAGCGTACCGCTCAAGGCCTGCGGCACTGTCGTATGCGCCGGAACCCACGCCGAAGGCAACAGGTGGTGCGCTTCGTCAATGACCAGCCAATGTGGACGCGCAGTGGAAGCGCGCAGTTCCAGAATGCGTCCTAATATTCCGGTGAAGAAGCGGGGACGATCCTCAAGCGGCACAGAGAGCAGATTCACGATGACGTTGCTCTTGGTCTGCGACAAGGCCTTGAGCACGTTGTCGGGGCTGGGCACGCCGTCCACTCCGCCGACGACCACAGCCTCGGGGAAATCGTCGTAGTCACCCTCTGGATCTACGAGGCAAAACTGATACTCCCGCTGTGCCATTCGCTCCAGCAGTCCTGATACTAGACTCGACTTCCCGCTGCCCGAGGGGCCCGCGACGAGAGCTGAGCCGCGATTCGGGATCAGAGTTACTTCGCCTGCAGAACCGTTGGCCGGCACGTTCACGTGTCCGACAAGAACGGAGCGACGCACCACTCTCCGCTCGTAGCGCAGCAGATCGTCTTCGATGAGTTGGGTGATGATCTCGGCGACACCGTCGCCACGTTCGCCGCGCGTAACGACGTCGGCGTGCTCTTTCAACATGGGTAGCGCGTTGGCGACCGCCACAGAAAACTCGCAGGCGTTCAGCAACGCGTGGTCGTTCTCTGCATCGCCGATGGCGACGACGTTGTGGCATGACAGTTTGAGTTCAGCAAGAGCGACGGCCAAACCGCTGGCTTTGTTTGTGCCGGACGGGAGCACCATGACCGCTCCCTTATTGAAGATGACCTGCATCTCAAGGCCAAGTTCTTTGACGATTTCCAGAACGTTGGTTTCGTGCGGCTCGTGCGTTGCAACAATCGCCCGCCCAACCGAGAAGGGAACGCCCGCTTTCTGCAGGCGCGCAATGAACGACGGAGGAGGAGGATCGGCGAGAGGAACTTCTTCGCGGGTATCAGGCCGGTAAAGAAGAGCGCCGTTCTCAACCACCACGCGGTCGAACAGCTCGAAGCTGTCGAAAACATGCCGCAGGTCGTCGAGTTCGCGCCCACTGATTAGGATGGCGCGGCGCCCGCTCTCCCGAAGCTGCTTTAGCGAGGCAATCGTGTGGGAGCTTACTTTTCCCTTCTCGGCCAGAGTGCCGTCGTAGTCAGTCGCAAGCGCAATGTAACGCATTGATACTTCGATGCAGACAGTAGAGTCTTTCGCACCACGCGAGCAGGAAATGAACGCGATCACGACGACACGCGCCGTTCCGAATTTCGGGTATTTCGGCGTTTTTGGAGTGGCAGCAGTTGAAGTAGGACCAGCTTTAATCAGCTTCGCGACAGGTAGTCGTCCACACACCTCGCCGCATTCCGGCCTTCGGCAATGGCCCACACCACGAGGGATTGACCGCGACGCATGTCTCCGGCCACGAAGGTCCCCGGCACGGAAGTCATGTAGTTTGCGTCAGTGGCAACATTGCCGCGCTGGTCCAATGTGACGCCAAGTTCGTCGAGAAGACCGTTGCGGACAGGGCCAGTGAATCCCATGGCGAGCAGAACGAGATCACATTCAATGAAGAACTCGGAGTCGGCAATGGCCTCGAATCTGGGCGGCGGGCCGACCCGAACGGCAGCGAGACCGGTTACGTGGCCCGATCGGTTTCCGACGAACGCCGAGGTAGAGACGCTCCACTCGCGCATTCCACCTTCCTCGTGAGAACTCTCGGTACGCAGCTGCATGGGCCAGAGTGGCCAGGGGGTGGACGGTGACCGCTCGGCCGGAGGCATCGGCAACAACTCGAACTGGTGCACGGATAGTGCTCCTTGCCGGTGCGCCGTGCCCAGACAGTCGGCGCCCGTGTCGCCGCCACCGATGATTACGACCCGTTTGCCGGTTGCAATGATTGACTGGCCATCGATGTCCAATTGTTCGTTGCGCCGATTCTGCTGCGAAAGATAGCTGACGGCAAAATGTATGCCGTCAAGCTCCCTGCCAGGCACGGCGAGGTCGCGTGGTTGCTCTGCGCCTCCCGCAAGCAACAAGGCGTCGTATGCCTGGCGCAGGTCCTGGAGAGCAACATTCGCGCCGACGTGCGCATTACAGGTGAACTCGACGCCTTCTTCAGTCATCTGCTGCAGACGCCGGTCAAGGACGTGTTTCTCCAGCTTGAAGTTAGGGATGCCAAAACGCAGGAGGCCGCCCGGTTTTTCGTTCTTTTCGAAGACGGTTACGGCGTGTCCCGCACGGCGCAACTGCTGCGCCGCGGCGAGTCCGGCGGGACCGGACCCGATAACGGCGACGCGCTTTCCGGATTCTTCCCGCGGCGGTTCGGCATGAATCCATCCCTCGCGCCACGCCCGCTCGATGATTGACTTCTCAATGTGGCGAATGGTGACTGGCGGTTCGTTGATGCCCAATACGCAGGAGGTCTCACACGGCGCGGGGCAGATGCGCCCCGTAAATTCGGGGAAGTTATTGGTGAGGTGGAGGCGGCGAATCGCCTCCTGCCAGCGGCCACGATAGACGAGATCGTTCCAATCGGGAATGACATTGTTCAGCGGACAGCCGCTGTGGCAGAAAGGAACGCCACAGTCCATGCACCGCGCACCCTGCTGGCGAACACTGTGCTCCGGGTGCTCGCTGTAGATCTCAAACCAGTCGTTGATGCGCTCGGGTACGGGACGCCGCGGCGGCAGTTCCCTTCCGTACTCCATGAAGCCTGTTACTTTGCCCATTCAATTCTTCCTTGCCAGAAGCCTCACAATGAACCAAGTTGGTGAACTTGGGTTACCTCAGGGGCTAAAGCCCGCGATCTATGCGGCCCTGAGCGGCACGGCTGAAAGCCGTGCCCTTTCAAATCAATTCATGAACTTGCGTGCAATCAATCTGCTCCTGCTGCGGCCGTGGGCACACCCGCATGCATATGCACGGTGTGCCCCATCTCGGAGGCGAGCGGCAGCCCGAGCACGCGTTTATACTCGCGTGGAAACACCTTTACAAATCGTGCAACCGCTTCCGCCCAGTTCCCGAGGATCTGTGCGGCTCGCGGACTGCCGGTGAGCTCAAAGTGCCGGACGATGAGACAGCGGAGAAGGTCGATATCTGCCGGTTCTGCAACAGTCTCCAGATCCACGCCGGTTTTGTTACAACTCGTGGAGGCGAAATCGCCACGGTCGTCGACAATGTAGGCGATGCCACCGCTCATGCCAGCAGCGAAGTTGCGCCCACATTCTCCGAGCACGACCACGGTGCCCCGCGTCATATACTCACACCCGTGATCGCCCACGCCTTCCACAACAGCGGTCGCTCCGGAATTGCGGACGGCAAAGCGCTCGCCGGCCAGGCCGTTGAAGAAAGCTTCTCCCGAAGTGGCGCCGTATAGAGCCACATTGCCGATGACGATGTTGTGCGACGGATCGAACGTGGACTGCTTCGGCGGGAAGACGACGAGGCGTCCGCCTGACAGTCCCTTGCCGACATAGTCGTTCGCGTCACCTTCGAGTTGCAAAGTGATGCCCGGGGCAAGGAACGCGCCAAAGCTTTGTCCCGCCGACCCGGTGAAGTCGAAGCGAATCGTCTCGTGGGGAAGACCATGGGGCCCGAAGCGTCGCACCACCTCGCCGCTCATCATCGCGCCCACTGAACGATGGACGTTGCGAATCGGCAGACACAACCTGATTGGCCGCCCTGAATCAAGCGCATCGTGCGCATAGCCCATCAGTTCATGATCGAGTGCGCTCTCCAGGCCGTGGTCCTGTGACTGGGTGCACCGGCGGGAAACGCGGGCGGGAACGGGCGGACTGTGAAGAATGCCGCTGAAGTCAAGGCCGCGCGCCTTCCAGTGATCATGAGTATCGACTTCGAGCATGTCGACGCGTCCGACCATTTCGTCGAACGTTCGGAAGCCCAGGGCCGCCATGTGCAACCGGACTTGTTCCGCGAGAAAGAAGAAGAAGCGGATGACATGCTCGGGCTGACCCTGGAATTTGCTGCGCAGAACGGGATCCTGCGTTGCGATGCCGACGGGACAAGTATTCAGGTGGCACTTGCGCATCATCACGCAACCAAGCGCGATGAGCGGGGTGGTCGCAAAACCGAATTCCTCGGCGCCGAGAAGAGCGGCAATCACCACGTCGCGACCGGTCTGCAGCTTGCCGTCCGTCTGCAGGCGAACGCGGCCGCGCAGGTCGTTCATCACCAGAACCTGCTGGGTTTCCGCGAGCCCCAACTCCCATGGGATTCCCGCGTGCTTGATCGAGCTTAAGGGGGATGCGCCTGTTCCGCCACTGTCGCCGCTGATAAGGATGACGTCGGCGTGAGCCTTCGCGACACCGGCGGCAACTGTGCCTACACCAACCTCGGCGACAAGTTTGACCGACACACGCGCCGCTGGATTCACGTTCTTGAGGTCGTAAATGAGCTGTGCCAGATCTTCGATGGAGTAGACATCGTGGTGAGGCGGAGGCGAGATCAGACCGACGCCGGGAATGGAGCGACGTACGCGTGCGATCTCTTCGTCCACTTTATGTCCGGGCAGCTGGCCGCCCTCACCGGGCTTTGCGCCTTGCGCCATCTTGATCTGAAGTTCGTCGGCGTTGACAAGATAGTGAGTCGTCACGCCGAACCTGCCGGAGGCCACCTGCTTGATGGCGCTGCGGCGGTCGTCGCTGAAGCGCGCTTCGTCTTCTCCGCCCTCGCCCGTGTTGGACCTTCCGCCAATCGCATTCATGGCGCGCGCGAGGGTCTCGTGCGCTTCCTTGCTGATCGAGCCGAACGACATCGCGCCGGTGGCAAAACGGCGAACGATTGCGCTCGCCGGTTCAACCTCTTCCAGTGGCACAGGATTTGCCGGCTGCTTGAATCTCATCAGACCGCGCAGCGTGCAGAGGCGCTCATTTTGCTGGTCGATGAAGTCCGTGTATTCCTTGAAGGTCTGCGCGTTGTCCTGCCGCACCGCATGCTGAAGCTTGCTGATCGTGACCGGATTGAGCAGATGGCGTTCGCCGTTGACCCTGTACTTGTAAGCTCCGCCCACGGGGAGGTCAGCACCGCTCGGTCGCGCGGAACCGAATGCGTGCTCGTGACGCATCTGCGACTCCCGCGCGATGACGTCAATGCCAACGCCCTCGATGCGGGAAGATGTTCCGCTGAAGTACTTCTGCATCACCGCCCGGTTCAGGCCAATAGCTTCGAAGACCTGTGCGCCGGTATAGCTTTGCAGGGTCGAAATTCCCATCTTTGAGAACGTCTTCAGTAGGCCCTTGTTGATGGCCTTTTTGAAGTTTTTGGCCGCGACTGGAAAAGTTACGGCGTCCGGTAGTTCGCCGCGGTTTGCGAGGTGTTCCAGTGTCTCTATCGCGAGGTATGGGTTGACGGCGCTTGCTCCGTAACCGAGCAACAGGGCGAAGTGCATTACCTCGCGCGGCTCTCCGGATTCAAGCACGACTGCGCACTGCGAACGTTTCTGCTCGCGCACCAGGTGGTTATGCACGGCGGCAAGCGCAAGCAGGCTCGGAATCGGCGCGTACTCCTCGTCGGCGTCCCGATCGGACAGGATCAGCAGCGTATATCCGGACTTCAGCGCCAGCGATGTGCGGCGGCAAAGATGATGCAGAGCATCCTCCAGGCCCTTCTTCCCTTTCGCTACGCGATAAAGGATGGGCATGGTAGTGGCCAGAAAGTCGCCCCGGGAAACCCGTCGCAGGCGCTCGAGGTCGCGATTGGTGAGGATCGGATCGTCAAGCCGCAACGTGTGGCAGTTGATCGGCTGCTCGTCAAGGATGTTCCGTTCCTGCCCGATGTAGCTCGTCAGGGACATCACCATCTCTTCGCGAATAGGGTCGATGGGAGGATTGGTCACCTGCGCAAAGAGCAGGCGGAAATAGTTGAAGAGAAGCTGCGGTTGATCTGAAAGGCAGGCCAGCGGCGTGTCATTTCCCATTGAGCCGACGGGTTCCTGGCCGTCAGTCGCCATGGGCTTGAGGATCATGTTGACGTCTTCATCGGTGTAGCCAAACAGGTGCTGACGCGAGGTGATGGTTTCGTGATCGGAGCCCATCACGCGGAAGGGATCGGGCAATTCATCGAGACTGAGCTGATTGTCCTTCAGCCACTCGCCGTAAGGTCGTCGTGCTGCCAGTTCGCTCTTGATCTCGTCGTCGGATACGATGCATTGCCGCTCGGTATCAACGAGGAACATTCGTCCGGGTTGCACACGGCCATGAACGCGAACGTTCTCCGGCGCGATGGGAAGAACGCCGGCTTCAGACGCCAGCACGACCAGTCCGTCGTTTGTGACCGTGTAGCGCGCGGGACGGAGGCCGTTGCGGTCCAGCATTGCGCCGATCAGGCGGCCGTCCGTGAACGCGATCGCTGCCGGTCCGTCCCACGGCTCCATTAACGACGCGTGGTACTCGAAGTAGTCACGGCGGTTGCACGGAGTGTCTTCCGAGCACGCTTCGGGGATCATCATCGACAGGGCATGTGGAAGGCTGCGGCCTGCCTGCACCAGCAATTCGAGTACGTTGTCGAAGTTCGCCGAGTCGCTGCCGCCGGGTTGAACGATGGGGAATAACTTGCGGATATCGTCACCGAACAACGGCGAAGAAAGTACCGACTCGCGTGCTGCCATCCAGTTCACGTTGCCCCTGACCGTGTTGATCTCGCCGTTGTGCGCGACGTAGCGGTACGGGTGCGCGAGGTGCCAGGTGGGAAACGTGTTGGTCGAAAAGCGCTGATGGACGAGGCAGAGCGCGCTCCGAACATCAGGGTCGTTCAACTCTCCGTAGAAGCGCGCTATCTGTGGAGCGAGCAGCAGGCCCTTGTAGATGATGGTGCGGCAGGACAGCGAACACACGTAGAACATGCCGCGCTGCGGGACTTCGCTCTGCGCAATCTCGTTCTCAACGCGGCGGCGCACAACGTAGAGCCTTCGCTCACAGGCATCTTCGTCCATGCCTTCAGGCGCGCCGACAAAGATTTGCTGAATATACGGCTGCGATGCACGCGCAAGGCGTCCAACGGCGGAACCGTCGACCGGCGTATCGCGCCAGCCAAGTACGACCAGGCCCTCTTCCTTCACAACGCGCTCGAATACACCTTCACAGAAGAGGCGAGCCTGCTTCTCGACCGGAAAAAAGACCATTCCCACGCCGTATGTGCTGTTTTCCGGCAGTTGGAAGTCCAGCAGGCCGCACTCGCGGCGGAAGAACTCGTGCGGTATCTGGATCAGCAGTCCCGCGCCATCGCCCGTGTCCGCATCGCAACCGCAGGCTCCGCGGTGTGCCAGATTGGTGAGGATCTGGATGCCCTTTACGATGATGTCGTGCGACTTGTCACCGCTGATGGCGGCCACGAAGCCGACGCCACAAGCGTCGTGCTCGTTGGCTGGGTCATATAGGCCCTGCGCAACGGGGAGACCGCTCGTCCCTTCAAACTGATTCATCTAGTTCCATTACCTCGCGTATCTGTTTCTTGTCCGCGTCATGCCGGGAGCTCTTGCGGATGGGCCGTGGAAACTCCATTGACGAGTTGCCGAGGACTGTCAGCCTCGGCCTGATGAGCGCGCAACACTCGCACGTCAAAAGGCACGCCGAGCGGGTGGTACATCTGGCTGAGTAAGCGCTCTACAGAGTCAACATTCCGTTCGGCAAACGCCACGATCGAGGGCCCTGCCCCACTCAGACAAATACCGAGCAGATCTTCGTGTTCGAGTGCCAGCGCCTGTTCAAGACCGGGAACAAGCGTCTTCCGGAATGGCTGGTGGAGACGGTCGCTCAGGGCCTGCCTGAGCAGCGAGAAATCGCCGCTCTGAAGCGATTGCAGCAACAGCGCAAGCCGCTGCAGGTTGAATACAGCGTCGGTCCGCGACACGTGCCGGGGTAGCACGCTACGCGCCTCCGAAGTGGCCAGTCCCTTGTCGGGAGTCAGGACGATGAAGAACAGGGCAGCGGGCCAGGACATCGCTGCGGCATAGATCGAGCCGTCCGGAAGCTGGCAGCTGGTGGTGAGCCCGCCGAGCAGCGCGGCCGCAACGTTATCAGGATGCCCTTCAAGGGCAGACGCAGCGTTGAGCAACGCCTGCCTGGGGAGGGGCAGGCTGACAGCCTCGTAGAGTCGAAGCCCGGCAACGGTTGCGGCCGCACTGCTGCCCAGTCCCGCACGCATAGGTATCTCGCTGTAAACGTCGATCCGGAGCGACGGAAATGCGATGGTGTTCTGCTGGGCAAGAAAACGAAATGCGCGTTCGATGTAGTTCTCGCCCTTGAGTTGCTGGTTCACGAAACGAAAATGCAGGTCGCCGTGGCCGTCCAGTACTTCTACTTCGAGGCGCAGATAAAGCTGGACAGCGACCGCGAGCGTGTCGAATCCCGGACCGAGGTTAGCAATTGAAGCGGGCACCCTGATCTGAAAATGCTCGCCCGGAACGCGCGCGAAAGTGTACGTATGGTTGGCAAGGTTCATGCGCTCACCTCCGCCATCTCCGCTACCAAGGAGTGCTGAGACTTCGCGATGAACTCCGTGTCCTTCAATGCATGGCCCGTGAGTACCGCGACCACCGTAGCCTGGCTATCGAGAGTGCCATCCAAGATCAGCTTTCGCACGGCGGCCAGGGTGGCCGCAGATGCCGGCTCGCAACCGATGCCGTCGCGCCCGATCTCCGATTTCGCCTCAGCAATCTCCTCGTCGGTAACGTCCAGCACCATGCCGCCGGTCTGCTGGACGGCGCGCAGGGCTTTTCTCCACGAACGGGGATTACCGATGCGAATGGCGGTTGCGGCTGTCTCCGGATGTGTTTCAGGATTCAGTTCAAGTGCCCTCGACCGCCACATGCGCGCGAAGGGATTCGCACCTTCCGCCTGGACTACGACCAGCCGTGGGATCGTGTGTATGAGTCCTGCGGACTTCATTTCCTCGAAGGCCTTGCCGAAGGCAGAGCTATTACCGAGATTTCCGCCGGGCACGAATACGTAGTCGGGCACGTGCCACGCGAGTTGCTCCAGCAGTTCGAACATTGCGGTCTTCTGACCTTCCACTCGAAACGGGTTGATTGAGTTGAGGAAATAAAGGTCAGAGTGCGAGCGGAGTAACGTTTCGAGCGCCGCGTCAAAGTTGCCTTCAATCTGGACGACCTCTGCCCCAAAATCGATGGACTGAGCCAGTTTGTTGCTCGATACTTTTCCAGCCGGCAGGTAGACCTTCGCGGCGAGGCCCGCGCGCGCCGCATATGCCGCAAGCGAAGCAGCCGTGTTGCCGGTGGAAGCGCATCCGACCGCCCTTGCGCCCACGAACTTCGCCTCGGAAATACCGACGGTCATGCCGAGGTCCTTGAAACATCCAGTCGGATTCCAGCCCAGGTGCTTGAACCGAAGGTCCCCGACGCCGGCCCATTCCGCGGTCCTCTTGCCCTGAACGAGCGAAGTGTTTCCTTCGCCGAGCGTGACGACATCGTGGTAACAGTCCGGCAGAAACTCGCGGAAACGCCACACACCGCTCACATCGCGGGGAGCGAAAGATGTTCTGCGCTGCAGCCATGTAGATTTCAGATCTGTCGGGTCCGGCAGATTGCCGGCAATCACCACTTCCAACAGGTCGCCACATCGCGAGCACGACATATTCTGGTCGTGCAGGTCAAACGTGGCATGGCAGCTCGAGTTGTTGCAGCGAAGATACATTCTGTTCACCTTGGTCGTTTGTTGAACTCGCGTGCGAGGTCGATTGTTCTAGACCACTCCTTCAGCTGGTTGCGCCGTTCGTACACTTTGGCACGGCGCCGCCGGAACTTTTTCCAGGGGTACGTAGGTCAGCCATTTCCTCGAGAGCTTGTGGCGTCCGTGAACGGCTTCTGAGAATGCCTGTTGGATGCGCCGCGTGACCGGTCCGCATCGTCCGGCACCGATCTGGCGGAAATCGACTTCATTGAGCGCGATCACTTCCGCCGCGGTTCCACAAACGAACACCTCGTCCGCGATGTAAATCTGGTCGCGGGAGATCGGCTGTTCGGAGACGGAGTAGCCAAGGTCGCGCGCGATCGCCATCAAGCTGTCTCGGGTTATACCTTCGAGGACTTCCGCCGCCGGTGTGGTGTAGAGAGTATTGTTTCGGACCAGGAAGAGATTTTCTCCCGTGCACTCCGCAACGTAGCCTTGCGGATCGAGCAGGATTGCTTCGTCGAAACCCAGTCGCACGGACTCCGTTTTCGCCAGCACGGAGTTGACGTAGTTGCCGCAGACCTTCGCCTTGGTCATGGTGACGTTCGGATGATGTCGGGTGAATGAAGACGTGTTCGCCCGGACTCCTCGCTCCAGCGCTTCTGGTCCGAGATATGCGTCCCATTTCCAGACGGCGATGCCTACGTGCGGCTTGCCCGTATCGACGGTCAAGTTCCACCCGCCTTCGGCCAGATAGATGAGCGGCCGAATGTAGCACTGCTCAAAGCCATTCGCCGCAATCACCTGGAGCGTCGCCTCGGTCAGCTGTTCAGCATTGAACGGCAACCTGCGAAAGCCAAGCACTGATGCGGATGCGAACAGACGGTCGACGTGCTCGCGAAGGCGGAAAACTGCAGGCCCCTGATCGGTTCGGTAACACCGAATCCCCTCAAACACTCCGATTCCGTAGTGCAGCGCCGGCGTGAGGAAATGCAACACCGCATTCTCATAGGCCACCAGTTCGCCGTTCATCCATACGTAGCGAGATTTCATGTCCATCCGTCGACTCTCCCGAAAACAGAAAACCCACCGTCCTTGGGGCGGTGGGTTTGTTGTTTAGAACCTGTTCTTAAAGTTTCTTATGGAATCTTCTTGAACTACCCCCCGCCCTGTTTGTGAACAGGTGTAATAATTCGTACACCTGTAGCCGGCGCTGTCTTAATAATCAGCGTAATGAGCCGGTTTGCGGGGTGGGCATTCATTTCAGTTCATGAGAGCCTAGACTATGTTTGCCCGACAGTCAACAAAATTGAGCGAGTTTTCTTACTACGTTCTGCATTTTTATACTCCGGCAAGCATGGTGCCTTAAAGGCCTGGCTGTTACCAATTGCGTGCGCAGGTGTTACTCCGGCAGGTGCTGCTCGCCGGAGATCGTGAACCTGGCCTGCGCTCCCGGAGCTCCAAAACCAGGTTGCCCTCCGCCAACCGCGATCTGGTACTCACCGGCCTTGACGAGGCGATCACCCGCTTCATCCACCATGCTCAGGTCACGAGGCTCGAGCGTGAAACTCACGTGCTTGGATTCACCAGGAGCGAGGTGCACGCGTTGGAATCCGCGAAGCGCCCGGATCGGGGCTCCCGGAACGGCTGGAAATGAGACGTAGGCCTGAACCACCTCGTCGCCTTCGCGTTTGCTGGTGTTATTCACGTCCGCTTCCACCACCAGCCGATCTCCGGCAGCGACTTCGGTCTTCGACAGTTTCAAATTGCCGTACGTGAAAGTCGAGTAACTGAGCCCGTGGCCGAAGGGATAGAGCGGCTTGCCCTTGAAATAGCGATATGTACGGCTCGCCATCGCGTAGTCTTCGAACGCAGGCAGTTGATCTACGCCGGTGTAGAACGTGACCGGCAGGCGGCCGGCGGGATTGTTGATTCCGGCGAGCGTTTCGGCAATCGCCGTTCCGCCCTCTTCGCCCGCATACCACGCCTCGAGAATGGCGTTCGCATTCTTCTCGGCCCAGTTGACCGACAGTGCGCTTCCATTCATCAACACAACAACGAGCGGCTTGCCCGTGGCCTTAACTGCCTTCAGTAGATTCTCTTCGGGTGCGGGCAGCTCAATGCTGGTTCGGTCGCCGCCCTTGAAGCCGGGGATATTGACCGGCATCTCTTCGCCTTCAAGGTCGGAGCTGATACCGACAGCAGCGACCACAAGGTCAGCCTTGCGTGCGCTCTTCGCGGCTGCCGCCGCAAGAGCTTCATCGGTCGTCGCCGCCGAGAGAGGTTGCCATACCAGCTTAGCCACAGCACCACCGCTACCCTGGAAGTACTCCAGCTTGATCGCGTACTTGTGACCTTTCTGAAGCGGCAGATCCACGGTCTTGGTGGTTGCTGCGTGATTGCTCCAGTCTTCCACCAGCAGCTTGCCATCAAGCCACAGGCGGTACCCGTCGTCGCCGCTCACGCCGATGCTGTAGACGCCCGATTTCGGCGGAGTGAGGAATCCGGTCCATCGCACGGAGAAATTTGTAGAGCCTATGCCTGCGGTCTGGGGCGACAGGAAATCGAAGGCCACCGTTTTGTCTACCCGCGTCAGTGCCGGGGTTCCCTGCAAGTCGACCCCATGGAAGTATTCCGCCTTCAGGCCGGGTTTACCATCCGGCGTCGAAAGGACTGCCTCCGGAATCGGATTGGTCGCATCACGAAGAAATCTCGTTCCCGGATCGAATGTGATCGCCGCATTCGGAAACTGTCTCCTGAGACCATTCAGAAGGCTCACAATGTTCGGATTGCTACCGTTGTAGTTGCCCTGCATAACCCGGGTTGAATCGGCAAGCGGGCCTACAACGGCGATCTTCCTGATTTCTTTCTTGAGCGGCAGTGTGCCGTCGTTTTTCAACAGCACCATGCTTTTTCGCGCGACTTTCAACGCAAGCTGCCGATGTGCGGTTGAATCCGCTTCAGCGATGGGAGTGTTGGCGTAAGGAACCGCCGCGGGCGGATCGAACATACCGAGTGCGAACCGCGCCCGGAATATCCGCTTGACCGCCACGTCAAGGTCCTTCTCGGTCAATAGCCCCTGCTTGACTGCCTCCGTATACCGAGAGTAGTCGTCTGGTGTATCACTGCACTCCAGGTCCATGCCATGTTTCAACGACACAGCACCCGCTTCGGCAGGCGTGCCCGTGTAGTGGTGGCCCCGGTATATGTCGGATACGGCACCGCAGTCGGATACGACGTATCCGTTGAATCCCCACTTCTCGCGCAGTTGATCAGCCAGAAGGAATCTGTTCGCACATCCGGGCTGGCCATTCACGCTGTTGTAGACGCACATCACGGAGCCGGCTTTGCCTTCGACGACGCTTGCGCGGAATGCAGGCAGATACGTGTCGGCCATGTCGTGTTTCGATACTTTCGCATCGAAGCTGTGGCGCAGTGGTTCCGGCCCACTGTGGACGGCGTAGTGCTTTGGCGTCGCGACCACCCGCAGGTACTTAGGGTCGTCTCCCTGCATGCCGGTAACGAAGGCAACGCCCATGCGCCCCGTGAGATATGGGTCTTCGCCGTAAGTCTCCTGCCCTCGTCCCCAGCGCGGGTCGCGGAAGATGTTGATGTTTGGCGCCCAGAAATCGAGCCCCACGTCGAGGTACTGGCCGCGACGGACCACGTCATGATGCTTGGCACGCGCTTCTGTGCCAATAACGGTCGCCATCTCGTGTATCAATGGAGAATCAAAGGTTGCTCCCAGCCCGATCGGCTCCGGAAAGATGGTGACGCCATCGGTAATGACTCCATGCAGCGCCTCTGACCACCAGTTGTACGCGGGAACCTGCAGCCGCGGAATAGCCTTTGCGTGATGAACGAGTTGTGATGCCTTCTCGTCCACCGTCATCCTCGACACCAGGTCGTCCACACGTTTCTCAATGGGTAACGTGGAATCCAGATATGCAGGCTTAGGATCGACGGCGTTCTGGCTCAGCGCCTTGATCGAAGTTGCGTCTATTGCCACTACCGCGACCAGCAGCATAAGGAAGAAATGGCTCGTATATCGCATCTATAATGGCTCCAAAGAAAGCTGTGCTCTTTACCCGCGGACACAGAACAACCACTGCAATGCAAATCGATATGAAGCTAACGCTTAACGATAAAAACGCGTTGCATCGCGCACGCACGTAACATCCAGGTCCCCTATCACTCCCTCGTCAATGCGTCAGCGGCGTTTGCCGCAACGATGAAGGAGGTGACCGAATCGACTACATACTCATTTTCGAACCAGAGGAACGGCCACTGCTCCTGCAACTCCGGCAGGTCGGGTCGAACAATCACGATGCCGGGAATCATGCCGCCCGGTATGAACGAGTAGTCCGCGCGGTTGCTTCCGTAGGCAACGAGCCTGGATTGCGTTCCGACTGTGGAAACATACGAAACGTTCGAAGCCGGATGCCTGCCTAGTACAAAGTCAAAACCGCGAAGAGTGTATTCCGGGCCGATGACCTGCGGAAATGCCTTGTGCAGGAAGTACAGGTTTGCGGCGAATCGAGCAGCCGTAGCGGCTCCGCCCCAGGTTGCCGTCGTGATCGGAACACCGAAAGGATTGTCGGCTTCCGCCTCGTCTAACTTCTTCTTCAACTCCCGCGTTGCCGCCATCATGGTCTCGCGGTATGGAGCATCCATGAACGGAATGGCGCGAACGGCCGTGGCTCCGATCATCAGGAAGCGCTGCCGTATCTCAGGAACGAGTTCGTTAAGGCGAGCCCGATATGTGTCGCCGCCATTGGTTGCGAGCAGCAACTGAACGGCTGCGATGATCTCCTGATCGGTCAGATCGCCCCCTGTGGTGTTGAACGACTTGAAGATGACCGGCGCATGCTGGTGTTCCGTTTGCCATACGCGTACGGCCGTATCGAGGCACTCGCGGGCGAGATCGTCGTTGTGGCCGCGGAGCACTCGACTGGCGGATGCGAGAGCCGAAATCGACTGGTACTCCAAAGGCGTCGTGTGCGTCGTGAAAGCCCAGCGGTCGTCCGGCACACCGGAGTAGGTTCCGTCACTTTCGGAAGTCTTCAGCTTCGGCGAGTATATTCGGCCGTCGGTCTGAGATGCGGCATCGCCGATGTGCGTGTATTCCTCGAGCGTCGGCTCAATGATGCCGGGGATCGAGTGTCCTACGGCCTTGTATTGAGCGAGGATGGCCAGGACGCCGTGCTCGACCTGCTGGACGATGTCCGGCTTCCCATCCGGTTTGCGGATCTGAACGTAGCGCGCTGCTTCATCAATTGTGGTCTGGTCCCAGTCGATGCCGAACAGTTCCCTCGCGACACTGAGGTCATTGATCACATCCGCCTGCGTCTGTGTGCGGATATCGAAGTCGCCGGCATCGTGCCAGCCGCCGATGCTGAGGCCCGGTATGTGCTCACCGGGCTTGAACGGCGAATCGGTCGAGGATGGCATCGAGTAGCCGTCGAAATGCGTGTAGTTGACCGGCGCCTGCCTGGCGTCGTCCATGTGCGGCTGTCCGTGCCAGATCCGGTATTGCTCGCGCACTTTCATGTGATCCATCTGCACCGGCAGATAGGTGTCAAGCGATGGCTGCCAGATGCCATTGCGATAGAGGTCCTTTTCGATGCGGAATGGACCCGTACGCCGGCCGGCAAATTCGATCACATAGACGCCGGGCTCACGAACCGACGAAAAATCGAAATGCGCGTACCGATACCGGAGCCACTTGCCCCAGGGCCGCACCGCACCAGTGAAGACCTGACGGTACGCGCCCTCCGGGCTGATGCGGAGCAGGCTGGCCGTTTGCGGCGCTTTGAAGAGCGGATCCAGCTCGATGACGGCCACCTTCGAGCGCTCCGGGGTGTATCCGACCTGGTTGTAGCTGACTACTGGCGGACGCGTCCAACCGTCCACAACGTTCGGCTGAACATGCCACACGACGGCGTCCTCGGTGCGGCCGGAGGGAACCAGGGTGCGTACGACGAACCATCCGTTCTGCGCTTTGTTGCGTCCGTCAAAGAGCATGATGGCGCCACTATCGGACTTGATGGTCACGCGCCTTGTTTCATCTTCGGGCGCGAGGACAATGCGGTCTCCCGATGCGATCGGCAAGGGCTGTACTGTGCCGTCCCCGTCACGACGCATTTCCCCTGTGGGGTGGCGAGGGAATATGCCGGGCTTGCCGTCGGCGAGAAAGGTTTTGCCAAAGTATGCTGTAGGGACAAATTCCAGGTTGAAGCCCGCTTTTCCCGCAAGAGCCGCCGGCAGCGGCTGGTCCAGATGAACCGCGATCCGAAATCCGCCGGGCTCCGGGGAAACTTCCAAACGATAGCTCAAACCCCGATCGGCGTAGGCACACGATGAGACGAGCCCGTCTCCTGATCGCTTCCGTTCCTTAAAATGCGGCAGCGGGTCCCACTGTTCCGGTGTGGGGGACAGGCGCACATCGCCATCCGTTGCTATTCGTTCTCCGTGAAGTATGATCTCCAACCCACCCAGTTTCTGATCGGAGAAGACGTCGTGATAAGCGTTGTGATGCAGGAGCACGCTCAATCCCTGCTGCTCAAGGTAATCCTGGTCGTTTACCTTTAAGCCAGCCCAGAGCGATGACACCGGCACGAGGACGCAGAAAAGCAAACAACCGCAAATCACGGCTAACTTCCTGTTCGCCACAGTAGTCCTCCGCACACGAGCAGAAACACAGCATAGCCGAACGGTTGGGATGTGCATAGGAGGACGATGCTCGTTGCCGCTTTGCGTCGTCCCCGTAACGGGTCTCCGGCATGGCGAGGATTTTCGGCAGCTCCCACCGTGGCCGACTCCAGCATCGTTTGACAAGTCTGGAACATTCTGCGACGTTGTGATTGCTTTCATCCAGAATCTCGCGATAGATTTCCAATCGTTCACACCTCGCCACTATGACTGCTGCAGAGAGAAGTTTCGTCGAAGAACTGGTGCGAGAGACCATACTGCGCTGTATGCCGAAAACCGCAGTCCAGTCTCCTGCTTCGGTAGCTGAAGCCATCTACAATTCGGCCGTCGCGACCCATATAAAGGACGAGATCATCCGCGCCGGCAGGAAGCTGTGGGAGCGGCACTACGTAGACGGCAACGGCGGGAACATATCCTGTCGCATTACGCAGGACTACGTGCTCTGCACGCCGACGATGTGCAGCAAGGGCGACCTCACACCGGCAGACTTGTCGCTGGTGGACATGCAGAATGACCGTATATGCGGCGATCGTCCGCACACCAGTGAAGTCCTGTTGCACCTGGAGATATATAAGGCGGTGCCACAGGCCCGAGCGGTCATACACTGCCATCCTCCACATGCGACGGCGTACGCCATCACAGGACTGGTTCCACAGGGCGACGTCATTCCCGAACAGGAAGTATTCATTGGTCCAGTAGTTGTTACGCCCTATGAAACTCCGGGCACTAAGGAGTTTGCCGAGACCGTGCTCCCGTATGTACGCAAGCACAATACGATTCTTCTCGGAAATCACGGCATCGTCTGCTGGGCCGATACCGTGACCCATGCAGAATGGCTGACTGAGATCGTCGACACCTATTGCCGAACGATCATGCTGGCTGCTTCGCTGGGCGCCCCTATCAAGAACATTGGGCACGAGAAGATCGGTGATCTGCTTCAGATCAAGAAGAGGTTGGGTCTGCCGGACTGCCGGCTGGACGAGCAAACACCTCGCGATTTCGAACCGTTTGTAACAACGCCGGACGTTTGCAGTTGCAAGAACGGCGACGGAAAGCTTACGCGCCAGGAAATCGAAGACCTTGTGGCAAGCGTGACCGCACAGGTGCTGCAGTTCGTGGCGAAACACGAATGACGGCAACGGCCGATTTTGTTGCTGTCGACCTGGGCGCCTCAAGCGGCCGGGTTGTCGCCGGCTGCTGGAACGGCAATCGCTTCGAACTTGAGGAACAGCATCGATTTCCGAACGGATCCGTCAGCGTCAAAGAGCACCTGCATTGGGACATGTCGCGGCTGTGGTCGGAGATCAAGTGCGGTCTTTCGAAGTACGCGGCGCGCCATAGTGGGTCGCCGGCAGGAATCAGTGTCGACGCGTGGGGCGTCGATTTCGGGCTGCTCGACAAAGGGGGCAACCTCCTCGACGATCCCTTCCACTATCGGGACGCGAGGACTGATGGCATGCCTGAGAAACTGTTCGCCCGCGTGCCGGAGGCGGAGGTGTTCCAGCGAACCGGGATTCAGACCATGCAGATCAACACGCTGTTTCAGTTGTTCAGCATGGCCCAGACAGGCGATAGCAACCTGGCAATTGCCGAGCATCTGCTGATGATCCCCGACCTCTTTCATTACTGGCTCTGCGGTGAGAAGTCGATCGAATACACGGAAGCGAGTACGACACAGATGCTGCTTTGTTGCGAGCGGCAGTGGGCACGTGATCTGTTATGCAAGCTGGAAATTCCGGACCGCATCCTGGGCCGCATCGTCTTTCCTGGCAGCTTCCTCGGCGAGGTGAACTCCGGCGTCCTTCTCGAGTGTGGCCTGACTGCCCCGTTTCCGGTGATCGCTGGAGGAAGTCACGATACCGCAAGCGCCGTTGCCGCGGTTCCGAACATGGACGCGAAAAGCGTGTTCATCAGCAGTGGCACATGGAGCCTGATGGGCGTCGAGTCGGACCATCCAGTTACTTCCGAGCAGGCGCTCAAGCTGGGATTCACGAATGAGGGTGGCGCCACCGGCGGCATTCTTCTGCTAAAGAATATTCCCGGCCTTTGGTTGCTACAGGAGTGTGTTCGCAAGTGGCGCGAGGCTGGCCGTCGTTACACGTGGGATGAAGTTGTGAGGCTGGCCGCCGCTACGCGAAGCTTCGGAAGCATCGTTGACGTTGATGCGGGCGAGTTTCTGGCCCCGGAGGACATGCCCCGGGCGATCCAGGAGTACTGCTGCCGAACCGGCCAAACAGGGCCGGAGAGCGACGGCGCTACGGCGCTGTGTTGCCTTGAAAGCCTCAGCCTGAAGTATCGAAGCGAGCTCGAAGCGCTTGAGACGGTGACCGGAAGGACGTTGTCTACAATCCGCGTTGTGGGCGGGGGTAGCCGGAACAGCATGCTTTGTCAGCTCACGGCAGACGTTTGCCAGAGAGAGGTCGTCGCCGGTCCGGTGGAGGCGTCGTCGCTCGGCAATGTGATGCTCCAGGCTGTTGCGACCGGACATCTGCGCAGCGTTGATGAGGGACGCCAAGCCGTCGCGGCATCAGCCGATCTCGTCTGTTACGAACCGCGCCCCCTCGCCGGGCTCGAGGAGGCGTACGCGAAGTTTCGCAGTCTTGAGAAACATGAATAGGCCTAAGTGTTCGGCCGGCAAGTTTGTCCGAGAACTTACAAGTCAGTTACCCGAATGTAATTTTCGCTGAACTCGCGAGAAAGTTTCAGGAGGCGTTGCTGCATGTCATCGTATTCGATCCCCGAAATCTCATCTCTTGCACCCGTCAATCCCAAGGAAGTGTTAATGATCGCCAGCGGTGACTTGCGCCAGTCGGCGAACAGGGTGTGCTGGCCCGCACAGGCTGAAACTGAAAAGAAGATCACGGAGGCCTTCAAAGCCGAGGGTGTTACAGTCCGCCGCGCGCATCCGTGCCGCGCCGATGTGGGTCACGGATTCATTTGGAATCAGCGCATGGGCATGGACGTCTTCATGAACATCGACCCGAACGCGCCGTTGGTCGTCGCGGAGTCGGTTTGGCAGTACAGCGCGAACGTACTTGCGGGCCTCCGGAGTCATCGAGGTCCCATTCTCACGATGGCGAACTGGTCGGGGCAGTGGCCCGGACTGGTCGGCATGTTGAACCTCAATGGCTGTCTTTATAAAGCGGGCGTCAAGTTCAGCACCATCTGGAGCAAGGATTTCGACGACGAGTTTTTCAAACGCGGTGTCCGTCAGTGGCTGAGAGAAGGCCAGATCACCCATGACACAAGTTACGTGCACGAATTTGAAATTTCGGAAGTACCTCAGCCGGAACGCGAGCTGGGCCAAGCGCTGGCAAACCAGCTGAGACATCGCAAAGCCATCATGGGTGTCTTCGACGAAGGCTGCATGGGCATGTACAACGCCATCATCGAAGACGAACTGCTGAATCCGCTCGGCGTATATAAGGAACGACTGAGCCAGTCCGCGCTCGTCGCTGCCATGCGCATGGTGCCCGACAGCGAGGCAAAGGCCGTTCGCAAGTGGCTGGACGGTCGCGGTGTGACTTTCACCACCGGCCCGGATCCGGACAATGATCTTACCGATGCGCAGATCCTTGAACAATGCAAGATGTACATCGCCGCCCTGCGTATCGCAGACGAATTCGGCTGCGACCTCATCGGCATTCAATATCAGCAAGGCCTGAAAGATATGGCCCCGGCGTCCGACCTGGTCGAAGGCCTGCTGAACAACGTGGAGCGACCGCCAGTGACTGAAACCGGCACCGATCGCGAACTCTACGCGGGCCAACCTTTGCCGCACTTCAATGAAGTGGACGAGTGCGCGGGACTCGACATGTTGGTGACGAACCGCGTCTGGACCGCCATGGGACTTGATCCGGCAACCACGTTGCATGATGTTCGTTGGGGCGAGCACTACACGGGCGACGGCATCGACGACTTCGTCTGGGTTTTTCAGATTTCAGGTGCGGTTCCGGCCTCACACATACAGGGCGGTTACGCAAAGGCGATCAGCGAACGCCAGCCTCCCATGTATTTCCGCCTTGGCGGCGGGACACTGAAGGGCATCTGCAAACCGGGCGCGGTCGTCTGGAGCCGCGTTTTCGTCGAGAACGGCAAGCTGCACGTCGACATGGGCCGCGCAACCGCGATCGAGTTGCCGGTGTACGAAACGATTCGGCGGTGGAAGGAGACCACGTCTCAGTGGCCGATCATGCACACAGTGCTGCACGGGGTAACGCGGGACCAGTTCATGGCGCGCCATCATGCTAATCACGTGAACGTGGCGTATGCGCGGTCGGATGAACTCGCCGATAAGGCGCTGCAGGCGAAAGCCGCGATGATGGCCGAGTTGGGTATCGAAATCCATCTCTGCGGGAACTGAGAGAAGCGGGGCGAGCCAACAACCGTTCCTCGTTGCTAAGCCCTCATCGCAAAGACTGGTGGCGTGCCAAAGCGTTCCAGGCCCGTTCACGAAGAAGAGCCGCCGGCATGTAGCATGCCGACGGCTCTGGTTTGAATATCAGGTTGTAATACCTAGAAGTAGAAACGAACCGCCAGTTCCATCTCGCGATGGCCTGTCTTGCCGCAGACGAGTCCTAGCTGCGGCGCCCAAGCATCGTTATTGCCACCGCACCCGCCAGTGCCATTCAACAACTGCGGCTTGCCCTGGCTCAGGTCAGTTGCGTCCTTCGGCATGACCCAGTTGAAGTACGCCATGTTGTTGGGGACATTCAACTGTGCCCGGTTCGTGAGATTGAACATGGAGAGCCGGAATTGCAGCTTGCGCTTTTCACCCATCATGAAGCTCTTCATGACGGCGACATCGAAGTTCTGGAATCCCGGTCCCTTCATGTACGGCTCGACCCAGTAGCCAGGCTGTGCGAACGCCGGCAGGGTGACGCAGTCGGTGTTAACCCACGGTTTGTTCAATCCGTCGTGACTGGTACTGACCGGATTGCAAGTGAAGTCGGGATGCACCACGCTCCAGCCCATGCTATAGCTTTCCTGGTACGCGGTGGTGCCGAACCAGCTTGAAGTCGGCTGCCAGTTGAGCTGATCGCTGGCACAAGGATTTACCGTTCCCGCCGGGGCGTTGGGATCGAGCACGCAGTTCACCTTGGTCTGAATGGCCCACGGGCCTCCACTCGTGATGTTGGAGATGCCCGAAATCATCCATCCATTGAACATGCCACGAGCGAGCTTCGAATCCGCCATGAAACCGCGAGCCAGATTCGGCACGTGGTACATGTACGCGAACGACAGAAGATGCGTACGGTCGAGTTCCAGTGGGCGATAACCGTGGCTGCGGTCGAACGGATCCATCAAGTCTTCGAAGTAGGTGGTTAGTCCCATGGCCTTGCCATAGGTGTAGCTGGCCACCAGGTCGAGGCTGTGGCCGGTCTGCCGGCGCACTGTGGCCTGCAGAGAGTTGTAGTTGGCTGTGCCGCTGTGGTCGATGTAATCGATCTGCCCGAAGTTCGGATACGGACGGAACTGCAGGTCAGGAGTCCACGGCGGTTGAATGGAGATGTGCGTACCCGGAGCCCACATCGCACCCGACGCGACCGCGTTCATGTCCCGGGCGGAAATCAGGTGGCGACTCTGGTTGCCTACGTAGCTGAGCTCGAACTTGACCTGCTTCGGCAGTTCCGTCGAAACAGTCAGGTTGTACTCGTAGATTGCCGGCATGTGATGGTCGTTGGGATCTCGCGACCAGATGTCGTTGCCGGTCTGCGCTCCCGCGCTTGTCTTGAACGTCTCGATGTCGGCCAGCGTCATGCCGGTTCCCCAGTTCGAGATCTGGGCCATCATGTTGTAGGGACGCGCGCCGATCATGCCCTTGTAGATCGAGTTGCCCTGGTCACGCTGCGTGTACTGGCCGAAGCCGCCGCGCAGGACGAGCTTTCCAGAACCGAACGTGTCCCAGGCGAAGCCGAACCTGGGCTGAGTCAAGGGATGCCCGTTCTGTATCACGCTATTCGGTATGGAACCGCAGATCGGGAACGGCCCCTGGCCGCACACCGGGTTGTTGGCCGCGATGCGCATGCCGTTGTAGGGATCCCAAGGCCGCGCAGCATCGTAGATCGTCGGATCGAAGGCCGCTGCAACACCGGCTGCCTCAGTCCAAGGCGGCAGGTAAGACCAGCGAACTCCGTATTCGAGTGTCAGCCGTGGCGTTACCTTCCAGCTGTCCTGTGCGTACCATTCAAAGTTGGAGAAGCGGAACCGCCCGCGAAGGTTGCGATCGCTGTTCTGGGTGAACGTGACGAATCGCTCGGTGACGATGTCGGCGAACTCGTCTCGGCTGGAGAAGCCTCCACCCCAACCATCAACGGTCGTCAACAGGCCTTCCGTAAAGTCGGCAGCGTTTTGGTCGTTGCGGCCACGCTCGATCAATCCACCAAATTTCAAGCTGTGCTTGCCGATGACTTTGGAAAGATTGTCGGTCCACTCAAAAATGGTCTGCTTATAGAAGGCGCCGTAGGGTGAGTCGAGGTTGCCCACGCCCTGTCGGCTTGTTCCGGGGAAGCCGCCCTGACAGATGCGGTTGTTGCACTTCGACCACGAGTCGGTGATCTGCGGAACCGTTGGCGATACATCCGGGAACAGTCCCGTGAAGCTGACGCCCAGAGATTCCTTACTGAGCAACGTCGGGTCCTGGTAGTGGTTTGGCTGCCAAAGACCGTTCATGTTAAACCCGAATTCGTTCGTGAACGTGGGACTGATCACGTTCACCATGTTGAAGGACAGCGACCGGGAATGATAAGGCGACACGGTCGGGGTGGGCTCAGCAACACCTGAGGTCCAGGTAGAACCAGGTCCGCCGTACAGCCCGTAGTCCTGGTACAGCGTCTGCGCCTGCCGGGCGAGGCGAACGAAGATCTGCGTCTTGTCGTTGGGGTTGTAGTCGAAACGAGCAACATTAAGGGTAGTGTTCGCCGGCCTGATGATGTTGGCCGCCCAGTTCCACTGCCCCTTGGGATCGACGTAGTTCGGTCCAGCGAGATTCGGTCCCATGAGTTGCTTTAGCAGCCCGGCGCCGTTCGCTGTCGCACCAGTGATGAGTCCGTTCTGGCTGGCCAACGTCTGCCCCGTCGCGGGGTCGATCATGTTACAGGGCTGGTGCAGGTAGGTTCCGTTCGGATCGTCGAGGCAAGTGGGGCTCAGCACGATGTCGCTGAAATCGCCTTGAAGCATTTTCGGAAAGGGTACGTTCCCGAGAACGGTTCCGTTGTCGGGTTTTTGCAGTGACCATTCCGTGCCGAAGAAGAAGAACATCTTATTGCGATCTTTGTTTAACTTCGTGCCGGGAATAACGACCGGTCCACCGATGTTGAAGCCCGGGAAATTGAACCGTGAGTTGGGACGCGGCAAGCCCGCATCGTTGCTGGACCAGTCGTTCGCATTGAAGAAAGCATTGCGCCCGTACCAGTAGGCCTCGCCGTGAAAGTTCTTTGAACCGGCCTTGGTGGTGGCGATGATGACCGTCGGACTCTTGTCCTGATCGGCGGTGAAGCTGTTGGTCTTCACCGTGATCTCGGAGATCATGTCCATGTTCGGGTAAATGTCGTTGCCGTTATTACCCGTCAGGTCGAGCATGTTGCCGCCGTCCAGCTTGTAGCTGTTCATGTCTTCGCGCTGGCCGTTGACGCTGATGCCGTCGATGCCCTTGAAGCCGGTCGTCCCTTTCGTGGACGTTGCGATTTCCGGCCTGCTGTTCGCGACGACGCCCGGCAGCAGCGTGAGCAGTTCCATCGAGTTGCGGCCCATGGTGGACAGCGACTGAATGTTCTGGGAGGTGAGCGTCTCGGACTTGGCGCCGGTCGAGACTACCGGAACAGCTGTGGCGGCTTCAGATACATTGACCTGCTCGGAAGCTCCACCAACATTCATCGCAACGTTGACAGACCTTCGATCGTCTGCGTGCAGCACAATCTCGGCCGTAGAGGTCTGGACGAAGCCCGTCTTCGAGACGGTCAGCTTATAGGTGCCCTGCGGCACGAAAGGAAAGACAAATATGCCGGCATTATTGGTGGTCGCCTGGTATTTCAGCCCCGATTCAACATTCGTCAAGACCACGGAGGCTCCGGGGATGACTGCCTGCGTCGGGTCCGTCACGGTACCGTCCAGACGCGCCGATGACTGCGCCAAAGCAACGGATGCCGTAAACAGACAGAAAATGGCGATGAAAACGATTGCAATTCGTGACCCATGCGAAGGATGGGACATTTCTTTTCTCCTCAAACGGAAGCTTCTCACCTGCTGAGTAGACGGACAGCATTAACTCACACTCGAAACAGCGTGTCAACGAAAAATAAACTTCCGAAAGTACTTGTACTTGCTTTTACTTTCGTTTTGAACCATATTGGCGTTCTACTGCACGGGAAAGGAACTCCCACCAGATCAGGCACGAGGTCCAATGACAAGAGTTCCACGAGCTGTTCTCGCCCTTTTTTGCGCCATTCCGTTGCTACTGCCAGCAGCGAACGCCCACACCCGGCTCGCAATCCCAAGCTATGCAGCGCCCGGGTCGCAACAGTGGCGCACCTGGCAAGCACTGGGGCCGCAAGCGCTCGGCATCATGATCGTTAACCTGAAGAATGGGGATGAGGTCGGTTTCAGCGCACCGACTGCCGCGGCGGTAAAGAGCGCACAAGATGCGGGTATAACGGTGCTGGGCTATGTCCACACCGGCTATGGCAAGCGCGAGCCGCAAGAGGTGCGGGCGAAAATTGATGCCGTTTTCAAGAACTACGGTGTTAATGGCATCTTCCTCGATGAGACCCCAGCCGAGTGCAACGAGGCCAACAAGTGGGCCGGCATGCAGGTCCGTTACTACCAAGGTCTGGCAGACTACATTCACCAGAAAGGGGCGAAATCAGTCGTAGTTCTTAACCCCGGGTTGACCCCGACGGAAGATTGCTGGATGCGGTTCACCGACATCCTTGTGACCTTCGAGCAGGCTACCCTGGCCAATTATCAGCACAAGTTTGAAGATCGCACTTGGACACAGAAATATGCTCCGGAGCGCTTCTGGCACCTGATCTACTCAGTGCCTTCCGCAGCTGAAATGAAGGTGGCAATTGCGCTTGCTCGTGAGAGGCGTGCCGGATGGCTCTACGTGACTAGTGATGGCCCTGACGGGAACCCGTGGAATGACGTACCTCCCTACCTGGCCGAAGAAGCGAGCGCGTGGAGCGGCCAGGCGGTGCCGTTGACCGCCACGAATTCCCCCGCAGCGATGGGTGAGAGTCAGGCGCCAAAGCGCGTTTCTATCAAATGGCGAGCGCCCCAGAAAGCAAAATCCCAGATACTGCTCGACATCGACCAGAAGAGATCCACCGGATACCACGGCCCGGAACTGAATATCGGCGCGGATGTCGTCATCGAGGTACCGGGCGATGGTTCGGCGAACGTGATGAGCTATGCGGGAACGGGGACAGACTGGAAATGGACGCCCATTGCCGCGCACGCGATTCTCAACTCACCTGAACCCGGGGTCAACATAGTGGAGTTCGATGCGACACCGTTGGGGAGCGCCAATCTCGTGAAGGTACAGTTCAGGCGTCTTGCCGACGACTGGTCGCCTGTCTTCACAAGTGACGTGGTTCGATGGACGGTGACGCCGAAGTAACCCGCAGTTTCAACCTAGTGACTTTTGATCGATCGTCATTCCGAGCGCTTCGAACGTTGTCATTCCGAGCGCAAGCAGAACCTCTACCGCAGCAACGCTGTTGATGGCGTAGGGGTTCCTCGCTGCGCAAATGACAAAGATCCTACTTCCCTTCAAGGTCCAGCACGAGCACCTGGAAGGGTTCTAAACGGAATGCGTGCGGCTGACCGGCCTGCATGGTGAATGCAGCTTTGGCTCGATCCTTGATCCACGGGCTTTTCGCTTCATAACTCTGCTTCGCCCCTGGTGGAAGCTCGAAAGCTTTACCTACATCGACCTTGAATTCCTGCGCTTTGTCACTCGGATTGCGAAGCACTAGAACGCCCTTGCCCGCCGCCCACGATGCCCAGCCGTACACTTCCAGCATGGCCGGATCGCCGCCAATCCAGTGTGTATCGACCAGCATATCGGCGTGGTCGCGTGACCAGTTCGCGGCTTCGGCCAGCGTGTCCCAGTTCTCGGCCGAGAGCAGTGCCGGTGTAATGTACATCTCCTGTAATTGCGTTCCGGACCCGAAGTACGAATGGATCTCATCGGCGAAGTCGTTGCCCGGATCGGTGCTGAGGTGCTCTGCCTGCCGGGCGTAAATCAGGCCGTGCAGCATGAGCGAATTCAAGGGAAACAGCGGTCCGGACTGCACCACGTGGTCGTACGTATCGGCGTCGCGATAGGTGATCCAGCGTTGACGCCAGGAACCGACGCCGGCGAACGAGTGGTCTTCACCGCCGCGCCAAATGGAGTCTGCATACTGAAGCCAGAACGGCGAAGGATACGTACCCGTGGTCAGGTTCACATAAATATCAGGTTTCACGGTGCGCCACTCGCGCATGAGCGCAATGGCTGCGTGAAAATCGCTGTCGAACTCGCTGCCCGGAACGACGCTGTTCACGTTGCCGGTGCCGTCGATCTTGAACTGGTTGATCCCGTACTGGTTGATAAAGTTCAGCGAGACCTGGCGGAAACGTGCGAAGTATTTGGGGCCGGACAGCGCGAATCCGCCCTGGTTGCTCTCGAAGCCCTGCTCGCGGCCGTACTTCAGGCGTTGCTCACGCGCCTCGCCGTAGCCTCCCCAGGGTGACAGCCACACGCCGGGCGCGGTGCCGTATTTCGCCGTGGCCTCTTTCAGTGGAGTAAAGCCGGTGGGGAAACCGGAATTGAAACCCCACAGCGTCTTCGGATCATCCCAGCCGTCGTCGAACAGGAATGAGTCCATTTTCACGCCGCGCTTCTGCACCAATTCCCTGCCGTACGCATTGATAACGTCCAGTGCGGCGGTTTGGTCGAAACTATTGCCGTACCCGATGTCGTACCAGGAATTGTAGTGCAGGAACGTTCGATACGGGTGCGCGCGCTCACGCTCGACATAGTTGAGGAACCCACGGCGCATCTGACCGGCAGGCGAGACGCCGATCACCGATGAGTACGTTACAGTCTGGCCGGCTTTCAACGGCAGTTCACGTCGTATGCGGTAGATGACACGATCGCTGTTCAGCTTTACTTCGGCAAGAGGATGCCCGAAACCGGCGAAGACGTTTCCGGCAACAACCGGAGAGCCCTTCACCACACCGACAATCTGTGCGCCTGGCATCGTGCCATCGATCAGGCGCACTTCAGCGATTGGAAGGTCACGGCTCTTCGCCTGAATGGCGACTTCCTGACGAATGTAGTTCGACCCGTCGCGCAGGATTCCGCGCCAGGTGATAGCGACGTCGCCGCTGGCATCTTCGAGCTTCAACAAAATCTGCTGGCCTGCCGAACGGTCCGCCAGTCGGGAGGCTCCCGGATCCGCCTTCAACGCCTCGATAGACGGCGCCCCGACCAGTTTCATCTCCGAGGCCTTCACCACCCCGTGTTCCTTAAGAACCAGGCTGAACGGACATAAGGGCAGCGGTGTCTGCTTTCCGGACAAGCGGTCGGTAAGCTCACGGCCTTCGAATCGTCCGCCCTGCACCGACCAGGTCGCCGTCAGAACCGTATTGGAAAACGTGATTCCCGAAGGCGTTACCTGCGCTGAAGTCTTGCCCGGATCGATCCCGTACAGCTGCGACGCGCTCGCAAGCGAGCAGATTGCAAGTACCGCAACCACGACAACGATTGCACAGCCAGCGCTTCTGACGTTTGTTTTCATGAAGGCGTTCACCGATCAGGAATAAATGCTGATATGAGACACCACTCGACTGATTGCGCCGTTCGGGCTGGGACAATCGGGCTTCAGACCCGCCCGCAAGGATGAGAACAGCCCAAGCAGTTGGGCAAAAATTATGTCCACCGGCACACGGTATTGGTCCGGGAAGTTCTTAGGTGCGTTCAGCACTAAATTATGATTCACCAGCCCGTCGAGGGCTGAATCATGCGTCGGCGAAACAGCCACGCGAATCCGGCCTAATCCCTTGTCACTGATTTCCCTCAGCAAATCGAGTTCGTACCTGCTGCGCAGAGGGTCTGTCGAAAGAAAGCTGACGACGAGGGTGTCGTCGTCGAGTGAAGACATCGGCCCGTGCCGTAGCCCCAGGGTCGATTCAGACATGGCGTTGACGCGGCCTGCAGTGAGCTCGAGCAATTTCAGCGCGGATTCCTTGGCCACCGCCCGCAGCGATGCAGAACCGACAAAGCATGCCTTCGAACAACCTTGGCCGGCGATTTCGGACGCGGTTTCGGCCCCCACAGGCAGAAATGCATTGCCCATACTGGTCAGTTCGGTCAGCAATCCTTCGTACTCAGGTAGAGATTCAACGTGCGCGAGGCAGTGGCCGGCAACGACCATATTTGAGAAGGAGCTGGTCATGGCCAGTCCCCGGTCGTTTACGGCGTCGTCCAGCACCAGCGCGAAGTTGTGGCGATTTGCGCAGATTTCAGCCATGCGGCCATTCTTATTACATGTGACTACCAGGTGTCGGATCTCCGGGTACCGCTGTAATGCCACCTCGATCGCCGCAACCCCCTCTGAGCTGTCCCCTGAGCGCGAAAAGGAAATCCACAGGTACGGCTGCCCCGGCAGCATAAGACCTTCCATGTTGACCAGGAGGTCGGTGCTGGGAACCGCCAGAACCTCGCACTGCCACCTTTGGCGCAGAAGATCGGCCAACGCCCGGCCCACGTAGTCGGAGGTGCCCGCGCCCACCAGGAACACCGTCGGCCTGGTCGCGCCATGAACTCCGATTCCAGCCGACCGCAAAAACTCCCTGATCTCGAGTTGACGGCCGGAAAACCGGCTAAAAGTCGCGTGCCACGTAAGCGGCTGTTGTGCTATTTCCTTCGGGGTATGGACGACCCCGAGCTCTTCTTGCTCCTCGGGCGGCAACCGAAGGAGTTCGGAAAGCGCATTCGCCAATGCGTTTACTCCTTTCGCTGACGATGCGAGTGTATTACACTTCGGCTGAAATGAAAACAGATATGAAACTTTGCGAAACTGTTTTCGAAAGGTTGCGCAAGTCACTTGCAGCATCACAATGCATGGCCACAAGGCGAGCACTGACTCATTTACAGCCAGACAGGCAGGAACATCCGCGGGCAAAGGCCGCCCGCTGAGGACACAACCTAAATGCACTTCGCCGCTATTGACTGGTCGATTGTCGTCGTCTATCTCGTGTTGTCCGTTGCCGTCGGACTCATAGGCAAGAAGTACATCGGCAACGTTTCGCATTATCTGGTGGCCGGACGAGAACTCGGCATGTACGTCGGCATTGCCACCCTTGCCGCCACCGAGATCGGCACGATCACGTTCATGTACAACGGCGAGCTGGGGTATAAGTACGGCTTCGCCGCCTTCGCCGCCGCACTGATCTCGGGCCTTGTGATGATCATCGTCGGACGAACCGGCCTGGTGGTCAGCCGCTTCCGCGCGCTCAAGCTGATGACAGTGCCGGAGTATTTCGAGCGCAAGTACAGCCGTGGCCTGCGCCTGCTTGCGGGGATTCTCGTCGCCGTCGGCGGCATCCTCAACATGGGCGTCTTCCTGAAGATCGAAGGAGAGTTCCTGACGATTGTTAGCGGCATCGACAGCCGTTATCTCGTCGGCGTGATGACCGCCATTCTTCTGCTTGAACTGCTGTACACCGTGGTCGGCGGCATGGTGGCCGTCGTCATCACCGACTTCATCCAGTACGTGCTCCTGTCGGTGGCGACTATCCTGGTTTCGATCTATGCCGTGTATCACGCGGGCTGGGGCAACATCGTCGCGAAGGTCTCCAGCACGATGGGAAGCGCCGGATTCAATCCCATTCAGAATCCGAAGTTCGGACTCACGTTCCTTGTCTGGCAGGTCCTGTTGTGGTTTTCCATCCACACCTGCTGGCAGACGACGGCCATGCGCATGTTCTCCACCAAGAGCCCGGAGACCTCGAAGCGCGTAATGACCTGGACGGGATTCATCTTTCTGGGGCGCGGCATGTTGCCCATGCTGTGGGGCGCCGCCGCTCTGACGCTTTTCGGCGTCGGTGCGATCAGCAACGGGGTACCACTGCCGGTTGTGAACGGACACACGCTGCAGCCGATCGAAGCCATGCCGGCCATGCTGGCGAACATTCTTGGACCGGGCATCAAGGGGATCGTGGTCGCGGGGATGCTGGCGGCGACGATGTCGGTGAACAGCTCCTACCTGCTGGGCTGGAGCGCCGTGATTTCGCAGGACATTATTCTTCCCATGCGCGAACAGATGGGCAAACCACCTCTCAGCTCGCGTAGCCAGATTTTCGTCAACCGGCTGGCAAACCTGTTTGTCGGCTTGTTCCTGATGTTCTGGGGCCTGTACTACACGCCGCCCGGAGCCGTTTACCTCTACCTGAACATTACGGGAACGATCTACCTGGCCGGTACGTTTATCTGCGTGATTGGAGGGCTGTACTGGAAGCGTGCGAACACGACCGGTGGCTATCTCGCCATGCTGATGGGCGCAGCCGGAGCGATAATCCCGTTCTTCTTTCTGCACTGGAGCGAAAACATCACCGGATTCGCGGCGTTCGGCCTAGCCGGGCTGGGCCTTGTGGTCGGCTCCCTGGTCGGAAAGCGATCGCCTGCGGACCGCTTGAATCTTGCACCCGCATTGAAGGAGGCCGAATGAACTACTGGCAGATCTTCTGGACCGTGTGGCTTGTGATCGCGGGAGTTTCATTCGCCGCCATAACCGCTGTCGTGACGGTGAAAGGCTACAAAGACCTTCGAGTCATGTTCAGCCGTCTCACCGAGCAGAGGAGCCACAATGACTGACACGGCTGGACAGGACAAGTTCATCGCCATGGTGACGGCGAAAGCCGAGGTCAACCTCCGCCTCAGCGATTTCCAGCCGCGTTCGATGCTGGTTACGCCGGTGCATGAGATAACGCGGGCGAAGTTCCCCGTCATTGATTACCACAACCATCTCGATGCCCAGGAACCCGCCGCTGTATTAAAAGTGATGGACGAGTGCGGAGTCGAACGTGTCGTCAACATCACCATGCAAGTCGGCGCTGAAACTCTCGCCGCCATAAAAAGATTCCATTCGGCTGCCCACGACCGATTTGCCACCATCG
>JAEZPW010000155.1 GCA_023441255.1 Acidobacteriota bacterium
AGATTGACGATCTCCTGAAGCTCCTTGTCGGTGGCGTCAGCTTTGATCTTGAAATTCATGCGAATGTTCTGGAATCCGCGGCGGACGTTCTTGTCAAGGCCAAGGAAGCCGCGCAGGTCGATGTCTCCCTCGAGGTAGGATTCGATCTCGTCGATCTTTATGCCGCGCGAAGCCGCATGGTAGATGATCGAGGTAGTCACACACGAGGTAAGTCCCGCAAGCAGGTACTCCACCGGATTGGGACCCAGATCGCGACCCAGCAACAAGGGGGGCTCGTCGGCCTCGAGCGTGAACGTCTGCGTCCGGGTCACCTCGTTTCCGCCGCCGTGGAAATTATCCACCGTGGAGCGGTTATGTCCGCCGTCGATCCATTTGTTCTGCAGGTGGAACTTGAATTTGGCAACACCGGGAGTGGCCTTGACGGCATCAACCGTGTTGAACAATTGGTTGACGTTAACGCCGTTCACGATCCGGGGATTCGAACCCTGTTCCTTAACAGCTGACATTGATCTCTCCTTCTAGAAGCCGAATGCCATTGCTATGTGAAACCGCAGTACAAGATGCGTGACATTGCCGGGCAGATTCAGGGGCGAAATTCGACCCTGACCGTCGCTCTGAATCCGGGTACCTCATTGAATAAGGAAGGATGTGACTGGCAGAGTTGGACGCCAGAACGGCGACGAAAACCACGATCACGATCGAACGCTGAGCACAGGGAGGCCCCACAACTCTGGCCGCGTATGGTAGGTTTTAAGCCAGCTCTGGTGCAACCCGAATCGGGCAGCTTACAAGAGGTAATGCGATGAACGCCGGCACGTGGGACCATGCCCTGCTGGATGCCATCTGGCAGATTCGACTTCGCGACCCTCTCGCGCTTCTGCTTCTTCGCGACATGGCGCTGATCGCAGACCATCAGGGCCGTGCGCCGCTGGTCACGCTGGCCACACGCTTCCGCAACTTTTTCCGCAAGCGCCGCGCCGAAGGGAAAGCCGAATTCGCGGCTCTCGATTCCACAGTCGTCGCCGCGTCAGGCTTTGACTCCGGCGAATGGACGGTGGAGTGGTGGACTGAAGCCATTCTGAGCAGGGCACTCACGGACCTGAACGCAAAACTCATGCACCGCGATGGTGACTCCCTCGTCTGGGCGACTGGTACGTGGACCCGCTGGAGCCCCGGGTTCCGCAAAGCCATTCGGAACATCGCCGAGACCCGATTGATCGAGTACTTCGATACAAAGGCCGCGGGCGGCTGGTAATTCTGTCGGCTTCACCCTAACAAGGTTCACGTTGAATGCCCGGGCTTGCAGTGCCGCGTTGCAGCTCCGCTTCCCACCGTTACTTACGTCACCCATTTCTCGCAGATAAGCCTGTTCGAAATTCGCGACTCCCCGATTAGAGGATATGGCCCTTGTAAAAGATCTGGGTGCACGCCCGGGTGCGGCCCTTTACCCATGAACCAGGAGAACCGTTCCTCACGAGTCTCTGAACGCCCCCGCCCTGCGGAATTGACTTGCTTCGCCTGCCTTTGGGCGGCGGTTGTGGGAGCCGCTGTGACGGCGGTTTACCAGCTTGCACGGCATACGCTCATGCCGGGAATGACTGACCACGCAGGGCATGTGGCGACTGTGGTGTTCGTTGGCTTCTTGTCGGCCGTCGGCTGCCGTGTCGTGGTCGGAATGAGCAGGCGAATGCACAATCGCCTCCGTCGCGAAGTCGCAGCCCGCAAGGACGCGGAGCAGTTCTTTCGCGCGATTGCGGTTGCTACAAACGCCGGAATCTGGAGTTGGGACCTGGCCAGCGACTTCACGTGGTTCAACCCCGAGTTTGTCGAAGGCTACGGGTATTCCCTGGAAGAGGCACTCGCGCACGACTTCTGGCGAATGCACGTGCACCCCGATGACCGCGAAGACATCGCAAGTTCGCTCTTCGCGGCAGTGCGGAACCAGGATTCTTCCTGGAGCGGCGAGTACCGTTTTCAGCGTGCGGACGGCTCTTATGCCTGGGTTCTGGACCGTGGAGTCATCTTTCGGGACGAACGCGGCCGTGCCGTTCGTGTTTGCGGCGGCATGATCGACGTCACCAGCCTTAAGGAAGCACAGGCGCAGCAGGCCCAGGCAATCAAAGCGCTTCAAACGTCGGAAGCCGCTTTCCGTTCGCTGTTCGAGAATGCGCCGTTCGGAATGTATCGCTCCACTATTGAGGGCAAGCTGCTGGCCGCGAATCCAGCTCTGGTGAAAATGCTCGGTTACGACAGCCCCGAGGAGTTACACCGGCTTGCGTCCGCCGCCGACATCTACCTCCGTGCCGGGGACCGTGCTGCCATGGTCGAACGGCTCCTGAAAGAACAGTCCATCACAGGCATGGAACTCGAATGGAAACGCAAGGACGGCACGCCCATGGTTGTCCGCTTTAGCGGACGCGTTTGCGGCCAGCCAGATCGTCAATTCTTCGAGTGCACCGCTGAAGACATCACGAGGCAGCATGAATTACAGCATGAATTACAGCAGTCGCAGAAGATGGAAGCCATTGGCCAACTCGCCGGTGGCGTAGCACACGATTTCAACAACATGCTGCTGGTCATTCGCATGGGAAGCGAACTGCTGCAGTCCAGCTTCGCTCCCGAGGATCGCCGCCGCAAGCGCATTGACGAGATCATCAAGACATGCGACCGCGCCGCAACCCTCACGCAGCAGCTTCTCGCGTTTGGGCGGCGGCAGATGCGCGCGCCACAACTGCTGAACTTGAACGCTGTTGTCGCGGACGCTATGAATCTCATCCACCGCCTGATCGGCGACTCCATCGAGCTGACGTTTCAGGCCACACGAGTTCCTTGCACCACCACGGCGGACCCGTCGCAGATCCTGCAGGTGCTCATGAACCTGTGTATCAACGCTCGCGATGCCATGCCCGACGGCGGCGCGCTCGACGTCTCCACCGAGGTGGTTACCTTCACCGCCAGCGATGCTCCGGCCGGCATTCGCCCCGGACAGTACTCAATGTTCTCCGTCAGGGACAATGGCTCTGGTATGCACGCCGAGGTGCTGGCTCACCTGTTTGAGCCGTTCTTCACCACGAAGCAGAAAGGGAAGCACAGCGGGCTCGGCCTGGCCACCGTGTACGGCATCGTCAAGCAGTCAGAAGGCTCCGTGCAGGTCGAGAGTGCTCCCGGTTGCGGCAGTACCTTCCGCATTTTTCTGCCCTACGTCAACGCTCAGACGACGAGCGCAGCTCCCGCCATGAGCAGCGACATGTCAGCCCCGATCGGCAATGAAACCGTCCTCCTGGCGGAGGATGAACCGTCGCTCCGGACCGCGGTTGCCGAGTTGCTCGAAGCTCACGGCTACCAGGTCATGACGGCGAACAATGGTGAACATGCCATGAGCGTCGCGGCTCAGCGCCTTGACGAGATCGACCTTCTGCTCACCGACGTGTCGATGCCTCGCATGGGCGGCCGCGAACTGGCACAAGGCCTCACGGCGCGCATTCCCGGGCTGAAGGTCATCTTCATGTCGGGGTACAGCGACGATGTTGAGCTTCGCGAGAGCATCTGTGCCGGCGCAGCGTTTCTCCCGAAACCCTTCGCACTACACGAGCTGCTCAGGAAAGTGAAAGAGATGCTCTCCGTTCCCTCAGCACCGCACGAGCTAACCCCTATGTCTACGCACGGCGCGCACGCCGCGGCCGCTCAGTCGTTGCGGTAAAGGTAAGGTTCGCCGCGTCGCTCAGCGAAGGTCTGGGCGACTTTCAGGAATGCGCGAGCCGCATGCGACAACGATCCGTTGCGGCGGAACACAATGCGCAGCTTGCGTTCGAAGTGCAGTTCCCGCA
>JAEZPW010000233.1 GCA_023441255.1 Acidobacteriota bacterium
AATGAGTTGCGCGCGGATGTAGTGCGCAAGCATCACGTGAACATCCTTGATGACGGCGTCGGCAAATTCGCGCTGGCGCCGGCGCTCGAAGATGTCGAGTAAGCTCGCGCTGAACTTGGCCCCATCCTTGAGAAAAAAAACGGCCAGAATGGGAATCAGAACCAGCCACCAGGCATTCTTGCCGGTTTCGGCGAGGCGATGGGCGAAATCTCCAGCCAACTGGACAATCGTTTCACGATGGCTGGCGAGGAACTGCTGAATCTTAAGACTCGTCTCGTGACTCCAGCCTCGTTGCGAGCCGAGTTGCCACGCGATCTGACCGCTGGCGATCTTCTCGTACAAGTCAGGGAGTGTGCCAGCCAGTTTCTGCGCTTCATCCACAATGTTCGGGCCGATGAACAGCAGCAGGACCCCGAGGGCGGCAAAAATGGCTAGATAGACGACTGCAATGGCCTTGCCACGGGTGAGCTTAGCCCGGGTGCGTAGCTGCTCTACGAGAGGATCTATCAAATAGGCGAAGAAGATTGCAAACAGAAAAGCAATCAGCGTCTTGCGAGCCGCCCAGATGAAGGCCAGAGCAGCTGCAAACAGCAGAATGGTGATGAGCACCCGCGAAACACGTTGGTCAAGGACTGGCAATCGTAAGGTAGATGACTGAAGCAGGAGCGCAAGTTGTCATCGGGCCGGATGCGCCAGTCCGGAGCCGCTAATGACGCAGCTCCGGCTCTCAAAACCGTCAATCGCGCACGACTTCTGTGTTCTCGGAGGAGATGACGATGCGAACGACCCTGAGCTGATCATCGAGGTAGAGAGCCCACTGCTGGCCCTCTGAGCTCAGGTCGAACCGGTGTAGCTGACGCTCGGCATTGTGGACGCGTGCGGTTTCCTTGCCGGCATACGTCATGCTCACCATGGAGGAAAGCCGCTGGCGGGGAACAACAACACCGAAGTCGGCCTTGGGCAATTTGCAGTTCGGGGCTATGGTTCCACCGCAGGATTGGGCAAGATACCGCCACGCCAGGATCTGGCGATGGCTGAAGAAGTAGTCGTCGAGAACGAGCGTGGAGGCAGGCAGCAGGAACGGTTGCTCACTCGGCTTTTCGGGAGGATTGGGCGTGATGTGCTCGACGAGAAACTGGTCGGCGGGTTCGACAATCTCCTGCGCCTTGCCGGGGCTTAGCTCGCGCCATGTGTAGCGTTGAAGGTCTCCCGAAGAAGAGAGCTGGAGTTCCGCCTTCTGTTTGCTCGAACCGTCTTCTGCCTTGAACTCGGATACCGTGGTGCTTGAGTCGGTGTCCTGGCGAATGCTGAAAGTTTCGGTTGCGACCCGCTTGCCGTTGATGAAGACGCCGAAAGAGCCGGAGTCGACCACGGCCTTTTCGTTCTTCTTGCCGGCGCTTGCCGGGGACGTGGTGAACAGAATCGAGACCGCCACCAAGACGGGGGATAAGGCAGAAACTAAAAATCTGCGTGTCATGAACCGCTCACTCCTAACAAGGCGAGGACCTCGGCCGCAACCTCCGGAACTGACTTCCCGGCAGTGTCCACGCGAAAGTCGGCTTGCAGATAACTGCTCTTCCGAGCCCGATAAAGTCTGAAAAAGGCATCCCGATCCTGGAACAGCGGCCGAGAGGCCCCTGCGGGCGCACAGCGCTGGTGAAGCTCCTGCGCGGGAGCGTCGAGGAAAATGACCGGAACGCGCGTGGCCCTGATTGCCTCCGTGTTGCGAGGCTGGGCGAAGGCACCGCCGCCCAGGGCGACAACAGCTTCGAGTCCTTGCTGCAGTTCGACGATGACCCTCGTCAGGGCCTGTGCTTCCGCTACGCGGAATGCCGGTTCGCCACCGGCCGCAAAGATATCGGCCACTCGTCGTCCTTCGGCAGCCTCGATTCGATCGTCGAGATCAATGAAATTCCACCCAAGTCGGCAAGCAAGCACACGTCCAACCGTTGTCTTGCCGGCGCCCATGAAGCCGACGAGGAACAGGGAAGTCGGACACAGACGCGTCTTCTCAGATTCCGAGACTTGGAATTTCGGGATGACCATATTCCTGAACGGAATAGTGGGTCAAAGCTTTCGTGTTTGCAAGCCCTTATGTGCCTGAGAGCAGAGGGTAAGTTGCCCGAGCGAACGAAGGCGGACACTCATTAGGGCGTGAGCGGTACGTTTTGAACTGAAGTGAACTGCCAGGGCGAGCTAGTGGGGAAAGCCTGTGATGGCACCCCAACGATGAGATCCTAGAAGGCGCCTCCCATGCCCGGCTGGGCGCACTAATCCCTCTTTTTCGAGGGCCCGTTCGATGCCACTCCAGACTTTCGGGCTCGGCTCTTCCATGGGAACGAGAAGTTTTGCAGCTTCGGCGATGTAGCGCAGATCCGACACAAGGTCGGAGCAAATCTGGCAGGACCTAAGATGCGCCTCCTGCTCGGCGGTACCGCCGGTCTCGATGATGTCCGGTAAAACTCTCTGAAACTCGGCGCAGGTCATGTGATCCTCTCTCCCCGGTACGTCACCGGCAATGTTCCGCCGGGTCCAGATTTCATTGTCCTTCTCAGTGCCTGACGGCCTTTTCGGCTCTGCTGATCTTGAGAAGGTCGCGCAATTTCATGCGCGCTTTGTGTAACTGAGACTTGCTATTGCCGATGCTACAACCCATCATCTCGGCAATTTCGTTGTGCTCGTATCCTTCGATGTCATGCAGCACGAAAATGATACGGTACCCGGGCGGTAAACTTTCGATTGCGCGTTCCAGATTGACACGGTCAATCGATCCCGCCAAGACATTGTCACGGGCGCCAATATCCTTCTTGGGCCCGTCTTCCTGCTGGGGCTCCATGCTCTCTTCAAGAGAGACCTCCGGAAGGCCCTTCTTACGCAGGTGCATGAGCACCACGTTCACGGCCAGCCGATGGAGCCACGTCGAGAACGCCGACTCGCCGCGGAAGGTGCTGATCTTGCGATAAAGCTGCAAAAACGCCTCTTGCGTCAGGTCTTCCGCTTCGGCGGTGTTCCCTGTCATCCGCAAACAGAGCGAATAAACGCGCCGTTTATGCAGGCCGTACAGAGCCTCAAAGCTCTGAGAATCGCCCTGCTTGGCCCGATCAATCGCCTCTGCTTCAGATAGTCCGGGAGCCAGTATTTTCTTTGCTGTCGTCAATGCCTTATACAGGCCGCAAGAGAATAGATGCGGCAATTAGCTATGCTGTTGTATAGAAAGAACGGTTCCGGCGGCGAGCCCAAATATACTACCAAAAAACCGCTTCAAAATTGGGTCTGCGGGACAACCCGCGGACTAGCATGTCTCGAGATTTGATGCTGCGGGTGCGCGGTTTAGATCAAGGTTTTTGACGTTTTCTGCGGTATCTGAAATGTTCGAACAGCGAACTTGAAATAGCGGAAGTGTCGTGCTGCCACAGCGCTCCCATCCAGGCATCGAAAGCCGAGGCGGAGCGGGAGAGTTTGTGTCGGTTATAATTCAGGGTTGTGAGCACGCTCCCAGGAGCCGGTGAATGGACGCAAAGAGGCCGAGACCCAAGGTCCTGGTCGTAGACGATGAACGGGTGATTGCAGATACACTTGCTATGATCCTGAACCAGCATGGTTACGATGCGTCGCCCGTATACACGGGAACGGGGGCGGTCGAACGCGCGCGCGCGGTGCAGCCTGACCTGATCATCAGCGACGTGATCATGCCAGATATGAACGGAATCGAGGCGGCCATCAGCATTCGCTCGTTCCTGCCGACCTGCAAGATATTGTTGTTTTCGGGGCAGGCCGCCACGGCGGACCTGCTGGAAAGCGCCCGAGCCCAGGGGCACGAATTTGAAATATTGGCGAAGCCTGTGCACCCCGCGGACCTGCTGGCCAAATTGAGGGGGTAGGCGACTTCGATCGTCACAGACAGTTCATCGATGCCCTTCCTGAGTGGAAGGGCATTCGATTTAGCCACAGAAAATTTTCAGGATCAGAGTTCGCGCCGGCCTTCCATTGCCTTCAGCATAGTCACTTCGTCGGCATACTCGATGTCGGCGCCGGCCGGAATGCCAGTGGCAATGCGGGTGACCTTCACGCCGGGCCGCTTTACCAGGTTGGAAATGTAGACCGCAGTAGCTTCGCCCTCGACCGTCGGATTAGTGGCGAGGATGAGTTCTTCTATCTGGCCGGCATCTACGCGGCGGACGAGACTGGAGATGCGGAGTTGGTCGGGACCGATACCGTGCAGCGGAGAAAGCGATCCATGAAGGACGTGGTAAACGCCATTGTAATTGCGCGTTTTTTCAATCGCGGCAATGTTGGTCGGTTCTTCCACCACGCACACAAGATGCTGGTTTCGTGTGGCATTGGTGCAGAAGACACACGGGTCAACGTCGGTGATGTTGTTGCAGACCGAGCACAGACGCAGCTTGGCCTTGACGTCGCGGACAGCGGCGGCGAGTGCCTCGGCATCTTCGTCGCTGGAACGCAGTATGTGAAAGGCCAGCCTCTGCGCGCTTTTGCTGCCGACGCCGGGAAGCTTCTTCAGTTCTTCTATAAGTCGAGCCATTGGCTCGGCGAAACGAGACATAAGAATTTCTGGATTTCAGATTGAAGATTGCAGATTGAATACCACTCCCAACCGCGCCACAACAATCTGCAATCTACAATCTGCAATCTGCAATTAGAAAAGGCCCTGCAATCCGCCGAGCATTCCGCCCACGTTCGACTGCATGACTTCATCGATCTTGCGCGCTGCATCGTTGACGGCGGCGGTCACGAGGTCCTGAAGCATCTCGATGTCGCCGGACTGAATGACGTCCGGTTCGATCTTGATGCTGAGGACGTTCTTTTGCCCGTTCATCTTTGCCGTGACGCTTCCGCCACCGGCGGAGCCCTCGACCACGGTTTCGGCCATTTTGCGCTGCAGATCTTCATACTGCTTCCGCGCGGCCGACATCATTTCCTGCAATTGCCTGGGGTTGAAGCCACCCATAAGATCCTCGCTAACTTCAGCCTTTCTTCTGATCTATCACGGTGCGGATTTCTCCGCTGAACTTCTCGACCATCTTCTGAACGATGGGGTCTTGCGCCGCTCGCGAACGGGCGCTGCCGCCGTTACCCGCGGCCCGCGGTTGGGGAGCAGCCACGGATGTTGCTCCACCGACGACTTTCACCTTCAAAGGCCTGGCTGCCGCGGCCGAGGCGAACTGGTTCAACAGCCGTTGTGCTTCGGTGGTGACCATCAGGTCGACCACCGTAAGCGACGACGCCACACTGACGGTCACTTCCGCGCCGCTGAGTTTCCACTCGCCTTCTTCAAGCATGGAGGGGAGACTCTTCTGTCCGGCAGTTTCGAGGCCGTTCAACACGTGTTCACGGATAGCGCTCA
>JAEZPW010000265.1 GCA_023441255.1 Acidobacteriota bacterium
CACACCGAATGCCCTGCGCGACCGGCTGGACCGCGGCCATGCAAAGCACGTTATCGCGATGAGCAGTTCTGTCGATAGATTCGCGAGTCTGGCGGGTAGATATACCCGCATCTGTTATGGCGAAGAACGAGCCGGATGGACGTCTTATGACGGCGCTTATGAGGAATCCGGCGAGTTCGAGCCGGATGGACCCACGAAGGCGACCGACCCGTTTCTGCTGTATTTCACGTCGGGCACGACGGCGGTTCCAAAGCTCGTGCTGCATACTCACCAGAGCTACCCGGTTGGACATCTGGCGACCATGTACTGGATTGGAATACGGCCGGATGACGTGCACATGAACATCAGTTCGCCGGGCTGGGCGAAGCATGCATGGAGCAGCTTCTTCGCGCCGTGGAATGCCGGCGCAACCAACTTCGTGTTCAACTACGGGCGGTTCGATGCCCGCGCCACATTGGAGACGATAGTGCGTTGCGGCGTTACTACGCTGTGCGCCCCGCCGACAGTCTGGCGCATGCTTGTGCTGGAAGACCTCAAGTCGTACCCGGTGAAAATCAGGGATTTGGCCGGCGCTGGTGAACCACTGAACGCGGAAATCATCGAGAGAGTGCGGGTAGCGTGGGGCGTCACGATCCGAGATGGTTTCGGCCAGACCGAGAATGTCTGCCTGCTGGGGAATTTTCCGGGCCAGAAAGTGAAGCCGGGGGCAGTCGGGAAGCCGTCGCCGGGTCACAAGGTGGTTCTGCTCGATCCTGACGGCCGCGAATCGAACGACGGCGAAATCTGTTTGAAGATCAGTCCCGAGATACCAGTGAGCCTGATGGCCGGGTATATCGACGATCCGGAGCGGACGGCACAGGTAACCGAAGGCGGGTATTACCGGACCGGCGACGTCGCCCGCCGCGACGAGGATGGCTATTACACGTACATCGGGCGCGCGGATGATGTTTTCAAGAGCTCGGATTACCGCCTAAGCCCGTTCGAACTGGAGAGCGCCCTGATAGAGCACGACGCGGTGGCCGAGGCAGCCGTCGTACCCAGTCCAGACCCGGTTCGGTGGAATGTGCCGAAAGCGTTCATCACCTTGAAACCGGGACTCCAGCCTTCGCGGGATGTTGCCCGCCAGATCTTCGCGTTTGTCCGCGAAAGGCTTGGCCCGTATAAGCGAATTCGGCGTATCGAGTTTTCAGAACTGCCCAAGACAATTTCCGGCAAGATCCGCCGGGTTCAGTTGCGCGCACTGGAACAGGAACCGCGCGGGTTGGGGTCGCGGCGCGCAAACGAATTCTGGGAAGAAGACTTTCTAGAGGGTCGATAGGCGGCTGCCCGCATAACTGGGACGGGGCACAGCCCCGTCCCCACACAATCACTGCACAATCGCTTCACGATCTCTGCGCAATCCCGTTCGCCACAGGATCTGTCGCACACGTGCGATTAACGTGCGGCTGCTTCCCTCGCGCGGTGCAGTTCCTGAAGTGCGCGTACGCTGATCTTGCCGCGCTGCATGGCGGCGATACCCTCGGCGGCTGCCCGTGCTGCGGCAACGGTGGTGATGGTTGGAATGCGGCTGATCACGGCGGCACGACGGATCGCCTTCTCGTCGAACCATGGGTCCTGGCCCGTTGGCGTGTTGATGACCAGCTGCAACTTGTCTCCCTTGATGAGGTCGACCGCATTCGGGCGGCCTTCCTTCACCTTGAAGACACTCTCGACCTCGATGCCGGCATTGCGCAGAACCCTGGCAGTGCCGCGTGTCGCAACCACCTTGAACCCGAGTTCGACGAAGCGGCGAGCGAGTTCGGGACCATAGGGCTTGTCGCGATCATTGAGGCTGAGGAACACGTTGCCGCCCGTGGGCAGGCGCTGTCCGGCGGCGAGTTGTGCTTTCGCGAAGGCTTCGCCGAAGTTGTCGGCGACGCCCATCACTTCGCCGGTTGATTTCATCTCGGGCCCGAGGACCGTATCGACCCCCGGGAATTTCGACCACGGAAAGACGGGAGACTTTACGTAATAGTAGCTGCCGGTGTCGAGGTCGGACCGATGCTTAATGTTCTCTGGCAGGAATTCGCGCAGTTTGCGTCCGGTCATGAGGCGAGCTGCGATCTTCGCGATGGGGACGCCTGTGGCCTTTGAAACGTAGGGCACAGTACGCGAGGCGCGAGGGTTCACCTCGATTACGTAGACTTTATCGCGCTGGATGGCGTACTGCACATTCATCAGGCCCACTACCTTCAGCGCGCGGGCAAGCTTGAACGTGTAGTCGCGGATGGTTTCCAGCAGTTGCGGCGCGATGTCGACGGCCGGCAGGACACAGGAGGAATCGCCGGAGTGGATGCCCGCCTCTTCGATGTGCTGCATGATGCCGGCGATGACGACGTCCTCGCCGTCGGAGAGACAGTCGACATCGACTTCGATGGCTTCCTCGAGGAAGTGGTCCACGAGAACCGGGCGGTCCTGCGAGTACTCGACGGCCTGCTTCATGTATTGCTCAACGCTTGCATCGTCGTAGGCGATGACCATGGCGCGTCCGCCAAGGACGTACGATGGCCGCACGAGCACGGGGTAGCCGACGCGATTGGCGGCGGCCAGCGCCTCTTCGATGCTGGTGGCGGTGGCTCCCGGAGGCTGCGGGATGTCGAGTTCCTCAAGCAGTTTGCCGAAGCGCTTGCGGTCTTCAGCCAAGTCGATCGACTCGGGAGAGGTGCCGATGATCGGAACGCCAGCGGCCTTGAGAGGCAGCGCGAGGTTGAGCGGAGTCTGTCCGCCGTATTGAACGAGAACGCCGACCGGTGCGCCGGGAGCGTTTCCGTCATCCCGAGCGGAGCCGCGCTTCGCGGCGGAGTCGAGGGACCTGCTGTTCTGCCCGCTCTCGTGCTGATAAACGGCAAGCACATCTTCGAGCGTGAGCGGTTCGAAGTAGAGGCGGTCGCTGGTGTCGTAGTCGGTCGAGACGGTCTCCGGGTTGCAGTTGACCATGATGGTCTCGTAGCCGTCGGCCCGAAGGGCGAAGGAGGCGTGGCAGCAGCAGTAGTCGAACTCGATTCCCTGCCCTATGCGATTGGGACCGCTGCCGAGAATCATGACTTTCTTCTTGTCGGTCGGTGGCGCCTCGTCTTCTTCTTCGTAGGTCGAGTAGAGATAAGGCGTGTAACTTTCGAACTCCGCGGCGCAGGTGTCCACCTGCTTGTAAACGGGCCTGACGCCGAGTCCCTCGCGTGCGTGACGCACCTTTTCGGCGGCGCCACGGCCGTCACCAAGATCGAGGACATCCGCGATTCGCTCATCGGAGATACCCATGCGTTTTGAGCGACGCAGTTCCTCTTCGCCAACGGAGTCGGGTTGCAGGTTGCCCAGTTCAGTCTGCCAGTCGGTAACTTCCTTCAACTGCCACAGGAACCACGGATCGATGTTGGTGAGTTCGGCAATCTCCTCGACGGTCATGCCGATCTTCAGCGCGTAACGCAGGTAAGAAAGCCGCTCGGGATGCGGCGATACGAGGCGCTTGGTCAGAATGCGTGGCTCGATCTTCTCCGCGCCGAGTCTCTTGCCGGTCTCCATCGAACGGATGGCCTTGAAGAGTGCCTCCTTGAAGGTGCGGCCGATGGCCATTACTTCGCCGACCGACTTCATCTGAGGGCCGAGGCTCTCGTCGGCTCCGGGAAATTTCTCGAACTGGAACTTGGGGATTTTGACCACGACGTAGTCGAGCGTCGGCTCGAAGCAGGCCGGAGTCTTGCGCGTGATGTCGTTGGGGATCTCGTCGAGCGTGTAGCCGACGGCGAGTTTGGCGGCAATCTTCGCAATCGGGAAACCCGTGGCTTTCGAGGCCAGCGCCGATGATCGCGACACGCGCGGGTTCATCTCGATGACGATCATTCGTCCGGTCTGCGGGTGGACGGCGAACTGGATATTGGATCCGCCGGTCTCGACGCCGATCTCTCGGATGACCTTGATGGCGGCGTCGCGCATGATCTGGTATTCGCGGTCGGTCAGCGTCTGGGCGGGGGCAACGGTGATGGAGTCACCGGTGTGGACGCCCATGGGATCGAAGTTCTCGATGGAGCAGATGATGATGACGTTGTCGGCGAGATCACGCATCACCTCAAGCTCGAACTCTTTCCAGCCGAGAACGGATTCTTCAAGGAGAACTTCATGAACGGGCGAGAGATCGATGCCGCGCGCAAGGATTTCGAGCAGTTCTTCCCTGTTGTAGGCGATGCCGCCGCCGGTGCCGCCGAGGGTGAACGAAGGCCGGAGAATGACCGGAAAACCGATTTTTGCGGAAAAGTCGAGGCCATCTTTCAGGTTGTCGACCAGTTGCGATCGCGGCACGTCGAGACCGATGCGCTGCATGGCGTCTTTGAAGAGCAGGCGGTCTTCAGCCTTCTTGATGGCGTGCAGTTGTGCGCCGATGAGTTGAACGCCGAACTTGTCCAGAACGCCGGAATCGGCGAGTTCGACGGCGAGGTTGAGCGCGGTCTGCCCGCCGACGGTGGGAAGAAGGGCGAAGCCGCGGAACGGCGCCGCACCATTCGCGCCCTCTCCGGTTTCCTTTGCATTGTCATCCCGAGCGGAGCGAGGGATCTGCTTTTCGTGCGCACCAGCCATCATCTCGGCTTCTAGGCGGATGATCTCTTCGAGATATTCGCGCGTCAGCGGCTCAACGTAGGTGCGGTCGGCGGTCTCCGGGTCGGTCATAATGGTCGCCGGGTTCGAGTTCACCAGCACGACCTCATAGCCTTCGGCCTTCAGGGCCTTGCAGGCCTGCGTGCCGGAATAATCAAACTCAGCCGACTGGCCAATCACGATCGGACCAGAGCCGATCACAAGGATTTTCGAGATGTCGTTGCGACGTGGCATTTATAGGCTATTTCCTGCGCTTTGAAAGGGCACGGCTTGAGCCGTGCCGCATTGGTCGCCAGTGGGCAGCGGCTTCAGCCGCTGAGGTGCGATATCTAAATCGCAACGCCCGCTTGATGATGAGTACGGAAACTGCTCCGCTGTCGCGCACAATCCCTTCTTCACGGGATTGCCGCGTAGATAAGCGAGATGAATCGCATAATCCTGGGGATCTCGAATGCGGTGGTCCGAGAATCCGCGCTGCCAGACTTCCATGGTTGACCCAAGCTCCTTTTTCGCTCGGAAGGAGAACCCGCCCTTTATGTATTGCACTGCGCGCTCGAGCGTGACGACAGGAGTGATGATCACGTGAAAGTGATCGGGCATGACCACGAATTCGTGCAGAAGGTAGGCCTGGCCGCGGGATTTTTGAAGCGTATCGAGAAAGAGATCGGCCCAGCGCGGGTTGCGAAACAGTTCGCGGCTACCCCATGTCCGTGAGGTCACGAAGTAGGTTTGGCCGTTGTTCGTCGCCGGCTCTCTCGTAAGCTTCAACTCTGTACCTCAGCGGCTAAAGCCGCTTGATTTGCGCTGCATACGGCACGGCTGAAGCCGTGCCCTTTCAAACCTTGGCATCGCTTCGCACGGCACTTAAAGCCGCGCCCTTTCAAACCTTGCATCGCCTCGTACGGCACTTTAAAGCCGTGGCCTTTCAAAGCACTCTCGTTTCTTCGTTCAGCCTTCGGCCTTCCTACTTCCCCTTCCACTCCTCCATCATCTTCACGAAATCCTTGAACAGGTAATGCGAGTCGTGCGGGCCGGGTGACGCCTCGGGGTGATACTGAACGCTGAAGAGCGGCAACGACCGGTGCCGTAGGCCTTCGAGCGTGTTGTCGTTGAGATCGACGTGGGTCAGTTCGACTTCGCTTTGCTTGAGTGAGTCGGGATCGACGGCGAAGTTGTGGTTGTGCGCGGTGATTTCGATTTTGCCGGTGTCGAGTTGCTTCACCGGATGGTTTCCGCCGTGGTGGCCGAACTTGAGTTTGTACGTCTTGCCGCCAAGTGCGAGGCCGATCAACTGGTGGCCGAGGCAGATGCCGAAGATGGGCACGCGGCCCATGAGCTTCTGGATGTTCTTCTGCGCGTAGGTGACCGGTTCGGGGTCGCCGGGGCCGTTGGAGAGGAAAACGCCGTCGGGCTTGAGTGCGAGTACGTCCTCGGCGCTGGTGTGAGCAGGGACGACGGTCAGGTTGCAGCGTTCGCCCGTGAGCATGCGCAGGATGTTGTGCTTGATACCGAAGTCGTAGGCGACTACGTTGAACGCACCCTCGGCCGAGGGGGAACCGTGCGGCACCCCGGTCTCGGTTAGCGCAATGGGGCCTTTGTCCCAAGCGTAGGACTTGGGCGTGGTGACGACCTTTGCGAGGTCGAGGCCGACCATCGGCGGGATGGCGTTGGCGCGTTCGACGAGTTTGTGTTCGTCGCGCTCGGTAAGCGAAATGACACCGCGCTTCACGCCGTGATCGCGGAGGTGGCGGACCAGAGCGCGCGTGTCGATGTCTGCGATGACCGGGATGCCGTAGCGTTCGAGGTAGTCCTGGGCATCGTCGCTCGAACGCCAATTGGAAGCTACGCGCGAGAACTCGCGTACGACGAGGCCCTCGATGTAGGGCTTGCGAGCTTCGTTGTCTTCGGGGTTCGTTCCGTAATTGCCGATCTGAGGGTTAGTAAGACAAACAATCTGGCCGGCGTAGGACGGGTCGGTGAAAATCTCCTGGTAGCCGGTGATGGAAGTGTTGAAAACTACTTCGCCTAAGCCGTCCTTCTGTGCTCCATAGCCTTTGCCTCGGAAGACGCGACCGTCCTCAAGCGCAAGGAGTGCCTGCATTCTCGCTCCGGAATCATCAGATTTTCGATATTTTATCAGACCCGGCATTCGGGGCTGTGGAGGGTCAAAGCGCACTGCCCTGATTGCGGACAGCGGGCGCTTGGGATTCCTTCCGGCGAAGCCCGAGTATGAATACCACCACGCCGAGCGCGAGGCTCACAGGCAGGGCGACCGTGCGTAGAGCCGAGAGCAGTCCGGGGGCTTCGGTCGGGTTGATTCCTTTGACAAAGAGGTAAAAACTCAACCCGCAGAAAAGGATCAGGTAAAAGCTGACCCCTGCTGCGACCAGCGCGAGGAACAACGCGAAGAAGAACCGTTTCACGGACGCCTTTCTCGATCGCCAGAGGCCAAGCTGCACGACAGGCACGCAGAGCGAATCAGTGGAGTGTCCCCATTTTTTCGACGGGCCAATACACGAAAACGGCCTTGCCGTAGATGAATTGCTCGTCCACGGGCCCGAAGTCGCGGCTGTCATTGGACAGATTGCGGTGGTCGCCCAGGACGAAGTAGTGGTGCGGAGGCACCACGTTTTCCGGGTACGAACGCCAGTCCTCGTACTGTTCGGGAATGTAGGTCTCACTGAGCTGGCGTCCGTTGACGTAGACGCGACCGTCGGAAATCTCGATCTTGTCGCCGGGCAGCCCGACTACGCGCTTGATGTAGCTCTTGGATGGGTCACGCGGGTAGCGAAAAACCACTATGTCGCCACGGTTGATGGTTTCGAAGCGATAGACGAACTTGTTGATGAATATGCGTTCCTGATCAGCCAATCCGGGGAGCATACTGGTGCCTTCGACCTTAACCGGCTGATACAGGAAGATGATGATGAAGGCCGAAATGGCCAGGGAGATTAGTACATCCCGTGCCCAACGGCTGATGCCGTTGAGACTCTCCGTTGAGCCACGTGGTTCTTCGGAATTTCTTGTTTCCACCGACATTCTGAGACTGTGCGCTGCCGCCCTGTGGAGCAGACCCCCGTTCACATTCTAAGCTGCAGCCTGAGGCTTTGGCACAGCATCTTAGATGAACGAACCGGGCTTTATGCTCCGGCGATCCGCAGGACTGGACATTGTAAACCGTCGCAGTCCAGGAGAAGAACGTCAGGAATGAGAAGGATTGCGACGCTTGTCTCGTTGTTTCTGCTGGCGCTGTTCGCTTTCGGGCAAGGCGGCGACACCAGCAGAAAGCCCGTGCCGGCTTACAACGCTGGGCCGCCAGCAAAAGACGTCTTCGTGCCGCCGATCCTGCCAAAGGATGCCCTATGGGGGCCCACGTTCCAGTTCCCCTACCAGTCACGAGCCTACGAATTGGCCTCAAGGATTCCGGCGGTCATCTACCAGCAACCTTGCTACTGCTACTGCGATCGCATGGGGCACAAAAGCCTGCACAGCTGTTTTGAGACGACGCACGCGGCCGAGTGCGGTGTGTGCCTGCAGGAACTGTATTACACTTACAAACAGAGCAGGCTGGGCAAGACCCCGTCACAGATCCGCCAACGGATCGTTCGCGGCGAGTGGAAGCAGGTGGATTTGCAGAATGTAGACGCAATTCGCTGAACCTGTTACACATACGCCAACTCTGAGCGGAAGTTGACGCACAGCACCGGTGCGCGTATAAAGTTGTCGCAATCGTGCTGCAGCTGCCGGCGCGGCTTAACATTGCGCCCAAGGGTTTTCTCCACCTTGGCCAGAACACCGAGGGTGCACGGCGATGACCAAGAAATCATTGACCAAAACGAAGTCCTCTGTTTCTAAGCCGTTGAAAAAAGAGGGCAATCCTAAGAGTGGGCGTATTCTGCACATGAAGTCGAAGGCTCAACCCAAAGCTACCGTTTCTGAAGATCCGGGCTTCGCACAAGCAGTACAGCACTATCAGGATGGGCTCCGTGCGTTGCAGGAGCGTAAGTTTGACAAGGCTAAGTCCTTGTTCCAGAAGGTAATCGGAGGCCCAAACCGGGAGTTGGCCGACCGGGCGACCGTGCACCTGAATGCCTGCAACCAGTATCTGGAGCGCTCGACCACGAATTTCAAGTCACCGGAAGAGCATTATGACTATGCCGTTTCGCTCATCAACGTAGGCGACTACGTGGGAGCGCGGGAACATCTGGACAAATTGCTGAAACAGGCGTCGCACTCAGACTACGTGTACTATGGGATGGCGGTGCTGGACTGCCTGACTGGACACTTCGAGGATTGCCTGAGGAATCTGGCCGAAGCGATCCGTCTGAACGCGAACAACCGATTCCAGGCGCGTAACGACTCCGATTTCAACAACTTGGCTGATGACCCCCGCTTCACCGAGTTGCTGTACCCCGAGAACTCCGAGGATTCCTTCTCATCGGTTTCAGGCATTCGGTAGGCCCCTTTCGATGTTAAAGAAGCAAAACCAGTATGAAGAGGCAGAGCACCTGACCGGCTCAGCCCTTCGAGTTGTGGCAATTGGTGGCGGGACAGGACTGTCCACGCTTCTGCGCGGACTCAAGCAGTTTGTCGCCAAGCCGGGGATCGAGAGCGATTCCGAAATGGCAAGGATTGCGGACCTGACAGCGGTGGTAACGGTCACAGACGACGGTGGCTCGAGCGGACTGCTCCGGAAAGAGTTCAATATCCTGCCGCCAGGCGATATCCGGAACTGCATCGTCGCACTGTCCGAAGATGAAGCCCTGCTGGCCCGGCTTTTTCAGTTTCGCTTTCCAGCGGAATCGGCGCTCAACGGCCACAACTTCGGGAACCTGTTCCTGACGGCTTTGACGTCGATGACGAACGACTTTGCGGAAGCGGTAAAGCTCTCCTCGGAGGTGCTGGCAACTCGTGGTCGCATCTTCCCTGCAACCACGGCGAACGTGCAACTGGAAGCGCTGATGAACGACGGCTCCCGCGAGTATGGGGAGACGAACATTACCGCAAGCACAAAGCGAATCGTGCAGTTGCAGATGGTACCCGCGAACGCCGCACCGCTGACCGACACCCTGGAGGCCATCGCTCGAGCGGACCTGATCACGATCGGGCCTGGATCTCTTTTCACCAGTCTCATCCCGAATGTTCTGGTGCACGGCATTCCTGAAGCTATTGCGGCATCATCGGCAGTGAAGGTTTTCGTCTGCAACCTGATGACGGAAGCCAATGAGAGTCTTGGACTGACGGCAGCCGGTCACATACGCGCGATCTATGCGCACGCCGGTTGCCCAATCTTTGATTATGCCCTCGTCAACTCCATCCCTGTATCGCACGAAACGCGCACAAAATATGCGAAAGAAGGCGCGGAACAGATTCTGGCCGACGTTGATGCCATCGAGTCGCTGGGCGTGAAACCTGTCCTGGGTGATTACCTGGACGAAACCGGTGTGGCACGTCACGCAACTGACCGCGTCGCGCATGATGTGATGCGTATCCTCTACAGCGAATATTCCCGAAGGCGCTCTCTCGCCAGAGTGGCTGCGACACCGGAAGACTAGTGTGAAGAAAGCTCCCGAAAATCTGCCTCAGCCCCGAACCGCTATAGCCATCATGGCCGCCGGAAAGGGTACCCGGTTGAAATCGCGCCACCCAAAGGTGTTGCACCGGGTCGGCGGCAAGAGCTTGCTGGAACACGTTGTCACAGCGGCCACCAAGGTTGTGAAGCCTGCCGACGTGTTCGTAATAATCGGCCACGAGGCTGACAGGGTGCAGGATGCCGTTCAGGCGACCGGGGTGAGGTTCGTCGAGCAGAAAGAGCAACGAGGAACTGGCCACGCCATAATGGTGGGGCGCAACGAATTCGCCGCTTACGATCAGCTTCTAGTCCTTTCAGGCGACGCACCGCTGATCAGAACCGAGACGATCCGGGGCTTGCTTGACGTCCATTTGCACGAACGTCCGGCCATGACGATTCTGACCGCTGAACCTGCCGAGCCTACTGGGTACGGCCGGATCATACGCCGAAAGAAAAACGGCAAAGCATCCAACGAGGTTGCCGCAATCGTCGAGCACAAATCGGCGACCCCCGCGCAACTGAAGGTTCGGGAGATTAACTCGGGAATTTACGCGTTCGATACGAAGGCGCTGTTGAACCACATTGACAGCATCAGCACCGAGAACCCACACGGCGAGTACTACCTCACCGACATGGCATCGATCCTTGTCAGGGCGGGATTGAGGGTACAGGCTTTTGGCGCGCAGGACCCGCACGAAGTGCTGGGCGCCAACACCCGCGGCGAATTAGCTGAACTGGATGCATACATGAGGCGCGGCAAAGTCGCGCAATTGATGGCCAGCGGCGTCACCATATACATGCCAGACACATGTGTCATCGACACAGATGTGACAGTCGAGGCCGACACGGTGATCGATCCATTCGTTCAGCTGATCGGACAAACGCAGATCGGTTCCGACACACACATCCAGTCTTTCAACGTGATCAGGAATTGCCGGATCGGAGACAACGTACTGGTACAAAGTGGTTGTGTGCTTGAAGACTCGTTAATAGGCGCGAAGGTGAGCCTGGGTCCGTTCACGCACCTTCGTCCGGGCAACGAGGTTGCGGAAGGCGCCCACATCGGCAACTTCGTGGAGTTGAAGAAGACGAAACTGGGTAAGGGATCGAAGGCAAACCATCTCACCTATCTCGGGGATTCGGAGATCGGGGAACGAGTGAACATCGGCGCAGGCACAATCACGTGCAATTACGACGGGTTCAGCAAGTACCGAACGGTGATCGGCGACGGTTCTTTCATCGGCAGCGATGCCACGCTGGTCGCGCCCGTTCGCGTGGGCAAAGGTGCGTATGTCGGCGCAGCTTCATGTGTGACGGAAGATGTGCCGGACGATGCTCTTGCAGTGGGCCGTGGACGGCAAGTGAACAAAGAGGGCTGGGCACGCGAAAGGCGCGAGAGAATCGCCGCAGCCAAGAAGCAGCAATCCTAGCCGAGTCCCAAGACCTCGACTCCTCTCCCCTGTTCATTCCCGGAATGTTCATTCCCGGAGCGTTTGCAGGATCGAACTGACGCTCTGGATTGGACAACATTCCGTTCTGGATTTCGGCCAAAATACACCGATGGCCGACGAACGAAACCAAAACACGCCTAGACCCCCCGGAGCGGGACCAAGCACAAGCGATCCTGCCTCGCAAATGCCAGATCCGCCGCGCGGGAACGCAACGGACCCCACCGGGCAGAAGACGAGCGACGAAAAAAACACGTCCGGTATTTTCAGCAACGGAGCTCAACCTGATCCCGGTGGCGACCTGCACACCGTCGGCACCGACCCTACGCGTCATGGCGCGCTCGGGAAGACCGACGCTAACCTGGGTCAGGACACGCCCATAGATGCCGGCACTGGAATGAATCGGGACTCGCTCGATGAGGACGAGGCAGCATAGATGAACGGCATGGATGGGGTAGCACTGATCGCAAAATCACGGTTCCGGCGAGGCCTATTCAGCGTCTCGTCGGGGCGGCGGGCACACGGGCAGACTGCCCAGCCCCCACTGAGCTGGCCTGCTATGTGCGCCCGCCGTTTTCGATTTCGTCCCATCCAGCACGGAAATCAGTCCACAATCGTCGGATCATGGCCGATGAACGAGATCTAGAGCGAACCCAACACCCACACGAGCCAGAGACAACAGCGATCAGCAATCCGGGCAGGACGCCCGGTCCTCCCGCGACCAACCCTTTCAGTGAAGGACGCACCGGTACCACAGGCGGAACCGGTCACGTGAATCCGTCGGGGCCAAGCACGGGGACAGAGGCGTGGGGCATTGGGAACAGAGAGTCCAAGACAACTGGAGCCGGACAAGGGCAGCTTGGCAAGGCGTCAGGCGGCGATGAGGCTTCAGGATTGGAACATACGGAACGAGACGAACTGCCTATCTCTGAGCGTACTTTCCGTTGCGCCGATGCCGGTAATGCTGATTGCCGGTGGGAAACGAGCGCACGTACGGAAGACGAGTTGATGGACAGCATCGAGCGGCACGGACGCGAAGCGCACGGCATCAAGAGCTTCGACGAAGAGAGCAGACGAAAGGTCATCAATGCGATCCGCGAACGGCGAGCGGCATAGTCTTGTTGCCACTTCGCACGTTTGCGCACCCTGAGAAAACACGCGCTCTTCACTTGAGGTGCTGAGTGTCGTGCGCGAATAACCGCGGAGAACTCCGCGCGATGGGAGTACAGCCAATGGCAGAGCAGGACAACCGCAATACGACCGGACGCCAGCCAACGAGTACTTCTCCGGGTTCGGAAGGAGCACATCCTCAGCGTGAGGGCAACTACAGCTTCCGATGCTCCGAGGTGCATCCTTCCTGCACCTGGGAAGCGCGCGGTCGCGACGAGAACGAAATACGCCGCCAGGTAGAACAGCACGGGCGAGAACGACACAACATAAACGTCGACAACGACACTTGGAACAAAGTGCGAAACCTGGTTCGTCGCGACACTGCCTGATTTCTCCGCAACGAAATCCGAACGCAGAACGAGGACAGCCCAACAAGCTGTCCTCGTTTGCTTTGCTTTGCGGCATTCACTCCCACCCTATCGCCGAAAAGCACGGCCCCAGGGTGGGGCACCCGCTGTCCTCGTTTGCTTAATCGTGCGGGCTGTCAGGCGGGGTGCAGTTCCCTCGTGCGCCTTTCCCGGACCTGCTCGGAAGAGAACACGCCTGCGATGTGTGTGCCGCAATGCACGCAGTTCCCGTCGCTGATCTCGTTCTTCAGGATGTCGTGCCAATTGCGTCGAACGAGCACTCGTTTGCATCCGGGGCAGATGGTATTGCCGCCATCGCTGAAGATGTTCCCCTCGTAGACGTACTTGAGGCCCATCTCCCTGGCCAGCGAGCGCGCCCGATGTAGCGTATCGGGAGGTGTTGCCGGTTTGTCCTGCAGCTTGAAATCCGGATGAAACGCCGTGAAGTGCAGCGGCACGTCATCCCCGAGGTTTTCAAGCACCCAGCCGCACAACTGCTTGAACTCATCGTCTCCGTCATTCAGCGTAGGGATGATGAGGTTGGTGATCTCGAACCACACGCTCGTTTCGTGGCGCAGCCAACGGAGAGTATCGAGAACAGGCTGAAGATGAGTCAGCGTGACCTTCGAGTAGAAATTCTCGGTAAAAGCCTTCAGGTCGATATTGGCGGCGTCGATGTGACGATAGATGTCAAAGAATGCCTCGCGAGTAATGTAGCCGTTGGAAACCATCACGGTATTGAGGCCTTGTTCGTGGGCGACTTTGGCGATGTCGATCACGTACTCGCCCCAGATCGTCGGCTCGTTGTACGTGAAAGCAAGGCTCGGAGTACCGTAGCGCTTAGCGAGTTGCACAACTTCTTCGGGGGCCAGCGAGGCCGAATGGACCTGGTCAGACTTCGCCTTCGAAATGTCCCAGTTCTGGCAGAAGAAGCAGCCCATATTACATCCGGCCGTCCCCATGGAAAGAATCCGGGTACCCGGCAAGAAGTGGTTCAGCGGCTTTTTCTCTATCGGGTCAATCTGAAGGGCTGCGGGACGACCATAGCCCAGTTGGACAAGGCGGCCGTCTTCATTCTTGCGAATGAAGCAGAAGCCGGACTGGCCGTCGCCGATGTGACAATGACGCGGGCACAGGTAGCAGTGCAAACGGCCGTCGGCCATCGGCTCCCACCACCGCGCCTCATGATGCTTTTGTGTGAGTACAGCCATAACAACATGGACAATTTTAGCTCGAAAGCTTCTCGGATTCCGGCTCTGGCAAATGTGATTGAAGCAAAAAAGCGGGCGCCAAAGGCGGCGCCCTTATCAGGAGGTCTGAAACTAACACTCCTTTCGATGTCGTCCTGTGCGGAACGGATTCATGTATGTTGCACGAATTTGCGAGTAGAACCGACCGCAGATGCAACAAAAAAAGCCCCTCGAAAGAGGGGCGTCAGTTCAGGAGAGAGGAGATGTATCAGCAGACCATGTCCGCAAGCAGTTCACGAACCTTTAACCTTGCCTGGTGGAGCGCAACGCGCGACTCCTGTTCCGCAATGCCCAGAGTGCGCGCGATTCGCGCATGATCGCAGCGTTCAACGTCGTGCATCAGGAAAACCAGACGTTCAGTCGCGGGAAGCTGCACAACAGCACGCTCAAGGTGAACGCGCATGGCACTCCGGCGTACTCCTGGTGCATCAGTAGAAACTCCACAATGCAGCGTGAGCGGCCCAATCGTCATGTACTCCCGCAACTCTGCGACCAGCGCACGATCTACGGTCTCGGGATCGTTGTCAACGGAGCGGGAAAACACGCGTCTGAAGACATCGCCCATCAGTTCCTCAGCCGCGAGCTCACTGTCGGTCATCCAGAACGCCAGGGCATATACTCGGTGCCGGTTTGCTTCATAAACCTGCCGGTAGGCTTCCAGCCTGTCGATCGCCAGCGACGGTAAATACGCGCTCA
>JAEZPW010000267.1 GCA_023441255.1 Acidobacteriota bacterium
GACAACATCGTCGGCGGCCTGGTGCAGAACTTCACGACGGAAGGCATCCAGGAATTCGTCATCGACACGCACCGCTTTGGCGCCGACACCGGCAAGTCGGCCGGCGGCGTCATGACGATCGCCACCAAGGGCGGGTCGAATACCCTGCACGGAGGCGGGTTCTTCTACTTGCGCAACCGCAACCTGAACGCGATGGACTACTTCACCGCGCACCAGGACAATCCGCAAAAAGCGCCGTTCGACAAGCAGAACTACGGCGGTTCTTTCAGCGGCCCCCTCAAGAAGGACAAGCTGTTCTTCTTCACCGCCGTCGAGCACCAGAAAGAAATGAACCAGGTGGCGCAGAACCAGGATGCGCTTAACACCATGGCCGATTTCATCAAACTGCGGGAAATGGCGCCGATCGGCTTTCCCGAGCTGCAGAATCTGCCTGTAAGCCTGGCGACACACATACCGGTGCCGTTCCTCGATACGCAGTTTCAGGGACGAGTCGATTACAACCTCAATTCGAAGAACCAGTTGTTCTTCCGCTATGCGCAGCAGAACAACCACCTGAACAACGATCTGCTGACCGGGTGGGAGGACATCAGCCACGGCGCCGTCACCACTAACGATCTCAACTCGCTGCTGGCGAACTGGACCACCACGATCAACCCGAACACGCTCAACCAGTTCATGTTCCAGTATTCCCACTTCTACAACTCGATGCAGGCGCCGCCGGTCGGAAACAACATCACCGAACTCTGCTTCAGTGACGGCACGTGCATTGGCATGAATGAAGACATTCCGCAGACCACGACGCAGAACAAGCTCCACTTCCGCGACGACTTCTCGTGGCAGAAGGGGAAGCATGCGATCAAGTTCGGCGTCCAGGACATCTACACGCCTTCCGTCGGCGGCACCATTGCCTATGACGTTAGCCCGTGGGTGGCCTCGTTCTGCCAGCCCAAGGACATCCTGGCAAACATCCTGCAGGCGGACTACAACGGTGTGGCACCCGGTGGATGCAACGGCGCCACGTCATTGGACGCACCGGGCGTGATCGACAACACAGGCCTTGCCGGCGGCAACCCATCCTACTTGCAGCACGGCATCCACCAACTCAGCTATTACTTCCAGGATGACCTGAAGCTGACCCCGCGCTTAACCTTGAACCTCGGCATCCGTAATGACATTGACTTCGGCCTGGTTCCCACTGACCAGCAGAAGAACAACCGTGCCCTCAACATCTTGAGCCAGATGGGCATTCACTACGGCATCCCGCACACCGACCTGCACAACTGGGCGCCACGCCTGGGCTTTGCCTGGGATGCAACCGGCAAAGGCAACTGGGTGCTGCGCGGCGGATACGGGCTGTTCTACGATCAGCCGTTCCTCAACACCCTCTTGCAGTCCATACCTCAGGGCAATCCGGAAATCTTCGCCGTGCTGTACCAGGCGTACTACGACGATTCCGGCAGCGGTGCTGTCGGCCTTACACCCGCGCTGCAAACAATCGTCAACAATGTTGGCATGTGGCCGGTGGAGCACAACACCGAGCTGCCCTGGGGCTCCCGTGGCCGCTTTATCAGTCCGGATTTCCAGACGCCTTATAGCCAGCAGTTCACCTTCGGCACACAGTTCATCATCGGCAAAAACACGACCCTCGCCGTGGACTACGTGCACAGCCTCGGCCTGCACGAGTTCGCGCAGAAGGACATCAACCCGAGAACCAACGGACGTTCAAACTCGCCCATCCTGTACCCGCTCATGGATGCAACCTTCGGCTGCTGGGAAGATGCAACCGGTATCGTCGCTCCGTTACCGCCGGGAGAAACCCTGTGCAACATCAGCGACCACACGCACAGGCTGAGCCGAATCCAGCAGATGACGTCCGACAGCCGCTCCCGGTACGACAGCCTCACGTTCGACCTCAAGCGCCGCTTCTCGAAGACGTTCTCGTTCGGCGCCTCGTATGTGCTGGCACGTGCGGTGGGCTACAGCCAGGCCTTCGACTGGGGTTCGGAAGCGCAGGGCGTCTACCCCGGCTTGAGTGGCTGGGAGACTGCACTGAAAGGCATCATCGGCCCGCAGGACTTCGGTTACCTTGCCGGCGACGAGCGGCACCGCCTCGTTCTGAACGGCATTCTCGAACTGAAAGGTGGCTTTACGGTGTCCGCCATCGGTCAGTTCTCCTCCGGACGCCCGTACACCATGACGGCCGGTCACGACGTCAACGGCGATGGCGTGAACAACGACTACTACTCACCCGTGCTGAGCCTCGATGAAGTTTACGATCCGCTCGGGTGGGGAGATGCCCGCTACTCCAATCGCCTTGCTAACCAGTTGCGCGGCACCCCTTACTACCAGCTCGACCTGCGCGCTCAGAAGACGTTCAAGTTTGGTGAACGATTTAAGCTCGCGGTCGTCGCCGATATGTTCAACGTCTTCAACAGAGCCAACTTCGGCAACAACTTCCAGAGCACGTCCGACGGATACGACAGTGCTATTCAGCCGGACGTCCCAGCAACTGCGGACTGCCCGAACCACGTCTACCCGTGCAACTTCCCGTCGGCAAAACAGCTGCCGCGCATCCCGACGTCGCTCTTCGGAGGCGGCTACGGAGGCGCCGGAACCATCGGCATCCCGTTCCAGGCACAGTTCGGCTTGCGCCTGAGCTTCTAGGGATAACAACTGAACCGGGCAGGGCAACTTAGCCCTGCCCTCACATTGCTAACAAACGCATTTTGGCGGAGGGCACGACTTTACAGGCTCCAAAAAAAAGCCTTTTCTGCAGTGTCATCCCGAGCGAAATTGAGGGATCTGCTTTTTGCCTCTTCGTGAAAAAAAGCAGATCCCTCAGTCGCACAATGGCTCGGCTACGGATCGCGCCACGAGCGTGATAACCGACGAACACTGGTTTCTTCAGCAGGCTGTTTTGCCGGTGCCTTAATTGCCCGCATCTCAATGCGGCTTTGGGCCCAAGCCGCCCACGCGAAACTCAAGAAACCCAAGCGTTGCATGCCGGAGGCATGCGCGAATTTAGCCCAGCACGAAGTGCTGGGAACGTTGTTGTTGCCCCGACTACGACGCTTGGATATAAAAGTTGAAATCAGTTCTGCAATCGAGGAATGCCGTGATCCGACAGGCTATCGTTCGATTCCTAGTCTTAATGGGGATGTACGTTTTCTCCTCAGGCGTTATTTTCATTCACTTGCAAGCACAGGAGCTTGGCGGTGGTTCCTCCTTCAAGACATCTGGCCGTACCGCAGATGCTGCGCCCGTGAGCATTTCTGAAGACGCGCTCGCTTACCGTGGTTTCTATTTTGACGACCAACGCCGACCTATGTGCAAAATCAGCGGCTCGGAGGGGACCTGCCGTGTCGAAGCGTTCATCTTCGGTGAAACGAGGAACGACAAAGACGCATATACCTGCGGCAAGTTGGACAGGTCAACTTATGTTGGTCATTGCGTCGATGGAAAACTAGATGGGCTATCCCTTGTCATCGCTGATGGAAAGAAGAAAGCCGTCAGAGAAGCTTTCCTGTCCTACTTTTCTGAGGGGCGTATAGCGTACCCAGCGTTGAAGTCTTATCTCAGCGGCGACAGTAATTTTGGAGTACGAGAGAAGAGAAGCAGCTATGGCTGTGTGTACTTCGGCAAATGGGACGAATCCACAAAGCGTTGCGCAAAATTCATCGAGATCTATGGTCGAGACCTTTTCACCGACTCCAACGCTCAGAAATTGAGGAGTGGAACCTTCGACTTGGACTATTACCGTACCAAGTTCCTTGAGTTTGTGCAGCGGCAGTAGGTCTCAGTAAATCCGCTCTGTACAACGCTGCCGAAACGGCACCATTGAATTTAACCAAAAACTGCCGCCACGATTGACTACTGTGTATCCGCTTCTGCGCTGACAAAAAGGGCGGACCCGAGTCCGCCCTTGAGCTTTGCCGCGAAAGACCTAGTTCAGAACGCCCTTCACGAACACTTCCGTGCGTCCATCTGTCGGCGGCGGTACGATGTCTCCCACCACCGGCTTGCCGTCGGCGGTCAGCTCGATCGTGTTGCCCGGACCACGGCGCTCAATCTCGATCCTGTACGTCACGCCACGGAACTTGCGACTGGCCTTGAATCCCTTCCACGCCTTTGGAACTACCGGGTTCACCTGCAGGCCATCGAGCGACGTGCGAACGCCCAGGATCCATTGCGTGATCGCGTAGTAATTCCACGCGGCCGTACCGGTCAGCCACGAGTTCTTGGCTTCGCCGTGTGTCGGCGCGTCGTGTCCGGCGATCATCTGCGCATACACGTAAGGCTCGCAGCGATGCAACTCGCTGATGGCCTCGCGTGCCGAGGGGTTGATTCGCGTGTAGTAATCGTGCGCGGCATCACCGTTGCCGATGCGCGCTTCGGCGATCATCACCCACGGGTTGTTGTGGCAGAAGATTCCGGCGTTTTCTTTGTACCCCGGCGGGTACGACGAGATCTCGCCAAGGTGCAGGTAGTACTTGGAATAGGCCGGCTGTTGCAACACGATGCCGTGCTTCGTGGCCAGGTGCTCGCGCACTGAGCTCATCGCCTTCGTCGCCATGCATTCTTTTATGCCGACGCCGGCCAGCACGCAGAAGCCCTGCGACTCGATGAAGATCTTGCCTTCCTAGCATTCCTTGGAGCCGACCTTGTTGCCGAAGTCGTCGTAGGCGCGCAGGAACCACTCGCCGTCCCAGCCGTGCTCTTTGATCACCGCTTCCATCTTCTCAACTTCAGAGCGATACTTTGCGGCGTCCTGCTTCAGGCCACGATGGCAGGCGATGTCGGCCAGTTCGGTTCCGGAGAGCACGAACAAGCCGGCGATGAAGACCGACTCCGCCACCTTGCCGTCCTTGTTCGTCGTGCACTGGAAGGACTGGCCCGGCGTGTCGGAAAAGCAGTTTAGGTTCAGGCAGTCGTTCCAGTCGGCGCGTCCGATCAGCGGCAGACCGTGTGGCCCAAGGCGGTCGAGCGTGTACTGGAAGCTGCGCTGCAGGTGCTCGTAGAGCGGCGTCTCAGAGCCGGGTTCGTTGTCGTAGGGTACCAGCTCGTCGAGGATGCTCCAGTCGTTCGTTTCCTTGATGTAGGCAGCGACGCCGACGATGAGCCAGTGCGGGTCGTCGTTGAAGTTGCCGCCGATATCGTTGTTGCCGCGCTTCGTCAGCGGCTGATACTGGTGATAGGCACCGCCGCTCGGCAGCTGCGTGGCCGCAAGATCCAGTATGCGTTCGCGCGCGCGGGCCGGGACCATGTGCACGAAGCCCAGCAGGTCCTGGTTGGAATCGCGGAAGCCCAACCCGCGCCCGATACCTGATTCGTAGAACGACGCCGAGCGCGACATGTTGAACGTCGCCATGCACTGGTACGGGTTCCAGATGTTCACCATGCGGTCGGTGTGAACGTCGGGCGTTTCGACCTTGCAGATGTCGAGCAGCTCAGTCCAGTAATCGCGCAGCTTCGTGAACGCCGCGTTGACGTTCTTCGCGTCGAGATACTTGGCTATGGTCGGCTTGACCGTCTTCTTGTTGATCGTCTGCGAGTTCGGCGGATCGAACTTCTGGTCCACCGGGTTTTCGTGATAACCGAGCACGAAGATGATCTGGCGCGTTTCGCCCGGTGCGAGTTCGACCTTCACATGGTGCGAGCCGAACGGAGCCCATCCGTGTGCGACCGAATTGAATGACTCGCCGCGAACAACTGCCTCGGGCTTGTCCCAGCCGCGATACGGTCCGAAGAAGGTATCACGCTGCGTGTCAAAGCCGGCCAGCTTTTCCGAGCAGGCGAAATACGCGAAGTGGTTGCGGCGCTCGCGGTACTCGGTTTTGTGGTACAGGACCTCGTCGACGACCTCGACCTGTCCGGTGCTGAAATTGCGCTGGAAGTTGGTCGCGTCGTCCTGCGCGTCCCACAGGCAGAACTCAATGGCCGAGAAGATCGAAAGCTTCGCCGCCGTGCTGCGCTTGTTGGTGACCGTGAACTGCCAGACCTCCAGGTCTTCATCGAGCGGCACGAAGTAGCGTGTGCTGGCCTCGACGCCCTTGTAGGTGGAGCCGATGATCGAGTATCCCAGGCCGTGGCGGCACGAGTAGTTCTCGACCTCGTTTTGCGTTGGCTGCCATGAGGGCGACCAGAATTCCTTCGTATCGTTGTCCCGCACGTAGATGTAGCGCCCGCCGAGGTCGAAAGGAGCGTTGTTGTAGCGATATCTCGTGAGGCGGCGCAGCCGCGCGTCGCGATAGAACGAATAACCCCCGGCGGTGTTCGATATGATTCCAAAATACGACTGACATCCGAGATAATTAATCCAAGGCAGCGGTGTGTCGGGCCGCGTGATCACGTACTCGCGGTTCGCGTCGTCAAAGTGCCCGTATTGCTTCATAATGGCTCCCTAACCTGCTTCAATTTCTGCAAAAACCGTTTGTCATTCCGAGCGTAGCGAGGAACCTCTACTCTCACCACGGACCTCGCCGCGGGTAGGGGTTTCTCGCTACGCTCGGAATGACAACCTTCAATCAGAAATCAAAATCGAAAATCAAAAATCAGAAATCAAAAATCGAAAATCTACTGCAACACCCCGGCCAGCGCGAACACCAATGATGCCTGCCAGTTGATTGCAATCTCGTTGCTCGCGTATGAACCCTGATCATCCACGTAAGCTCGTGCCGGATGCGGGTCCGAAACCTTCTTGACCGCGTCGTCCTGGCGATTGTTGTTCGGTCCGCCCGAGAGCAGCCCCGGCCAGGGC
>JAEZPW010000290.1 GCA_023441255.1 Acidobacteriota bacterium
CCTCCGAACATCGCACCCGCCGCGACAGCCGCAACGTTGGGTTCGCCGCCATGCATGATCCCGGGTAGTACCGTGGTGCCAAAGAAGATGAAGCGGATAGGAAATGCAACGATGCCGATGACGATGAAATCGATGATTGCGGCAACGACGCGCAACCAGAACCCGCCGTATCCGCGGTACATGGGAACCGCACCGTAAGCGCCGGTAGGCGCCGCGGCGCCATATTGCCCGCCACTATAGCCACCCTGTTCGTAGGGCGCGGCAGCATGGCTGCCCTCCTGCTGCACGGTAGCTGGTGAAGCGGGCGGGAATGAAGCCGTTGGCGGCGCCGGAGGGGTGGCGGCAGCCGGTTCTCCCTCTGAGAGAGGTCGCTGCCTGGCGCCGCAACGAGAACAGAAGAGCGCGTCCGCGTCGTTCAGTTGACCGCAGTTGGAACAGTACAGGCCCGTCGTGTTCATAGTGAGCCGACTATATTTCAGATAAAACCCGCATGTAAAGCGGGATGCGCTTCTTCTCGATTGCGCCGAAAAGGTGTCAACGTAGGAATCGCTGATCGGCCGGTCGCGTATCTACGCGCCAGCAACTGCCGATGCAGCCGTTGAGCGGCGGAAATCGCACATCGAGAGTTGTAGGCCGCCATAATCCGGATGCGAGTTTTCCTGGATGGTGAAGACGACGTCCAGCGAGTCGCCCGCAATAACGGCTTCCGTTTCGATGCGTTGCCACATCCGCCAGCCAAGCAGGTCAAACGGTCGCGCAAAGACGGCATTCTTGCCCTCATTCGCTTGCCCGGAGATCTCGACGGAAGCAGTGTTCTGCCGGACACGAAGCTTGGCGTGGCGCTCCTTTAACAAACGTGGTGGAGCCAGGACGCGCACGCCGCATGCAGCAAACACCGGCTCCGGATTGGCCATACCGAAGGGCGCGAGTTGTTCGACGAATTCGAAAAGCTTTGGAGTTACGTCGTTGAGCGATATTTCAGCGTCATAGCGCAAGACAGGACGCAGGTCGTCGGGTGTGAGGCGTGAGCGCGCCCACGCGTCAACTGCAGCCCGAAGTTCCGGTATACGCGAAGAGTCGAGTGCGAATCCGGCCGCGTGTGCGTGACCGCCAAAGCGGCTGAATAACGCGGAGCAGGATTCCAAGGCGTCCATGAGGTGGAACGCCTCTATCGAACGGCCCGAGCCCTGGGCAGCATCGCCTTCCCGAGCAATGACCAGCGCCGGCCGGTTGTAGCGATCTACTATCCGACTGGCCACAATTCCGATCACGCCTTTGTGCCAGCCTTCTCCGTCCACCACGATGCAGAACGCATCTCGCTGTTGCGGGTCGCCTTCAAGTCGCGCCTGTATTTCGGACACGATGCGGGCCTCTTCGGCCTGGCGCTCGGCGTTAAGTGAGTTCAGACGGTGCGCAATCTCTCGGGCCAGCGATGCATCACGCAGCGTAAACAGGTCGACTACGTCTTTGGCCACGTCCATGCGTCCGGCTGCGTTGAGGCGGGGAGCAAGGCGGAAGGCGACGTCGCCGGAACTGATTGCGCGCGAACCCAGGTCGGAAACCTCGAGCAATGCTCGCAAGCCGGGATTCACAGGCGAGCGCAACCCATCGAGGCCCAGCTTGGCGAAGACCCGGTTTTCGCCCGTCAGTGGCACGGCATCCGCGATAGTGGCGATGGCCACGATCTTCAAAAACGAGGTTATCAGTCGGGTGTACGAAGGGTTGTCTTCCAGGAGCGCTTGCGCCACCTTGAAGGCCACGCCAGCACCGCAGAGCACCTTGCAGGGATAATTGCACCCATGCTGGTTGGGGTTCAACACGGCAACCGCTTGCGGGACGCCTTCAGCTTCCGGCAGGTGGTGGTCGGTAACGATGAGGTCAAGCCCGAGGCGCTTGCAGGTATCGGCGGCCGCGAATGCTCGAATACCGGTATCTACGCTGATGATGAGAGTGACTCCGTCGGCAGCGGCACGCTCGATCACATCGTCGCGCATGCCGTAGCCTTCGCGTAAGCGGTGGGGGACGTGGAACACGCAGCTTCCGCCACAAATCTCGATTGCGGTCTTAAGGATGACCACGGCCGTGGTGCCGTCCACGTCGTAGTCGCCGTAGATGAGAATCTTCTCTTTGCGTTCGATCGCCGCGCGTAGCCGCTCCACAGCCTCTCGCATGCCCAGCATGAGATAGGGAGAGTGAAGTTGGCTGAGGCCGGGACTGAGAAATTCGAGCGCTTCGGCCGGCGTTGTTATGGCCCGAGAGACCAGCAGACGGGCCGCGATCGGCGACAGAGAACACTCAGCGGAGAGGCGCGCAACAAGGGCTGCGTTTTCGGGAGAAGAACGTGGAATCCAGCGCACCGGCTATCGCTCGTCGTCCTGGTCGGGTTCGTCAATCATGATGCCGGCTTCCTCGGCAATATCGAGCAGGCGCTGATACCGCTCGTACCACTCGGTCGATACCTCATGGGTGAACATCACGCCCTGGTAAGGCCAGCCAAGCTGGAGAAACCCCGTACGCCCCTCATAAGACCGCAGCCAGCGCGCTTCCTCCAGATCTTCTTTGTTGAGGTACGCTGAATAGCGGAGCCGTTCGACAAGGAAGTCGAGGTCTTCCCGCCGCAGGACAAACTCGTTCATGGTGAGAAAGGCGGCGCCGGAGGCCTTCGCGACCTCGACGTAGTCCTTCCAGCTCTCCACGTTACCTTCCGAGTCCCACATGACCGTATTCATCTCTTCGCCGATATAGGCGTGAAAACGGCGCATGCCGTGTCCCTCGATGAACGCGACCATGTCATCCTTGAGACTGCTGAGATCATCCGGGTGCATACTGTGTGTCCCGCCGCAAAACACCAATGATACTCCCAGACCAGCGGCAGCACCGAACTTTCGCGCGTGGCAGGGTCTCAGGCGCTAACTCCATGCGGGTTCGGACGCTCATTCGCTGTGTTACACTGATTTTTCTATTCAGGTAAAAGCGAACGCTCATGGTTCTTTCGAAAGAATATGTGGGCTATTTAGCCCGCGAAATCACAAAAAGGCTGACCGAGCGAAAGTTCATCAAAGCTCCCGATCCGAAAACGGTCACTGAGACCGTCAACGCCGCCATGCTCGACGAACTCGGCCTCGAGGACCGCATTAACGAGGAAGTACGGCTGATCCTTGAGACCTACTCGGACGATATGCGCCGCACCGGCGCTAACTACCAGGAAATGTTCAAGAAGGTGAAGAACGAACTGGTGCGCAAGTACAGGGCGGTGCTATGAGACTCGGACCGGACAAAATGCAGACCAACACCGGCATGCGGCTTAGCCAGGAGAAAGTGAACAAGCTGGCAGCCGTGGTCACTGAGGCTCTTGCCGGCATCAAGAGTGTTGAATTCAACGAGCCTTACGAAGATGTGCGCGCCGAGATGCGCCGCGTCCTCGAGGAACTTTTGCGCGAAGAACAGAAGATCGACAGAGCTGCCAGGCAGAAGATCGAGTCCCAGAAGCGCATCATCATCGAAGGCACGCCCGAGTGGGACATTCTTTACCGCAAGTATTACAACGAGGAAGTCAAGAAACTGGGCATATAGAAGCAACATAAGTTCGTGT
>JAEZPW010000449.1 GCA_023441255.1 Acidobacteriota bacterium
TGCTGGAAGATCGCGCGGCGATGCTTCGTCGAGGATCACGCGCGGTGGTGCGGCGTGGCGCTTGTGGCGGCACTACTGACCATGCCGGTTGCGGGCACATCGCTGTTCCTGGTGGACCAGCACCTCCATCCGCGCACGCTGGCCACGGCCTTCGTGCTGTTTGCCATCAGTGCGGTGCTCGACCGACGCTACGGACGCGCCGCACTCTTCGCCGTCATAGCGCTGGCGTTCCACCCGCTGATGGGAGCGTTCGGGGCGTCTTACTGCGTGTTTCTGGGATGGCCGTTTGAGGCGGCGGGCAAAACACGGGGGCCCGCTACTGCGGAGAACACGTTGAGCACGGCTCCGGTTACACTCTGCAGCCTCCTTCAAATTCCCAACTGGCTGTCATTCCGAGCGCAGCGAGGAAGCGCTACCCGCACTGCGAACGCTGTGGTCGTAGGGGTTCCTCGCTCCGCTCGGAATGACAAGTCACAATTGAGGATGAGCCTGACGAGGACGGACGTGAGCGGAGTGCTGCTGTCAGTGCTGCCGTTCGGGATTTTCGTCCCGCTGGGGTGGATCTTTGAGCAGCCCACGGCCGCGTGGCGTGAGGCTGCTGCCACGCGCGACTACTACTTCCTCGGACGGCAGGAGTGGTACGAGTGGCTGGGCACGCTGGCGCCGTTCGCCATATTGTGGGTGTTCAGCAAGATCAGGCAATCAGGCCATCGGGCGATGAAGAAATCGAGCGATCCGGTGATCGGGAAATCGGGCGATCTGGCGAACCGTGTAGCCCGGGTGGCGAATGGTGGGACCGCGCTGCCCCGGATTTGTCGCCGCCTGATCTGGTATGGATTGTTTCAATTCGCGGTGACGCTGGTAATCATGTTGCCGCCGTCGCTGGAGCGCTGGCGGACGCTGCAACCCCTGCGCTATTTGCACCTGCTGTACCTGCTGATGCTGCTGGTGGGAGGCGGACTGCTCGGAAAATACGTCCTGAAGGCCAAGGCATGGCGCTGGGCCGTGCTGTTCTTGCCGATCGCAGCGGGCATGTTTTACGCGCAGCGGGAGGAGTTCCCGGCGACCGCACACATTGAACTCGGGGCCGGGCCGCACGGCAACGTTTGGGAACAGGCATTCGATTGGGCACGGGCGAACACGCCGGTTGGCGCGTATTTCGCGCTCGGACCTCGTTACTACGCCGACACCGGCGAGGATTGGCATAGCTTCCGCGCCCTGGGGGAGCGCAGCCAATTGGCCGACGCGCTAAAGGATCCATCGGTGTCGACCCAGGTGCCGCGACTGGCCGCGCGCTGGCAGCGCGAGTCCCATGCGCAGGACGGCTGGGATCATTTCCAGGCCGGCGATTTCGACCGACTGAAGCAAGAGTTCGGTGTTGACTGGGTGGTGCTCGACCACCAGGTGGCAGGCCTGATCTGTCCGTTCACGGCGTCGGGAGAAGCCGGGGTTCAGGTGCGGGTCTGCCGCATACCGTGAGCGGCTTTATTCAGTAGACGCTAACTGGCCTTGATCGTCCGCGGTGATTGGCTTGAAGGCGACTCTCCGCGAGTAGGCGGGACGGGGCACAGCCCCGTCCCCACACCGATGATTCCTTTTTTGATCCGACTGCGGCGGCATTTGGAGCGTCTTCGTTGTCACAGGTATGTCTCTGGGGTATGCTCGCTCGGGCTAAGTGCCGAACCTTAGTTATGAGTTCAAGGCTGATCCGGATCGTCGCTTTAAATCTGTGCATTGCCGGCGTGCTGGTGCTTACGTGGGCGCACGACGGTCACCTTCTCGTACTGATGGCCGCCATTGTCTTCCTCGGAGTGAACGCTCCCACGATCCTGCTGATGAAGCTGATCCCCCAAAGTTCAGACGATGAGTTTCCGCGCAAACTGCGCGCTCTTGTGTGGCCGTTCCTGATCAGCGGATGGCTGATTGCCGCAGCGGCGCTGCTGACCGACTTTATGAACTAAAGTGCCTCGCGCGGTGCATCAATCCAATCAAGAAACAGGATTTCGAAGCGTTTGGTCAGGCTTTGTGGCTAACGCGGCGAGGCGGCGTTGAAAGCGTCGAGAATGGCTGAGGCGGCGGCTTTCAGCTTCAGGTCGGAATCGAGAGGCAGCGGTCGCACGGGCTTTCCATCGGCGCGTGGGGCGAACTGCGTCAGCCATGTATAGCGGTCGCTCAAGCCCCACGTAACCACCGCTTCGACTGCGGGCTGCTTCAGGGCTGAAGACAGGAACTCGTGGCAGATACCCGCAACATCGCTATCGCGTGTGACAACGTCGGCTGGGAATTTCTGGTCGCTAACGTCGAGTTCGGTGATCAGGATCTTGAGCCCGAGGGCCGCGACCTGCTTCATGAAGGAAGCAAGGCCGCTGCTGTCGAACGATGACCCGCTCAGGTGCGCCTGCATGCCGAGCGCGTGCACCGGAACTCCGCGGCTCTTCATGCCGGAGAGCAGCTTGAGTACGGCGTTGCGCCGCTTGCCTGAATTCTCGTTGTCGCCTTCCAATCCGTATTCGTTGTAAACCAGCATGGCCTTGGGATCGGCTGCGGCAGCGGTGCGGAAGGCGGTATCGATGTAGGAAGGGCCGAGAGCCTTCAACCATACGGTGTTGCGAAGACCGTCGGAACGGTCGTCATTGGGCTCCACCGCTTCGTTTACCACGTCCCACGAGTGCATGCGCCCGGCGAAGTGCTCGACCGTCGCAGTGATGTGGCTTTTCAGCTCGTAGAGGGCATCCTTGCCGCGGCCGGCCCAACTGGGGAGCTGGCTATGCCAGACCAGGCAATGGCCGCGGAACTTCATGTCGTTCTGAGCGGCGAAGTCGGCCAGCCAGTCGCCGGGAGCAAAGTTGAAGACGCCGGGCGAAGGCTCGACCGTTTCCCATTTCAGGTCGTTTTCCGGCGTGAGCAGGCCGCACTGCAGGGCCATCTGGTCGGCAAACGCGGCGTCTGACTGCAGTATCCGAGCCATCGTCGCGGCGCCATACAGGAGATTCTTGCTGGCTGCGGCCGTTTTCAGCGGGACTGCGCCAGCTAGGGTTTGCTGGGTCGCGGGAACAAAGCTCGCGGTGCTGGCGGCGCTGCCTCCACAACTGGAGAGCAGTCCTATGCCCGCGGCGGCACCCATTGCGGTCACACCCAGGCCCGCCAGCCGTTGGGCGAACTGACGGCGCGTGAGGGCGCGGTCCCTCGCAGGAGCAAAGAACTGCCCGAGTCCGTGATGGGCTTGATCGGCCAAGATTGTATGTAGTTGCTGGTTTCATCGTGGAACAGGGTGTCGGCAAAAGGGAATCGGGTAAGTACCGTAGGAAGTCACATTTCTTGCTGATGGGACCCAATTTCACGTTCGACCGCACATTGCCGCTGCGCACCTGCCTACGTAGAATGAACCTTACCGAATACGACAGCCAGGAAGGGCTATCCTGAAGCCGGAAGAAGCACCCAAACAGGCACATAGAGACGGACAGCCGAGCGAGTTCATTCGTTCGTTGCCGAAGGCCGAGCTGCATTTGCACCTTGAGGGCGCGATCGAGTCTGAAACGGTTCTGGAGCTGGCCCGCAGCCATGGACAGGACATCGATCCGGCCCAGCTGGGGAAGATGTTCGAGTATTCGGACTTCACCGGGTTCCTCATGTGCTTCCGGGCCATCACCCAGCAACTGCAGACGCCTGGGGACTACGAACTGATCACTTACCGCCTGATGGAACGCCTGCGGCGGGAAAACGTGCTGCACGCCGAGGTTTACGTCTCGGTAGGCGTGATCCTTTACTGGGGGCGCAACTGGCACGACATCTTCGAAGGGCTGGAGCGCGGACGGCAACGGGGCGAGCGGGACTTCGACGTGTCTCTTTACTGGATCGCCGATGCCGTTCGGCATTTCGGCACCGACGCATGCCAAAGGGTGGTGGACGAGGCGGCGAAACTGATGGACCGCAATGTGATCGGCTTCGGTATCGGGGGTGACGAACGCCGCGCCGGGCCGGAACTGTTTGGGGATGTGTACGCTTCGGCGGCGCGCCAGGGCTTGCGCCTCACGTGCCATGCCGGGGAGACGGTCGGTCCGGAGTCGGTGTGGGGAGCGCTGCGCCACCTCGGCGCCGAGCGAATCGGGCACGGGCTAACCGCACATCGTGACCCTGAGTTGATGAAGCACCTGCGCGAATCGCAGATTCCGGTCGAGGTTTCGGTCACGAGCAACGTGCGTACCGGGTGCTGCGGGTCGGTGCGGGATCATCCGATACGACAGTTTTACGACGGCGGATTGCTGGTGACGCTCAACACGGACGATCCGGCGCTGTTTGGAACGACGATCTGCCGCGAATACCAGGTGGCACAGGATGTGTATGGGTTCACGGACGAGGAGTTGGAACATCTGGCCATGAATTCGTTTCGTGCGTCGTTCCTGCCAGACGGGGAGAAGAGGCGTATGTTGCGGCGGTTTGAGGGGCGCGGGTTTCGTGGGCCTGAGCAGGTTCGATGGGGGTAGGGGTTCCTCCGCTTCGCGTCGGAATGACAACATCAAGTTGCTAATCTGCGCTTCGTCGCAATGACAACATCACGTTGCTGATTTGTGCTTCGCGTCGGAATGACAATGCATGATTTGGGCCTGCAATATCGGATTGAGAGATGACACGTCCAGAACTTTACTTCGATACGCAAGTGATCCGGGATGCCGCTGACGGCGTCATCGCCGAAGCCGAGTGGAAGCGCACGACGGAGCACGTTGGGCGCAAGTTCCGCCATCGCATTTCGCCCGTTACGCTGTACGAACTGCTGTCAGACATTGCGGCGGCTGACGAGAGCGAGTTCGAGCGCCATCGCGAACGGATGCGGCGCCTGTTCGTCGCCAAGAAGAACAAGTATCTGCGCCTGCCACGCCATTTCGCCGCCGAGCGCCTTTTTGCGGACACCCGCACGATGCAGAACATGGAACCCGACGACTTCGACGTGTGGGGGCGCGTTGTGCTGGCGGCCGCCGACAAGAACACGCTGATGACGGGAGTGTCGATGAAGGAAGATCCGCGCATGCGCTATCGCCTCGACCTCGCGGACATCGACAAGCACCTGAAGGATGGCGAGGCCGCAAACCACGAGGCAAAGAAGAGTTCGAGCCAGGATCCCGCAGGCCGTCCGCGCAGCGGTATCGGATTCTTTGCAGCGCCTGCTTTGGCGGGACCCTGATGCTGCCGGCCGCGAGAAGATTGCAGAGGGGTTGAATGCTGCGCTGGAGTTCGGCACGGCGGTAAATGATGAGCGTCCAAAAGCGTGGCTGCGCACACTCCAGCTCTTCTACCTGTGCGATCCGGAGATCATCCTGGTGACGTCAGAGGAGGGGGTGCTCGCGTCGGCGGAGAACAGTGCGCAGGCCGAACGCATCTGGAGCTACGATAGGTTGAAGCGCGAGTCGGGAGTGGCACGGTAGCCAGTGAAGACGACGATCGTGGTGGGGTAGGGGTTCCTCGCTCCGCTCGGAATGACAACTGCTGCAGGGGGCGACGAACTCTGACGCATTCCTGAGGTTATAGCTACGACGAGTTCTGAAGCATTACTGATTGGATCATGACTCTCAGCCGCACGATCCATTTCGATCCGGCGCATGACGAAGATGTTTTCGCTTCGCTGCCGGCTGCGCCCGCTGTATTTGCGCTGCGCGGACATGACGGGACTGCCGAGCCCTACGTCAGCAAGACGGCGAACCTGCGGCGGCGCATCGTTCGCCTGCTCTCAAAACCAGACGAGCGATCGAAGCGCCTGAACCTGCGCGAGCGGGTGGCCCTGATCGAATATGCTCCGAGTGGCAGCGACTTCGAGTCTGGCTTCCTGCTGTATCAGACCTTGCGACACGAATTCCCGCGCACCTATGCCGACAGGCTTCGACTGCGCGCCGCGCCGCTGGTGCGATTGATCCTGGAGAATGAATACCCACGGGTGTCGGTGACCACGCGCATTCAGACGTTACGTGGACGTTCGCTCTACTATGGGCCGTTTGCCACGCGGACGGCGGCGGAAAAGTTTGCCAACGACGCCCTCGATTTCTTCAAGCTGCGTCGCTGCAGCGAAGACCTGCAACCCGATCCGACGTTTCCCGGCTGCATGTATTCCGAGATGAAGATGTGCCTGGCGCCGTGCTTCAAGGGCTGCACCGACGAGGAATACCGGCGCGAAGCAGAACGCGTGCAGGCCTTCTTCGACAGCAACGGTTCGTCGCTCAGGCGCGAACTGGAACAGCAACGCGAGTCCGCGTCTGCAAACCTCGAGTTTGAAGCCGCCGCAGCCATTCACGCCCGCCTGGAAAAACTCACGCCGGTTTTGTCGCAGGTTGATGAGATCGTCACGCGAATCGACCGGTTGAACGGCCTGGTGATTCAGCCCTCGGCCGAGGCCGGGTACGTGGCGCTGTTCCGAGTGGACGCCGGGCGTCTGAATGGCCCCATTCAGTTCAAGGTGCAGGAGAACCCGGCGGAAAGCATCGAAGGTACGCCGCAAAAGTCCAAGCCGCTCTCGATGGAAGCACGGCTGATTGAAACGCTGGGCGCCGTCCCGCCGCTCGAGACGGCCACCGCGCAGGAACTTGCCGAGCACCTCGCCTACTTGAAACGCTGGCATTACCGCACCAGCAAGATCGGCGAGGCATTCTTCGCGGACGACAAGGGCGAGCTGCCGCTGCGCCGCATCGTTCGCGGCATCTCGCGCGTGTTCCGCGGCGAACGCGCGAGTGACCTGCGCGATGTTGCGCGAGACTATTGGATCAACCGCGGCAAGGCGGCCGAGCTGAATCCAGAGAATTACAACGTTTAGTGCTGTCGTCGGTTACGTGGTGCGACTGAGGTGGCGCTTGGGGCGAGTCCCCCACATCTGCAAAATGCGGCAGATGTGACGCACCTGCGGGGCACCTGCGAGTGGAGCTTGTGCGGCGTCATCCCAGGCGAAGCGCCATCTGGACATCTCCATGCTTGGACGCAGTGGCGTCGCCCGCATACCGGCGGATATACGCATCGGCGTCGAACTTACGTGCAGCCGCAGCGCCTGACATGTAACGGATGTTACCGAACACTGGACGTTCAAACCATGGGCGGTCGAACTTTCCGGCGATTGCCCACGCGACCCCGGCGTAGCCGTTCGGATCGCGGCCGTCGAGGAAGTACTTATCATTGAGGTAGACTGCGAGTTCATACGCCTCACGCGGCGACGGCGTCCACTCGAGAATCTTCTTCGCCCAGTACATACGCATGTAGTTGTGCATCCAGCCTTCGGTGAGCATCTGCCGCTGGGCGGCATTCCAGAGCGGATCACCCGTCTCGGCGTTCTCCAGTTCGCGCGACGTGTAGAGGGCGGGACGCTCGTCGCGCGCGTGTTCCTGAAGCGTGCGCTGCGCCCAAGGTTCGGCCGAGTCGAACGAATCGTAGTGCGGGTCGGTCCGCACGAAGTTCACCGCGAGCTCGCGCCACGTGATCATCTCGTCTAGCAAAGTCTTCTTTTCGGACCCGGGAGCGTCGGCGTGTTGCACTTCCCACGCGAGTCGCACGGGACTGATGCAACCGAAGTGCAGGTAGGGCGAGAGCCGGCTGGTGCCGTCGAGCTCCGGATGGTTGCGGTCACGCGAATAACGAGGCAGCTTGTGACGCACGAACTCGCGCAGCAAGCGCATGCCCTCGCTGGTGCTGCCGTGGAACGAGGTCACGGGGCTGACAGAGCAGTCCAGCGGCCAGCCGCGCGTAAGATCGTCCAGCGATATAGTGGGATCGAGGTTGAGTTCTGTTTTAAGCCCCGTCGTGGCTGCTTTCCATGGAACGAGCGCCCGCGGGTTCTCCGGTTTGCGAAGAAATGCCGGCAGCTGATGTTGCAGGCGCGGGCGGATGACGCGGGCTGCATACTGAGATTTCGCAATCAGCTTCGACGGAACCACTACGTCGGCATCGACGGTCCACAGCGGCACCGTGATCTGCTCCGTAACTCTTTCGCGCCAGCTTGCGGGTTCGCGGAGAGGATTTTCATCACCCACCACGAGTGCAGGGCGCACCTCATCGCAGAATTGCGCCAAGCGATGATCGGGCCAGCGGCGCAGCACAAATCCGATGTTGCGCCGAGCCAGATGTGCCGCGATGTCGGCGATGCCTTCGGCCAGGAAAGCATAATGGCGGAGGTTCGCGTGCGGGTAGAAAGGAATGGGCGCGAAGAACACCACCGCAGGGTTGCGCAGCAGGTTTGCCGCGTGGACCGCGACATCGAGGGCGGGATTGTCCACTCCGCGCTGGGCTCGCTGCATCCAGTAAACGACACAGGAGCCATCAGGATCAGGGACGCCATCGCGGCGAATGGTGACTCGCGCGTCGGCCGAAAGCGATTGCAGGTTCACACATGCATGATGTGACGGCGGAGAGTGCCGACACCGGATCGTTTGCCTATTAATGAATCGGGTGTCATGCGGGTCAAATCGCATGGGCACAGTTTTCTCTGCATGAAAGCAAGGATGTTTCAGTGCCCGAGGAACTTCTCCAGCCGGGAGACCTCGGTATCCGCCAAGCCCAAGTACTTCTTTGCCGCGTCGGCATCGCGGTTCTTGAGCGCTGATTGGGCTCGCGCCATGTACGTGCGCATGCGCTGTTGCGACGAGGCTATGTCACCGCGCAGTCCCAGTCCTTGCGACCCCTGATTCTGGCGCAAACCGTCGAGACTGGCATCGACGGCCTCAGCGCGACTGGCAAGCAGGTCTGCATCGTGCTCGAGCTGCGGCAGCTGACCAGAGCCGTCGGACGACGGGGCAGGGATGCTGGGCGGCGGAGTGTTCAACGCTTGTTGCTGCGCAGCCGGGCGATCTTCGTGCGCAGGCCGGGCGGTGTCGGTCCGCGCCGCCCGGGTTTGCCGTTTATCTTTGGGCGCGGGCTGCACGGTGCCCGCTTCTGGCAGGGCAGGAACAGCGGGCGTTGATTCGGCTGGGGCCGGCGAAGTCTGGGCCGGCGGTGCAGGGGGCGGCGGCGTGGGAAGATTCGCCGGCTGCGAAACCGAGGCGATATCCCCAGCTGCGTGCGCGCGCTTGAGATGGGGGACGTACAGTCCCGCCGCGACGAGTGCGACCAGCACGATGACCGAGCCGAGCGCTATGTAAAGTCCGCGGTTCGTAGCGGCACGTGTCGGCAGCGGCGCAGCGTCGGAAGGCGCCTGGAAGTTTCCTGGCGAACTGTTGACGGGCGGCACAAGCACGGGGGTCGGTTGCGGCGCCACGTTGGGGGCGGCGGCACCGTGTATGTAGGGTGGCGCGCTGTTCGATTTAGCGAATGAAGACGGCGCCGAAGCGGCCGGAGCTGACGCCGGCGTGGAGGGCGCGGCAGAAGCAGACACCGGAGCGGAGAAGGGGGTGCGAGCATCCTCAGACCCGTGTGACGCGGCGTGAATCACAGCTGGTGGAGGCGACGCGCATAAGCCGGTGGCGTCATCGGCCTGAGCCCTTGGCCCTTCCGGCATGGGCAGCGGGGCATTGTCTTCGGCCGCGACATTTTGAAGCGCGTTGCGCATGGCGGTTGCCGATTGAAAGCGCTGAGCGGGATCTTTGGCCATCGCCATGAGAATGATGTCGTTCAGCGCCGACGGTAGATCCGGACGAATGCTGATCGGGGGCGGCGGAGGAGTCTGAAGATGGGCCAGCATCACCGCATATTCATTGTCGGCACGGAACGGCCGCTGGCCGGTCACCATCTCGTAAAGCGATACGCCTAAGGAATAGAGGTCTGAGCGTTCGTCGGCGGCTTCGCCTTTGACCTGCTCGGGCGACATGTATTGCAGCGAGCCCAGCGTGCTGCCGGACTGCGTGAGCACCGGGTCGCTTTGCGAGCGCGCGATGCCGAAGTCCATCAGCTTTACGACGCCCTGCTGCGTCAGCATCATGTTGGCGGGCTTGATATCGCGGTGAATGATGTGCAGCCCGTGAGCGTAGGCAAGAGCTGAAAGCACCTGGGTGACGTAGTCGATCGCTTGCGGCGGCGCGATAGGCCCGCGCCTGAGCAGTGCCGAGAGCGTCACGCCCTCGACGTACTCCATGATCATGACGAGTTGATTGTCCCAGGTGAGCGCCGTGCGGAGTGCGGCAATGTTGGGGTGGTTCAACGTAGCGAGCAGCTTGATCTCGCGCAGGAATCGATCGGCAAGCGCGCGCTGGTCGGCTAAGTCGGGGAGCAGGACCTTCATCGCCTCAATGCGGTCCGAGATGACGTTGCGGACCTTGTAGACCTTGCCCATGCCACCGGCGCCGAGGACGCCAAGAATCTCGTAATCGCCGACTCGTGCATGCGTCTGATCGTCCATGGAACACCTCGGTTATCGGGCTGCGGTCAGGGCCGCAATCGGCAGTTGTCCGGGCCTGCGGGAAGGGGAACTGCCTCGCAATATACCGTCGGCGCAAGCAAGTGCTCCGCGTGCGCTTGCCAACAGCGCCGCGACGTTGCCCCTGTTCCGACTTTCATTGGTCGGCCGTTTTCACCGCGTCGCCTACTTTGGCGTTACTGGGGCCCTTGAACGTGCCGGTGGCGGACTGTTCGTCCACCTCGGTCACGGTGACAGTGCCGACCTTGTCTGCGATCGTCTTGATCACCTTGCCGGTGGCCGGATCTTTGACCTGGCGAACCGGACGGCTGACGTCCAGCGTATCGCCCACCTTCACACCCGCACTGGAACCGATGTTCAGAATGACGGTTCCACCGCTCACGTCGGCTATCAGGCCGGAGAGTTCCACCTTGTGCGTGGGAAGCGCGCCGGCGTTAGCGTTAAGTTGGTCGGCCAGCGAGTTCACAGCCTGATGAACGGCCTCGCCCAAGATGGTGTCGCCGAAATTGGCGCTGGTCATGTCGGTGGCGCCGGCGGCGAGCGCTCCCGTGCTGCCTCCGGCCCCGAGCAGTGAGGCTCCGGAACGCGTCGACTCACCGCTGCCGGTCACCGCGGCAAGAATTTCGGCGGTGCTGGTATCAACGAGGCGGGCGGTGATGCCGACCACGGCTTTGGCGTTTCGCTTCTGCACTCCACCGAGACCGAAGCGGCTGGTGAGTCCGCCGACGGCCCCGCCGCCCACGGTCGTGCTCTTGTCGTCGCGTCCGAATTGAGTGACCGTGCCGACGATGATGGCGTCCACGCCAAGAATGCGGCCGATCTTGGCTGCCGTGGCGGTGTCAGCGCGATCGCTGTTGGAGAGATTCTGTTCGGAGAGCACTTTCTCCAGCGCATTTCGCTCAATAACCGAGTACTTGCCCTCCTGCACCAGTTTTTGCGTCAGCAGGTCGGAGATGCCCTTACCAACATCCTGGTTGGTGCCGAAGATGGCGGCGACCGAAGTCTGAACGGTGCCGTAGTCGAAGTTAATGACAGCTACCCGCTTCTTCTGCTGGGCCAGAGCGGAAGACACGAGCAGGAGCAGTACCAGAGAAATGGAAACGGTCGCGGAACGCAGGTGCCCGCTCATCGCCATGACCTCCTCAAACTGATGGACAAAACGGGTTGAACGCCAGATGGCAGATCGGACCCCGGCTCCGCTGGCTCGATCTGAGCTGCCGGGCAGGGTACTCCGGCGCTGTTGCCGGATACAGATGTTCGGGAACAAGGCGCGGTTGCGCTGCAACCCTGTTTTTCGACGCTGGCCTGGAGCAGAGCAGACGCGGACGACGGTGCCGACAAGCTCTACTGCGACAACGCTGTTGATGGGGTAGGGGTTCCTCGCTGCGCTCGGAATGACAAATGCATTGGAATGACAAACGCGTCGCAATGGCAAATGCGAAGTGCACGCCCTGGACAGGCAGCCTGAACTCTGGCTATTTCCTCAGACCGCTCCAGCCTTCCGCGACGATGATGGAGTTGGCGGGATTCTGCGGGTCGTATTTGACGGATGCGGGCACGCCTGCCTGGTCCGGGTTCACGCGATGGCGCAACTGGGTAACGTCCTGTGAGCATTCATAGGTGACGCCGGCCACGTCGTAGGTGTAGATGAGCAGCTGTACGGGGTCGTTTCCGTCGGGCGTGTATTCCTGGACGTCGAGCACTGTGCCGTCGGTGATGCGTCCGGCCACGGTGAGGCGCAGGCGGCGCTCAAGCTCGCGCTGTTGCGGAGTTTTTCTGCGGCTGCGTACCCAATATACGGCACCCACCACCACGGCGGCGACACTGCCGCCGAAGACCAACGGGTAAAGACGAAGTGGGTTCATAGGAAACGGCGCTATATCAAATTACTATCAGCGCCTCCGCCGGGGCATCCATCGTTCGCCTTAATTCGACGCTCCAGCTACTTGGAAGTGTATAGGATAGAGCGTCGAAAGGCAGCGGCGAAAACGAGGATCTCAGATCGCAGATCGGGTGAAGTGAGATCTGCAATCACCCGATCCAAGATCTGCGGTGTTACGCCTGCACTTTCTTCCAGTCGGCGAGAAAGGCGTCCAGGCCCTTATCGGTGAGCGGATGCTTGAACATCATGTCGAGCACCTTGAAGGGAATGGTGGCTACGTGCGCTCCGGCCAGGGCAGACTGCACAACGTGCAACGGGTGGCGGATGGAGGCGGCGAGCACCTGTGTCTGGTAGTCGTAGTTGTTGTAAATCTGGATGATCTGCTCGATGAGGGCCATGCCGTCTTCGCTGATGTCGTCGAGGCGGCCGACGAACGGCGAAACATACGTTGCGCCTGCCTTTGCGACCAGCAGGGCCTGCGTGGGCGAGAAGCACAGCGTCAGGTTGGTCTTGATGCCTTCGCCGGTGAGCGACTTGCAGGCCTTTACGCCGTCCTTGGTGGTGGGCAGCTTGATGACGACGTTCTTGTGCCACTGCGCGTACTCATGGGCCTGCTTGATCATGCCGCCACAATCGAGCGCGGTCACCTCCACGCTGACCGGTCCATCGACGATGGAACAGATCTCGAGAATCGTTTCCTTGAACGGCTTGCCTGCCTTGGCGATCAGCGAGGGGTTTGTGGTGACGCCGTCCAGAATTCCCATAGACTGCGCTTCGCGGATCTCGTTCACTTCTGCGGTATCAACAAAGAATTTCATTGTTAGTCCTTCTAAATATGTGATGCCAGCGCGGTCCGAACGCCGTTATTTGCCAGAGACAACCGAAACGCATTTCGGCCGTGCCTCCGGCACTTGAAGGGCAATCGGGCCGCATGCCCCGGATTTCATCCGGGGCTAAATTCGTTCCGTCCCTCGCGGGACGAAGCAGCCTTGCCCTCGGCACTGTCCGGGCGGTTCGCGCTGTACTGCCAAAGTCATACTCTCAAGATGGATGAACCTGAGACATTGAAGCTTGCAAATTCGAACATCAAAGCTCTGAAATTTCAAACCACAGCTCTGAATTTCGAACCAAAGCTCTGAAAGCTGACCACACTTGCTTCCGTGTGGGCGTTCACGAACCCGTCTGCTCTGACGTCACCGGCACCGTCGGCTCGGGCAGCTGCTCGTCCACCACAGGATTCCGCAACGTACCCACGCCTGCGACCTCCACTTCCACGGTGTCGCCTGCCTTGAGCGGACCAACGCCGGCGGGGGTTCCGGTGGGAATCAGGTCGCCGGGGAAGAGCGTCATGACCCGTGAGATGTAGCGGATGATGAAATCGAGCGAGAAGATGAAGTCACGCGTATTCCCTTTCTGGCGGACTTCCCCATTCACGCGCGTTTCGACATCGACCCCACCCCAGGGATCAAGTTCGTCGTTTACGACCGGACCCACCGGGCAGAACGTGTCGAAGCCTTTCCCGCGGGTCCACTGCGTGTCTTTCTTCTGGATATCACGTGCGGTTACGTCGTTCAGGCACGTGTATCCGCGAATGTATTCGCGGACGTCCTCATCTTCGGGAAGGTTGCGGCAGCGCTTGCCGATAATGACGGCCAGTTCGCCTTCATGGTCTACGCGTTCCGACTCGGGGGGCTTCACGATCTTTTCGCCGGGGCCGATCACTGCCGATGGCGGTTTGAAGAAGAGCACCAGCTCTTCTTTCGGCATGAGGTTATTCAACTCGCGCACGTGCTCGGCGTAGTTGCGGCCGACACAGATGATCTTGGAGGGCAGCGTAGGAGCGACGACGTGCACGTCGCGCAAGCGCAGGTGTTCGATCTTGCGCGTGGGCAGCTCGTCAAGCTTGCCGCTGAACCCGGGCTGCCCGATCAGCAGGCGGGTGATCGTCTCGTTCCCGCCTACGGATTCGACCAGCCCGTAGTGATGCTGTTTTTCGTGAACGAAGCGGCAGTACTTCATGCACACCCCCGGCAACAACGCGACCAAAGAGCATACCAAAACCGATGTGAATGGATGATGGAAGAGTCCAATTTCAGATTTCAGATTGCAAATTGAAAAACCCGGTGCAAATCCGAACTGAATCTGCAATCTACAATCTACAATCTCAAATCGAGTGACTTTGCCCCATGCAGCATTTCTGTTTGTGGTTGCGCTGGCTGCCGGTGCGCTGAATTCGGTGGCCGGCGGTGGGAGCTTTCTGTCTTTTCCGGCGCTGATCTTCACCGGCATGCCTCCCGTGAACGCGAACGCGACAAATACGGCAGCACTGTGGCCGGGCACGGCGGCCAGCGTTGCCGCGTACAGGCAGGTCATATCGGGACACAAGCGCGAGTTCCTGCCATTGGTTCTCACGGGAATAACCGGCGGGCTGCTCGGAGCCGTCGTGCTTCTGCGCACGCCGCAGGCGACGTTCCTGAAGATGGTTCCGTGGCTGCTCTTGTCCGCCACGCTTCTGCTGACCTTCAGCCGGCAGTTCACGAACGCGCTGGGTCCGCTCATACCTGGTGAAGGCGACAGACCGTCGCGCAAAGCGATCCTGGCGGGGGCGGGCGTGCAGCTCTGCATTGCCATCTACATCGGCTTCTTCGGCGCGGGGGCGGGAATCCTGATGATGGCGATGTTCGCCATCATGGGGGTTCGCTCCATCCACACCATCAATGGGCTGAAGACCATGCTGGCCACGGTGTGCAACGGAGTGGCGATTGTGGCGTTCATCTACGCGCGGGCGATTGTCTGGCCCCAGGCGTTGCTGATGCTTTGTGGTGCGGCGGTTGGCGGCTACGGCGGTGCGTGGTACGCGCAAAAACTTCCCGCGCGCTTCATCCGGTGGTTCGCGATCGCGACCGGGTTCGCAATGACGGCGTGGTTCTTTATCAAGACGTGGTGACGGCCGGACTTCACAGTGCGGACACTTGAGTACGTGGGATCGCATTCTCCCCTTGAGGGAAAGCGCCACCGTCGGCACCCCTGTATTTGATCGTGCGAACAACCCGCTTACGGCGCCACAACCTCGCGCATGCGCTCTCGTACGAGGTCGTAACACTCACATGCAGTTGCCAACAGATTGGCACGGTCGGTAATAGTGATCTGGCCGCGGGTATAGGAGATCAGACCAGCGCGGTCCAGGCTGCTGGCCGTTGCGCTGATCGTCGAGCGCTGTGCTCCGAGGAGGTCGGAGATGGTTTCGTGGGTGACGGCGATGGGTCGCGGTCCAAGCTGGTCATGGGCGGTGAGCAGCCAGCGAGCAAGGCGCTGTTCCACGCTGTGGAGCAGGTTGCAGGCCGTGAGCTGCGATACCTGGAAGATGCGAGCCTGTGTGTAACGCCGCAACAGAGTTCCCAGGCGGCTGTCGCGGCGGAAGCTTTCGGCAATCGTCTCGGCGGGCAATCGCCAGGCGTTGCCGGAAACGGTAACGGTGGCGCGAAAGTTTTTTCGAGCGAGGCCCATCAGGGTGGCAAGTCCGACCATGCCCTCGCGACCGATCGAGATGACCTCGGCTGTGCGACCGTCCTGCATTTCGGCGTTCACCGAAACGATGCCGTCGCACACAAAGTACACGTTGCGCATCAGTTCGTCCGCACGGTAAAGAACGGTCTTGGCCTCAAGCGATACTTCCTGACCGTGCGCAGTCACCTGTTCAAATTCAGACACAGGGAGTGCGCTCAAGAGCAGGTTCTGTTCGGCGCAGATCCCGGTTTCAAATGTTTCAGCAGGCACCGAAGCTCTTGCTCCTCTCCTTCTCGGCAATGGGGGCCGCAGAAAGGTGTCGCGCTGGGCGTGTGCTTGGATTCCCATAGGCACACACCACGAAGCAAGCATTTGACCAAAAATCGGTCCCAAAAGAGTGTCTGCTGGAAGACAGAGCCGCTGGCGCGAACTGCTTAAAATTCAATAGACCGTTGGGGTTGAAACCAGAGGAGGCCGTGGAGGCAGGAGCAACTCGGCTCCGCCACAACTTTCTCCCGAGCCAAGGACCTTCCGGTGGGAACCCAAATACCGAAACGTAGTCCAAAAATCGTTGTAGTGGATGACGAGAGACTCGTGGCCGACACCCTGGCCACCATACTGCAGCGAAGCGGATTCCAAGCTACGGCCGTTTACAGCGGGGAGGAAGCCCTGGCCAGCTGCAATGAATGCGCACCCGACCTGCTGATTTCCGATGTATTGATGCCCGGCCTGAACGGCGTTGAAACGGCCATGCGCGTACGCAAGACGCTGCCCTCGTGCAAGATACTGTTGTTCTCGGGACAGGCGCAGGTTGCAAACCTGCTGCTCGAGGCGGAGAACGCCGGCTACTCGTTTGAGCTACTTTCCAAGCCGATCCATCCAAGGGAACTGCTGGCCAAGATTGAAACGCTCCTGCCCTAGGGGGCTGAGTCTTCGCGGCGCGACTCGGAACCGGCATCCCGCGGAGGCGCCGTGTCTGTCAGGTCCTGAATCTTCCACCACCAGGCCAGAACGCTGTCGGGAAGGGCCTCGACCTCGCCGGAGGCGATGCCGGCAACTCTCCACGCTTGTCTTATAGAAATCCGTTTTCCGGAGTGGTCCTTCCGAAAAACCAGCTCTTTGAAGATTTGGAGCCGACGCAGACGCGTGTAAGGGGCCACGGTTTCCCAGCAAGGCGGAGCTGCCGCCGAAGTCTGATGGATAGTAGCCCCAATTCAGGTACTCCGTCCACCCGACACTCACGCCTTGGACTTTTGCATCACATGATGCGGAATTTCAGAGTCCCGCGGAGCAATCATGCACTGTCTGACTACGTTGATCCTTTTCGTCCTGTTCGCGGCGCAGACTGCGGTCCCGAACCTGTCAGGCAGATGGAAACTCGACCTGGATGCCAGTTCGGCTGCTACGCCGGTGCCGGGTGCCACCCAGTTGGTGGTTTACCAGGGCGAAGATGATGTGCAGTTCCAATACGAAAAGGCGGACGGTTCTCTGCTTGCGGAAGATAGATTTTCGACGGACTGGAGGAGCGAGCGCCGCTTCGCGACGCGTATCCAGATCGGCTATGCCCGCGCGCGCTGGGAAGGGAAACAACTGCTGATCGAAACGAAGGTGGTCATGAACGTCGAGGGAACGCAGTCGTACAGCTATGACGAACGCTGGTCGCTCTCGCCCGACGGCAAGACCCTCACGCAGAAATCATCCGACGGGAAGAAACTCGTGTATGACCGCATGCCCGAACAGCCGGGCGAGCGATAACCAGTTGTGGTCACAAGGGCTGACGGCTGGGTTCCAGGTCATGGCTTGGGCGGCGGTGGCGGCGTGAACTGCGCCAGGTCGGCAAAGCCCAGTTGACCCTCGACCGTAGAAATTGTCTTCACCGCGTCCTCAAAACCGTCCTTGCCGAACATGCGGTGCTCGATGTCCTCGAACTGGTCGGAAATTTCGTCCAACTGTTTGTTGCTGTAGTTCTTCTTCCAGGCGGGAAACACGATAGTGTCTTCGCGCGCGGCGTGATTCTCGTACATCAGGGTAAAACCGTCGAAAACGCGCGCTAGTGGCTCTGCATGAGCGGCGCTGACCTTGCCCGTAGCGGTGACGGCGAGGATATAGTCGGTGACCTCGCGCCCACGGTGGTGCTGTTCGGTCAGCGTGTCGGCGTAACGCGCCAGTTCGGGTCCCATCTTTCGCACGATCGGAAAGATGTGCTGTTCTTCGAGCATGCGTTCGTGGTAATCCTCGCCGAACTTGCGGAACAGTTCTGCGGTACGATGCAGGGCGGCGGCATCGATCGAGGCAGCATTCTGCCGCAGTTTGGGCGCAGTTTGGAAGTACACCAGCAGAGCTCGACGGATCACACCGTGTTCGCGCATCAGGTCCTCGGTAGCGGTGACTTCGGGCTCTTCGCCCTCCTTCGTCTGCGGCGTGCTTTTCGCCTGGGACGCGATTAAGGGCAGTGCGGGCGCCAGCAACGAAGCGGCCAGTGCGGACCCGCGCAGAATATCTCGACGGTTAAAGTCGGTCATGCTGACTCCGATCGGGTGCGGTCGTGTTCATCCTGGAATTAGTGCGGCTTCTGAACGGCATCGTTGCCCTTAGCCCGTGAGCGATTTGCAGCGGGTACTGTTTTGACCTGCAGTGAAACCGGATGGAAACGGGAAAGCACAGGTCCGAACGACAAAAAAAGTTGAACACACCTCTTCCACTAAGTGCGGAAATGCGCTTAAAATGCGGTGAATTTTGAGAACAGGTTTTGCGATGGTGTTAGAACCCGCATAAAATGTGCTCAAAATCGTTTTCCGACGAGGCTTGCTGATGTAATATACGCACGCCACACGTTGGAACAAACAAGAGGAGGATGTTCATGGCAGCAGGCATGACCAAGACCGCGCTCGTGCGCCACATGGCCGAAAAGGTCGGCACCAACAACAAGACGGCCGCCGCGTTCCTCGAGACGCTGGCCGAAACAGCCGTGAAGGAAACCAAGAAGAACGGCGTATTCGTGATTCCGGGACTGGGCCGCCTTGTAAAGTCGAACCGCAAAGCCCGCACGGGCCGCAACCCGCAGACTGGCGAACCGATCAAGATCCCTGCGAAGACTGTCGTGAAGTTCCGCGTCGCCAAGGCCGCGAAGGACTCGATCGCTCCGAAAAAGTAGTCGGCGAAAATAACTTCGCTCGAAGCCGGTCTCGATGAGGCCGGCTTTTTCGTTTCAAACGCGGTGAAACTGCAGTGGGATTTTTAACACTGCGGGAGAGCGGTTCGATGCCGACTTCGTCTTCCCGGGTCGGGACCGCTTTCGACAGAGGTTGCACCGGCTTTTCACTGCAGCCACACTGCTTCGCCCACCACTTTTTGCGATAACCTATTCACCTCCGGCCACCTCTAATTCGCAGGAGGTGCCATGCACGCACAACGGAATCTCCGCATCGGTTCTGCAGTCGGTGTTCTTCTTGTTCTGCTCACAACGCTGCTGCTGACCGCATGTCCGCCCTCGCCCAGCATTGCCGAGATCGAACGCAATCCAGGCAAGTATTCCGGCAAGGAGATCGTGGTCCGTGGAAACGTGGACCAGACCTTTGGACTACTCGGCAGCGGCGCTTACCGCCTGAATGACGGTAGCGGGTCGATATGGGTGATGAGCCAGAATTTCGGAATTCCGGGCCGCGGCGCCAATGTGCGTGTCGCCGGAACACTGGTGCAAGGCGCGAGTTTAGGCGGCCGCAACCTGGGTCTCGCGCTCCGGCAAACACGCACGGCGCAATAGCGTTTGCCCGGGGCTCACGAACCGCAGCCGACGGCTCGCCCATCTAATCAGGCAATGTCCCTGTTACCGAAGGGCGTGCGAGCTTTGCGCGCGCTCGTTATTTTGTTCTTCTGTACCACGCTGTCGCTCGCCGGCGCACTAGCGTGGGGCTGGGTGTTCGTGCGTCGCCTTGCGCTGACGCCGATTCCGTTCGAGCCCAAACCGCGCGACCCTACTCATACGGCCACAGGCCCCGTATCGCCGCTGCTTGTCCGGTACCAGGTCGATCTTCCCGGTCGGGGCGAAATCTTTCCCGCGCTGGCCGCGAGCAACGCCACAGATTACTGGCCGGTTGCCGTGCTGACTATCTCGAACCAGTCCGAGCGTCCCGTTCTTCAACAGGTCAGCGCAGAAGTCCCGGGCTGGACCCGCCCCGTCACGCAGAACGTCATATTGGGCGCGAACGAGACGCGTTCGTTGCGCATAAACCCGGAATTGCTTCCCGCTGCATATTCGAACGGCGAGATCCGCCGCGGTCTTCTACATGTGCGGGTCACCGATGCGACCGGAGCGCAGGTCTTCTCCCAGGACCGCCCGGTGATGCTTCACAGCTCGTCCGACCTTTACTGGGGGAACAAGTTTTCCAACGCGCAGTTCGTAGCGCGCTGGGTCACGCCGCATGACCCGGCCGTGTTGCAACTGATAGCCCAGGCCCGCGCTTACGTCCCGAATGGGCGCATGCCCGGCTACAACAGCCCGCGCGGCGCCATGTCGGCAAAGGCAATGGCCGCCCAGGTTCGTATGCAGGCGCAGGCCATCTTCGAGGCCCTGCGGCGCAGCGGCATCAGCTACGTCAGCAGCATTTATACCTTCGGGAATTTCGTCGGTGACGCGCAGCGTATACGCCTGCCCCGCGAAACGCTGACGACCAATACCGCGAACTGCATCGACACGTCAGTGACGTTTGCGTCTGCCATCGAGAATCTGGGCATGAATCCAGTGCTCGTGATTGTGCCGGGACACGCGTTCGCCGGGGTGCGCCTCGGCCCTCAATTGCAAGACGTGTTGTTCGTGGACCTGACGGTGCTGCCGCGAGGGTCATTCGCACAGGCCATCAAGCGGGCAGACGGCTGGATCAAGAAGACCTCGCCCGACCAGATCCTGACCGTAGACGTCGCAGCCGCACGCATGCTCAACATCTACCCAATGCCGGGAGATGCGCCAGCGCAGGCGTCGTTGAGCATGGTGTCGGGAAATAAGGAGCACTGAATGAGTAGAGAATCGCTGTTGGCCTTTAGCTCTTAGCCTTTGGCTGTTTGCTCTTGGCCATTGGTTGTTGGCACGCCGTAGTCGAGTGCCATCCATCAACAGCCACCCCACAGCCGACAGCCCACGGCCCACAGCCAACAGCCCACAGCTCTTTTGCCTTTTCGCCTCACTTGCGCAACGTGTAATGCCGCCACAGCCAGCGGCTCAGGCCGTCGAGGCCGGGGAAGAGGACGCGCTCGGTGATGTTGGCCTGGTCGAGTTTGTCGCGAATCTCCCACTTCATTTCGGCGGGAATGATGATGCGGAAAGCCAAATCGCCTTTCTGGCGCGCCAGCCACGTATCCAGCCGCGCGTCGGGATTCGACATGAAAGCGAACAGCGCGAACTGGTTCACGATGCGTTCGTCCAGCGAGGGCGGCTCGAAGAAGATGGCGAACTGACGCTGCGACAGGCGTTCGAGTTCGCGCAAGGAGGCAGCGGCACGGTCAAGCATTTCCGCCGTGAATGCGTTGGCGCGCTCCGACTGCTGCACGCGACGCAGTATGCGGGGTAACAGCCGGTGAGCGTCCACATAGTTCACGCACCAGATGACGCCATCGCGATCGTAAGCCTCCAGCAGTACGGTGGCGAAATGCAGGGCCACGTAAGGCGAGTAGGTGAAGTCCAGCAGGCGGGTGGGCAGGCCATGGTGCTGCGCGACGGCCAGCCAGTTCCACTCGTTGTTCTCCTGTACGGCATCGCGGCGGGCATATTTCTTGAAATTGCGCAGCAGGTGGAACTCGAGGTCGCGATAGTCGCCGCCCAGGCGCATCAGGGTGGTTTGCAGAGGGAAGTTCGCGTCTGACATGCCGCGGTAGACGAAGTTTGAACGCCAGCGCTGGATGTTGCGGTTCCAGCTTCTCTCAAACAGCAGCGCCTGCAGCTCGTTCCAGTCGCGTGGACGAATGTCTTTCACGGAGCGTGAGATGCAGGCGCGGCGGAAAACAGCGGGTTCTTAAATGCATGCTAAAGACCGAACCGCTCCTTCAGCAATATGAGGTGATGTTCGGCATGACCTCCGGCGATGTAGGCCAGTGCGCGCACCGAGACGCGATTCGCATTCGCCACTCCGGTGCGCATCGTGGCCTCATCGTTCATTGCCTGGAACATCGCAATGTTGGCCCGGCGCAGGTACTCAAACTCATTCAGCAGGCTGTCGAGCGTCCGCAAGGTGGCGTGGGCTTCGCGCGCGTACTCGTCCTGGTCCCATCCGGCCAGTTCTTTGGTATCCCCACGGGAGAAACGCAGCGCGCGGTATCCGAATACCCGCTCACCGTCAGCCACATGCGCCAGTACGTCCTTGATCGTCCACTCGCCGTCGCGCCGCGGGCGTGCCGCCGCGATTTCGTTCGTGCGAGTCATGGCCCCGCGGTAGCGCTTGAGCTGCTCGGCGAAGAAGGCAAAGAGGTCACCTTCAGGAACTCGCGCAATGTACTGGGAATAGTAGGGAGCGTATTCACTGTTTTCCGGTCTGGTCAGCATGGCTGGTCCTTTCGCTGGTGCACGCGTCGCGCCGCCCATCATTCTACTTTCGCCGGGTGCGATCGTGCAGCCCGGGCATGTTCATAGGTCGAAATGCAACCGGATGGCCGGCACCCACACCGGTCCGCGGTCGCGATTGTATCCGGGGTTCGCAATGTGCTGCAGATCGGCACTGGCAAAAACTCCCCGCCAGAGGTGGGCCGTGTAGTAGGCCTCAAGAATGTTCTCGCGACCGTAGCTCAGGTTACCATCGCCCAGCAGGAACCCGAGCCCGCCGAGCTTAAGATAGAGTTGATGATCGCGAGAAATACCGTTGGTGACGAACGCAGCACCGAGGCGATCAAGCTTGCGACCCCAGCGTTCCGGACGCCAGTCGCCGCCAACTGCGAGGGTCTGGTTCACCTCGCTGTAGGCGAACGACTCGTGCCGTCCTTCGTTCCACCCCACGCGGCTGAAGGCGCGCACAGTCGATGAAACATCCTGTTCGATGTTGAGGCCGAAGCCGTATTTCACCGTGCCTTGACGACGCGTTGCCACCACGTCTGGCACAGGAGTCACTCCCTCGCGGAACAACCGCACTGCCTCGCGGTAGTCGCCCATGTTGGCGTGGTTCACGTAGGAGAGCAGTCGCAGGGTTGTCTTGCGCTGCCTGCTCAGTTGCGGCCGGAATTCAAGCTCTATGTTCTCGGCTCGGGCCCTTCGCAGGTTCCATTCCAGATTGATGCCGTTCGCGACTTTCGGCATGAGCGTCTCGGCGAAACGCACTGCCCAGCGGCGATCCTGGTACGTGGCCATGGCACCCCAGGTGTATCCGCGGGTATCGGCCGCATAGTCGTAGCCCCCGTTGTTGTCGAGAGTCCAGTTCATGAACTGCAAGTGGCTGTCGCTGCCGACGGCATTGATGTCAAGGAAATCAGGAATGCTGAATTTGCCGGCATAGAATTCAAGGCGGCGTGCGGGAAGTTCGGTCGCTAATGACGTGAATGTTCGCTCGGCTTCGACTTTTTCGCCGCTGAGCGGCAGGATCTGATGAATGAGCAGGTGCGACAGGTAGGGTTTGGCGCCGAGGCTCGGGTTGCGTACTACGTCGAGATTGGTGAAACCGGCAAGGCCTAGCGCATCGCTGATGCCGCGTCCGCCAGCGCTTTCAAAACCGACTAGTACGTCCGTGGTATGTGTCAGTTGATACCCGGTATAGAGCGTGAGCACTCGGGACTGCTCGATTTCGCCGGTAGGACGGAGGCTGTTCGGGCCGGAATAGCGGGCGGAGAATGCAGGATGTCCCTGCTCGATAATGTTGATCTGTCCGGCGAGAAACCAGCGCGTAGTATCGGGATGGGAAAAGATCGTGGTCGGATCGTCAGATTTTGGCGACGTTGTGTTAGCCGGTTCCTGCGCCGCACACACGTTGCACAACGCCAGCATGACCAGACCGAGCCCGAAGGCGGAGCAAAAGCGCGAGTTGTAGAAGAGCACTTTCATATGCGTCTCGGTCCACAGGCCCGGTCACCTCGGTCATTGTATGCGGTTGCATGTTTCTGCCTTCCTTCAGCGCCTGCCGAAAACACCGGCCAGGTCCACGCAGTGATACACCACTAGAACAACCATCAACACCAGGTAAGCACGGAGCGCCATGAGCGACAGTCGCACGCTCGCGGTCATGGGCATCGGGCCAAGTGCTGACGTGTCAACCTTCTCTTCCGGCAGATCGTCCAGCGGATGCACCACAACGTAGTGGTTCTCCGGAAGTTGATTCATGTCAATGTTCATGGTCGATGGCATGAAGTTCATGTTCGTGTCCTCCTCACAAATCACGCTGTCCTTACCCGACCACGCCAGAAGCAGGCGCGGCGGGGACCCCAGCAAACAGGTTCGGAGCGACCACCTGGGCCGCCAGTATGAGGGAGAGAGCGAACAGGACGATGATGATGGTCCAATTCACCCAGTTATTCCAAGGTTTGTTGACGTGCTGCTCTCCCATCAGTTCCTTATCGTTGAGCAGCAGTTGCAGGAAGATGATGGCCGAAGGAAGCATGATCCCCGCCAACACCTGCACGCCCAGAATGATCAACTGCAACGGTGCACGCGGAATCAGCACGATGCCCGCTGCGGCCGCGACACAGATGCCGTAGGTTGCGTAAAAGCCGCGCGCCTGTTTAAACGGCATCTGCAGGCTGTGTGGCCAGCCCTTAACCTCGCCATAGGCCCACGCGCTCGACAACGAAATGGCCGTCGTCCCGAGAATGGCCGCATTGATCATGAGCAGCAGGATCGCGTGACGAAGCCACTCGCTTCCTGTCACGAGGTGCAGCGCGTTCGCCATCTGCGCCGGATCGGCGAAGTTGATCCCTCGCTCCAACGCGGCATTACCGGCGAGCATCATGCAGCCGGCGACGATGATTGTGAACACCGCCCCGAGCAGCGTGTCCAGACGTGCCCACTTCAAGTCGGAAAACCGCAGCCGCTTGTCCGCGATGCAACTCTGCTGGAAAAACAACTGCCAGGGCGCAATGGTCGTGCCCACGATGGCAATTACCAGGAACATCAGATTGCCGCTGATGCCGCCTGCCGGAATAGTGGGCACGAGCGTATCGCGAGCGATCTGCCCGAAGCCCGGGCGCAACCGGAATGCAATTACCAGCCACGTGAGATCGAGCAGGCAGAAGAACACCGTAATTCGCTCCCAGCGCAGATAGCTGCCAGTCACGGCCATCAGTACCAGCCCTGCTGCCGCCACTGGCACGCCCAGGTACGGAGAAATGCCCATGTGCTGCACGGCCAAGGCGATCGCGGCGAATTCCGTGACCAGGGTCAGGAAATTCACCAGTTCCAAATCGACCAGCGAAAACACGCCCCACCATTTGCCGAAACGCTGATAAATCATCGCGGCGTGGCCCTTGCCGGTGACGATGCCGAGACGCACGACCATCTCCTGGATGAAGTACGCCGTTGGCAAGAGCAGCAAGAGAAGCCACAGTAGTTTCGTTCCATACTGCGCGCCCGCCTGAATGTAGGTCGAGACGGCACCGGCGTCGTTGTCCGCTTCCATCACAATCAGGCCTGGCCCAAAGACCATGAGGAACGTCAACACGTTGTAAGCCCATTTGGAACGCACCACTTTGCCACGAACTATCGTCGTTCCGGCGTCGATGCCTGCCGTTGAGATTGCCACCACTTTTTCCTGCATGTCCTGGTCCTCCTGCCTTGAATTCACACGCGCGGACGCGTGTTGGTCCGTGCAGTGTCAAACCGCAGACGCCAGCACGAACGGACGCAGGCCCAAGCGCGCGCACAGATGCGTACTCTTGGCCTCGCCGACGCCGGCTACCTTGCTGAATCGCGAGGAGGGGAGGAACGGGCCTCGACCTTCCGCGTTCTTCGTTGGTTTTCAGTCCCAGAAGAAGCAGAAGTGAGGCGACAGGCAGGATCTGTCTATCGGGTCACGAGCGCTTCTTCTACACTGGATCGCCGACGCTACTCGGAGGGCGATCGTCTCGCTGCTCTAAAAGAGTTGTATTCATAAACTCCAACGCAGAGCTGAAGGGGGAGATATTCTCCAGAGTGGAGAAAGGACAACCGGCAGGATCAAACCGAAACTCAGGTTCTTGAAGCGCCAACCTATCCCCACTCGTCCAAGCTTCAGCACCGCGCACCGTAAGAGGTCTTTCGACCTCAGCCACGTTGGGAAAACCCTTAAGCCGGGAGTTCCTGTTCTACCGCTCAGGCAAACTTCTTTCGAAGTCGTCGGGCAGTGGCTTGTGTGTCGCGCGGGAGCCTCGCCTACCGAGGATCCGTTACATCACCTTAGATGCTCGATCGAAGCAAACGATCTCACATCCACTTGCGACCTTAACGCCGTTCGCAAAAACAAGTCAACTTAAAAGATCATAAACATGCACTCGCTTGTATGCTCCTCATCCGGTCCAAAAGAAAGCCCCACTGAAGGTGCTAAAAACCGGAAACGAGAAACCAGAAACTCACCGTTCAGTCCCGCGGCATCATGAAGTCGAACGCGCGCGAAATATACGCCTTCATTTCGCTGCGCGGGACGACGGCGTCGAGGAATCCCTTCTGCAGCAGGAATTCGCTTCGCTGGAAACCTTCAGGAAGCTTGGTGCGGATGGTCTGTTCGATGACGCGGGGTCCGGCGAAGCCGATGAGCGCGCCGGGTTCGGCGATGTTGAGGTCGCCCAGCATGGCGAAAGAAGCTGTTGTGCCCCCCGTCGTGGGATCGGTCAGCACCGATATGTAGGGGACTTTCGCTTCGTCCATCCGGGCCAGGGCCGCGCTGATCTTGGCCAGCTGCATGAGGGAGATCACGCCTTCCATCATGCGCGCGCCGCCTGAGGCGGAGATGATCACCAGCGGAATACGTTCGTTGGTGGAGCGTTCGATGGCCCGCGTGATGCACTCGCCGACGACTGCGCCCATGCTGCCGCCGATGAAGCTGTACTCCATGCAACTGGTGATGACCGGGCGTCCGTCGACAAGGCCGCGCGCATTTATGATGGCATCCTTGAGGCCGGTTTCGGCCTGCGTTTTCTTCAGGCGCGAGGAGTAGGGCTTAAGGTCGGTGAACTTGAGCGGGTCGGTTGAGGCCAGCCGCGCGTCGTCTTCGTAGACCGTGTATTCGCCCTTGTCGTACAACTGCGCCAGCCGGGTACGCGCGTCGATGCGGAAGTGCTTGCCGCATTGCGTGCAAACGTTGTGGTTGGCGTCGAGGTCCTTCTTCCAGATGACCTTGCGGCACTGTTCGCACTTAACCCACAGGCCTTCGGTCTTGACCTTGCGCTCGCCGGAAGTATCTACATCAGCGCTTTCGCGTTTAAACCAGCTCATAGGATCAGTTTCGAGTTTCTCGTTTCGAGTTTCGCGTGAGCCCGTGTGACAGCGACGGATGGCCCCCACCGGCCATCTTCATCATACCTGTTAATACTCGATGCCCCGTTGCGCCATGATGCCCCGCTGGTATGCGTGCTTCACTTCGCGCATCTCCGTCACCGTATCGGCCAAGTCAACAATTGTGGGGTGTGCGTTGCGCCCCGTCAAGATGACGTGGACCATTGGCGGCTTGCGCCTGAGTACCTCGGCGACTTTCGCCGGGTCCAGCATCTTGTAAGTGATGGCGTAGTTGATCTCGTCGAGCACCACGAGGTCCCACTGGCCGGACATGATGGCCTGCTCCGCCTCGGTCCAGGCTTCTTCCACCATGCGAACATCTTCGGGGTCGGTCTCGGCGCCGCCGACCTTCACGAAGCCGCGGCCCATCTGCTTCATAACGAAGCTGTCGCCGAAGGCCTTCACCGCGTCCAGTTCGCCGTAGTGCCAGGAGCCTTTCAGGAACTGCAGCATCAGGACTTTCATGCCGTTGCCCACGGCGCGCAAGGCCGTACCCATGGCAGCTGTCGTCTTGCCCTTGCCGGGGCCGGTATTCACGATGATCAAACCACGTCTGATGTCGGCCATATCTTGAGCAACAGCGTTCGGCGGGCATTGAAACCCACGCTACTCTTCGCGAACGTGGGGCGCCCTCACCGGTCGCCATAACGCGAACAGGTGATTGTAAATGCTGCGGGACTAAATCTGTCGGCTTTGCATTCTGCGAACGCTCCTCGTGCGCGAAATGCCGTCCCTGCATCTGTTGTTGGGAGGAATTCGAACCGTGCCCGTCAACGATCTTCTCCGTGAACTTGCCATCGAGCATCCCATCATCCTCGCTCCGATGGGTGGCGGTCCGTCCACGCCGGAACTGGCCGCTGCCGTTTCGAACGCCGGCGGCCTCGGTTCGATGGCCGCGGCGTATCTTACGCCCGAGCAGATCGCGGAAGAGTTTCGCGGCCTCCGCGCGCTTACGAGCAAGCCGATCGCGGTGAATCTTTTCGCGGGCGGGCGCGACAACATCGGCGAATACGATCCGAAGCCGATGCTCGAGCTGCTCACGGAAATTCACGCCAGTCTCGGACTGCCTGCGCCGGTCGCACCGGAACCCAAGCCAGATCCGTTCCCGGCGCAGTTGGAGGCCGTACTCGCGGCGCGTCCCGAAGTCTTCAGCTTTACCTTTGGCATTCCGAACCCCGATGCCATGCGCGCCTTGCGCGACCGCGGCATCTTCATCATGGGCACGGCTACCACCCTGCACGAAGCACAGATGCTCGTTGATGCCGGCGTGGACGCCGTCATCGCGCAGGGTGCCGAGGCTGGTGCGCACCGTGGAACGTTTGCCGCGGCATTCGAACAGTCCATGGTGCCGACGCTCGAACTCGTACGACAGATCAGGGCCGGGTTGCAGATTCCGGTCGTCGCCTCAGGCGGCATCATGGACGGATACGATATCGCGCAGGCACTTTCTGCGGGAGCTTCGGCGGTACAGATGGGAACGGCATTTCTCGCCTGTCCTGAGTCGGGTGCTTCGGAAACCTACAAGCAGGCCATCCTCGGCGCGAAACAGGACACCACGGTCGTCACTCGCGCCTACTCGGGCCGCCCCGCTCGTGGGTTGCTCAACACCTTCATTGAGATCCTCTACGGACGCGAAGAAGCAATCCTGCCCTATCCATTGCAGAACGACCTCACGCGCCCGATGCGCACAGCGGCGGCGAAAGCGGGTGATCCAGCATATCTGTCGTTGTGGGCGGGACAGGGAGTGACGCGCGCACGCGCTCTGCCCGCCGGCGAACTGGTGAAAACGCTTGTGCAGGAGATGAGTGCACGACGAAGAGCGGCGTGAATGGAGTTCTGGTGCCCTGTTTCGGTCTCCTGTTGCGGGCTATCGGTTATCAGCTTTGAGCTATGGGCTTCCAGCACTCTGGCGAAGTTGCATACCCGAAAACACACGGCTCACAGCTCTTCAACCAGAAACCAAAACCGGAAACAAGAAACCAGAAACTGTTCTTATCACCGCTCCGGCACCGGCACGACGGCCAGGCTCGCAGCGCCGTTGCCGCATACGGCGCGAACGCCGAAGATCACATTGTCTTTCGAGACGTCGATCGTAGCCTGCTTTTCAGACGCGGGCACCGTTTTCACGTTCTGCCATTCAGGAGCGGTTGTGTCGCGCCAGACGATTTCGTAGCCCGTCGCGTTCGGGACGGACTCCCATGTCAGTGTCGAGTCGTTGGTCAGGTCTTTGGTTAGCAGGCGTACGTTGCCGGGTTTCGCCGGGCATGAAGCCAGCGAAGCCAGTGTGGCGACGTTCAGGCGCGCGACGTTGGCCAGGAAGTCGAAGTTCACGAACTCGAGCAGATCTCCATACTGCTTGCCGTTTTCGGTACGCGGGTTCTGGTGCTGACGATCGTAGTTTTCGCGCCATTCCGTAAGGCGCACCGCGGCGTAACCCTGTTCGTTGAAACTGGTGTGATCGCCGCCGCGAAGGTAACGGTCGGGACGATAGATGGTGACCGGCGCGAGTTCTGTCGCCGGCAGCGTGCGCTGGTAGGTTTTTGCCACCGGGTTGATGTAACGTGCCAGTTCGCGCGAGTTTGAATCGTTCTCGTCGCCGAGGCCGCGGATCATGCGCAGCGCCTTGATGTCGCCCTGGCCTTGCACATCTACCAGCGGAATGCCTTCGGCGAATACGCGCAAGAGATTCTCTTGCCCGGGGCTCTTGTCGCCACCCACGGTGTCGTCGTTAAGGACGCCTTCGATCTGCCAGCCCTGATCATTGGCCATCTTCGCGAAATGACGGCTACCGTTCAGTCCCTGCTCTTCGCCTGCGACCGCGAGAAAGATGATTGTGCCGGGGAATTTGTGCTTGCTAAGAACGCGGGCAGCCTCAAGGACGACAGCCACACCGCTCCCATCATCGTTGGCGCCGGGCGCCGGTGCGTTCGCGTCGAGAACGTCAGTGGCGCGCGAGTCGTAATGGCCGCTGACGAGATAGATGTTCTTCGCCGCCTGCGGATCGGTTCCGCGCAGAATGGCGTAAACGTTCACGATCTCGGTGGGTTGCGGAATGCGCGCCGCAGGCGCCTCGGTGAAGCGATCTTCTTTCACCTCCAGGCAGCCTCCGCAAGCGTCGGAGTACCGTTGGAATTCGCTTTTGATCCATTCGCGGGCCGCGCCGATGCCGTGACCAGCCTTAGTTTGTTCCGGCGTCACGGTGGAGATCGTATTTCGCGTTCCGAAACTAACCAGTTTCTGGAGTGTTGCTTTCATTTGCGCCGAAGAAACGTCCTTCATCGCGGCTTGAATCGCAGGGTCGGTGCGTGGCGTGGTTTCCACCGTGATGGGTACGGTGGTCACCTTACGCGAGTGCTTTTGCTGGGCAACCGCCGTGGCGCACGCTGCCATCAGAACTCCGACGCAAAGCAGTGCTTTCAGTTTCATCATTGTTTTCGAACCGTTGCTCGACAAGCTTGACGCTGTCGGCGAGAGACTTTAAATATTAGCAGGGCGTGCGTGTTGCCCGACCAGCACGGAGGATGTTATGCCGGTTCTTTGCCCGGAATGCGAAAGCGATCTGGATCTTGAAGAAGACGAAGTCGACGAGGGTGAAATCGTATCCTGCCCTGAGTGCGGCAGCGACTTTGAAGTCGTCACTGCGAAACCGCTGGAACTGAAACCGATCGAAGAAGAGGATGACCTGGACGAAGACGAAGACGCCGAGGACGGTGAGTACTAGCGAGCGGCAGTGGCCAGCTAACGTTTCACGGCCGGCTTGCACTTCTCGCGCTTTTAATCCGTCATCATCCGGCCTTCCGAGCAGAATATGATCAATCGTGAACGCCGCCGTCCCGCACGGCGGCTTTTTGTTCTGACCGCGATCCTGACGCTTGCCGCGTTTGTGTTCGGCATTCCCGCCGCCTCAGCCAGCGACAAGGAGAAGGAAAAGAAGACAGACCTGCGAAAAGACTACGCGCTCATCTTCGGAACGGTCTGGAACAAGGACGGACGACCAGTCTATGGCGTGAAGGTGAAAATCCGCCGGGCAGACAAAAAGAAGGCGGACTGGCAGTTGACATCCAACCACAGCGGCGAGTTCGCACAGCGCGTTCCCGTCGGCACGGCAGACTACGTAATCTGGGCCGAACTTCCCAAGCACAAAGGTCCCGTCGCCGAAACCAAGGTGCACATCGAGAACGACGAGCGCGCCGACGTCGGCCTGCATCTAACAGAGTAGACGGCCAGAACAGATCAGCAATCTTCCGGGCCGCAACGTCGAGTTGCGCCAAGGGTTAGAATTGAGAGCTGGGTGGTAGAACGCCGCGGCTCGCGTCCGCACATCTGCCAAGAGGGCAGATATGGGGCACCGGCTGCACGGGGCAGCGGCGGAGAACACACCTGGACGGGAGGTAGGGAAACCGTGAAACGTATAGCTGTCGTGTTGGTGCTTAGTGTCGTCTCGTTAGGAGTCGTGGCGTTTGCGAGTCCCGCTCCAGCTGGCTACAAAGACGAAGCACAAACGCGCCTGCTCACCGGACAGGTGATGTCACACGCAGACACTCCGCTTCCGAACGCGGTCGTGTACCTCAAAAATACACGCACGCTCGCGGTGAAGACCTTTATCACCGATGCCCAGGGCAATTACCGCTTTCCGGCGCTCTCGCCAAACGTGGATTACGAAGTTTACGCCGAGTTCAAGGGCCACAAGAGCGACACCAAGACGCTCAGTTCTTTCGACTCGCGCTCGCACGCATTCATCAATCTGAAAGTGGACACCGGAAAGTAAGTACCGAGTAGCGGGTACCGAGTACCGAGTTGACGCAATCAGCATTTGGCGAACGAACTCGGTACTCGTTACTCTGTACTCGGTACTCATAATGTCCTTCCGCTACGAACTTCAGGCCACATCCGGCACAGCGCGCGCCGGCAAGATAACCACGCCGCATGGCGAGATACTCACGCCGGTATTCATGCCCGTCGGCACGGTGGCTAACGTCAAGGGTATTCCGCAGTCCATCCTGGAAGAACTCGGCGTCGATATTCTGCTGAGCAATACCTATCACCTGTTCCTGCGTCCGGGCGCTGAGCACATTCGCAAATTGGGTGGCCTGCATCGCTTCATGTCGTGGGACCGCAGCATCCTGACGGACTCAGGCGGGTTCCAGGTGTTCTCGTTGTCGTCGCTGCGCAAGTTAAAAGAAGAGGGTGTTGAGTTCCGCTCGCACCTGGACGGCTCGCTCCACTTTTTATCGCCGGAACGGGCCATCGAGGCCGAAATTGCGCTCGGCGCAGACATCATCATGGCCTTCGACGAATGCACGGAGTACCCGGCCGAGCGGGCCCGTGCGCGGGAGTCCATGGAACTGACGCTGCGCTGGGCGGAACGCTCGAAGCGGTACTTCGAAGAGCACAAGAACGAAGTGCCATGGGATCGGGCCATCTCGCCATCGGGTCATCGGGCCATTGGAGAACAGGGGACCGGCAATTCAGATGAGGCCGATACAAACCGCGGCAAACAAAGTTTCGAATCGTCGTCCGCTGAACCGGGGAGTCAAAACACCCCAGGGCCCGATGAACCGATGGCAAAATCGTCGACGGTCCGAGCGGCTGATGAACGCGTGGCCCGATCGTCGATGACCCGTTGGCGCGATGGCAAGATGGCCCGATTCAATGAGGCGGCGCGGCTTTACCATCCCGACCTTTTCGCCGGCAAGACGCAGGCGCTGTTCGGCATCGTGCAGGGCGGCATGTACGCCGATCTTCGGAAGGAGTGTGCTGGGCGGTTGGTTGAAATGGACCTGCCCGGATACGCGATCGGTGGGTTGAGCGTTGGCGAGCCGCGAGATCTGACGTATGAGATGGTGGCGCGTACGCTGGAGTACCTGCCCAAGGATAAGCCGCGCTACGTGATGGGCGTGGGGACGCCCGATGAGATCGTGCAATATGCGCGGCTTGGCGTGGACATGATGGATTGCGTGCATCCGACGCGCGCGGCACGTCATGGCCTGCTGTTCACGTCAGAAGGTCGCGTGAATATAAAAGGGGCGCGTTACGCCGACGATCTGGGGCCGCTGGACCCGAATTGTTCCTGTCCCGTGTGCAGCCGGTATTCACGAGCCTATTTGCGTCATCTGTACGCGTCCAATGAGTTGCTCGCACAGGTGCTGAACAGCATTCACAACGTGGCTTACTACCTTGACACTATGGGGAGGGTACGGCATTCTATACTCCTCGGGGAATTTACAAGTTCTTCTACCGGTATCCGCTGAGCGGCTCCGTTTTGCATTAAACTGTGCATAACGGCAGTTCAAGGCGGCAACCGCCGCTTGTTCCCCTGATACCCGTACGAGGGAAAGAACCCGGCCCATTCAGTAGGTTCAACGATTTTCCCAGCGGTGAAAAATACGAGAAGTTCCAGGCGGCGCTGAGTCGCTTGCACGAGGTGGAACTTTGTACGGCTTGGCAGAATTAGCAGTGTTTCCTACGAGAGTTTTCGGATTCGCGATGCAGGCGCAAGGCGGCAGCGGTGGTTGGGCCGTCGGCATCCTGCCCCTGATTTTCATCTTCGCGATTTTCTACTTCCTCCTTATTCTTCCCCAGCAGCGCCGCCAGAAGAAGTGGCAGAAGATGCTTGGTGAGTTGAAGACGGGGGATCGCGTCATTACCAGCGGTGGCATTCGCGGCACCGTCGTCGCCTTGCGGGATGAGTATGTGCATCTGCGCGTCCCGCCCGCTAACATCACGCTGGAGATCTCGCGCAACGCGGTGGTTTCCGTCGCTGCGCCGGAAGGCGAAGTAGTAGCGAAGTAAGAAGAGTTTCGCGTTTCGAGTTTCGAGTTTCGCGTTGAACAACGCCGACCGGGCTTTGAGACGAGAGTTGATGGGCGCTTCGGCGCAGCAAGACTGACCGTTAGACGAGTTATTGGTTTTGAGTTGCGTCCTTTAGAACGCGAAACTCGAAACGCGAAACTCGAAACTGTTTTTCGGGTCACCGATTCAATGAACAAGAATCTGCTCGGCAAAGTCATTTTCATAATCGTGGTGCTGCTGATTTTCATCTTCGGCATCATTGGCATACCTCAAAGCTGGAGCGGCCAGGGCCTGCTTGCCAGCATGCAGGAACGCATTCACCTCGGCCTGGATCTCAAGGGCGGAACTCACCTGATCCTGCAAGTGCAGGTCAATGACGCGGTCCGCGCTGACGCGGAGCGCGCCGTCGAGCGCCTGAAAGAGGACATGAAGTCCGCCAATGTCACGTACGCGGACATCGTGATGCCTGATCCGCAGGGTCATCCGGACATGATCCAGATCAAGGGCGTTGCGCCGGAGACGAGCGGTGATCTGCGCCGCATCGTCAGCGAGCGGCTGAACGAGTTCGACCTGAACTCGGGAGCGGAGAACTCCTGGACGCTCACCATGAAGCCGGGTCCGCTCAATGACATGAAGAACCGCGCGGTGAGCCAGGCGATCGAGACCATCCGCAACCGAATCGACGCGCTCGGCGTGAGCGAACCGGTGATCGAGGAACACGGCCTTGGCGCGTACCAAATCCTGGTGCAGCTGCCCGGCGTGGATGATCCGGCTCGCGTGAAGGAAATCATGCAGTCGACCGCCATGCTGGAGATCCGGCAGGAACTCGGCGGTCCTTACAGCAGCGAGCAGGAGGCCTACCAGGCGAACGGTGGCACGCTGCCTCCGAACGCTGTGTTGATGTCGGGGCGCAACATTGGCGGCCGCCAGTCGGATTCCGGCCCCCAGACCGTTTATTACCTGATCTCGCGCAGCTCGGCCATTACCGGCCGCGACCTGCGTGACGCATCAGCCGGTCGCGACGAGAACAACCGTCCCGCGGTCCACTTCAACCTGACCGGTGAAGGCGGACGCCGCTTCGGCCAGTTCACCAGCTCCCACGTGGGAGACTCACTGGCCGTTGTGCTCGACGGCAAGGTGCAGGAAGTCGCCCGCATCAACAGCGAGATCCGCGACTCCGGCCAGATCACCGGAGCATTCACGGAGCAGCAGGCGAAGGACCTCGCCATGGTGCTGCGTTCGGGTGCTCTGCCCGCCGGCATCAAGTACCTGGAAGAGCGCACGGTCGGTCCGTCGCTGGGCGCTGATTCGATTCGCGCCGGTGTTCGCGCCGCCGTCATCGGCTTGATCGCCGTTCTGGTGTTCATGCTGATCTACTACAAGGGCGCCGGCATCAACGCCGACCTCGCGCTGATCCTGAACCTCATCATTCTGCTCGGGTTCCTCGGCTTCACCGGAGCGACGTTGACGTTGCCCGGAATCGCCGGCCTGATACTCACGGTCGGTATGGGCGTGGACTCGAATGTACTGATATTTGAGCGCATTAGAGAAGAGCTGCGGAACGGCAAGACGCCGTCGTCGGCGGTGGACCAGGGCTTCAGCCATGCCTGGGTCACCATCGTCGATACGCACGTGACCACGATCGTGTCGGCCGTGATCCTGTTCATCTTCGGCACCGGTCCGGTGAAGGGTTTCGCCGTAACGCTGACCTTCGGTCTGCTGGCGAACCTGTTCACGGCTGTGTTCGTGAGCCGCGTGATCTTCGACTACCTGCTGAACAAGCTCCAGCGGGGCGAAGCGCTCTCGATTTAGCGAGCCTGTGTAGGGACGGGT
>JAEZPW010000305.1 GCA_023441255.1 Acidobacteriota bacterium
TCTCCGAACAGCATGGACGTGGTTCCCGCCTTGTGCGACATCTCAAGCCAGGGCGACTGTATATCGGCACAACAGAGTGCCACGTTTCGTGCAACCTGCGTGCGGACCAGCGAACGCGCCACTTCCATGCCGTAGAGCGCACTGCAGCATGTGGCGCGAATGTCAAGGCATGGTATGTGGGACAGGCCTGCGTGCTTCTGAACCGCCGGCGCACTGCCCGGGATGAGCCGGTCTGGCGTCATCGTTCCCATTAGCAGGAAATCGATGCTGTCGGCATGGAGCGACGCATTGTGCAGCGCCCGACGCAACGCGTGCACAGCCAAGGCACTCGTTCGAGTACCCGGCTCCGCCCACCGACGCTCCCGAATGCCGGACGAATCGAATATCTGTTCTGGCGCGAGTCCCAGCCGCCGCGCAATCTCTTCGTTAGAGACAACGCGTTCGGGTAAATACGAACCGGATCCTGTGATAAAAGCTTTCAAGTTGTAGTTTGGGAAAGGCCCGCTCTCATAATACAGGAGGAGATTATCGAGACCGTTCAGCCCCGCTGATGCTCCGGTAAATCCTGCGCAATCCGCTCGCGAACAGCCGCCACCAGTTGTTCGCGATCATCTCCGTACATTGCCGGATCGATCGGTCTATGAAAGACCACCCGCACTACACCAGATCGGGAGAACACCTTGCCTTTTGGCATGAGTTCATGGGTGCCGGCAATCGTGATCGGAACCACCTGCTTTCCCGTCGCGATCGCCATGTGAAACGGGCCCTTCTTGAAAGGCAGCAAGCGCCCGTCGCGCGAACGCGTACCTTCCACGAAGATCGTCATGTTGATGCCGGATTCCAGCACCTTCTCGGCTTGACGCAGGCTCTCGATCGCTCGTTCGCGATTGCTACGGTCCACCGGCACGAGTGCGCCGAGGCGCATGGCCTGCCCAAGCACAGGAACTCGGAAAAGCTCTTTCTTCACCAGAACGGATGTGCGCCGTGGGATGAGCGGGATCAGTAGAGGCGGATCGAGATTCGACGTGTGGTTGGACATGAACACGTATGTGCCAGACGGGTCGAGTTCATCACGCCCCACCACCTCGACTCTCACTCCGGCAATGCGGATTCCCGTCCATGCGATCCACAGGCCCACACGATAGATCGGCAGTATCTTGCCGCTTAGCAGCGTATAAGGAAACATGACCAGCGCGGCCGCAGGAGTTGTGATTATCCAGAACAGCAGGGTCAACAGGCTTCTGATCAAGGACGTGCGCCCCCCGCTGCTTTCTCGTTCTGCGCGTTTCCCAGCCACTCCGCACGGCGCTGTCTCTGGGCGGCCGTCGGCTTCTCCACATCGCGTATGAGGTACTCGACTTGCGTGCGTCGCCCCAAAGTAAACTCCAGTTGAACTTCCTTGCCCGTTGCCGCCGCGCGCACCGTCAGGCGCAACAACTCGCCCGGCGACATGCCTTCAACTTCATCTGCCAATTCAGCGTTGCTTCGCCCATTCACGGCGACAACCACATCTCCCGCCCTGAGCCCCGCTTTTTCGGCCGCGCTGCCGCTCTGCACCGACAAGACCACCTGTGCCCCATCGAAATTGCGCGACAGTTCGCAACCTGTGTCCGGCTTCTCTTCTTTACGCTGCGTCACGCGAAGCCCCGCTGTCCCCAGGAACTTGTCATAGCGGATCTCGTCGATTCCGGCGACGTACTCCCGAAAGAACTGGCCGAAGTCCTTCCCGGTTACGGCTTCAACCGCCTGCCGTACCCCCTCCGAGTCGGCGAAGTACTTGTGCTCTTTTGCGTAGTTCACGTTCATCCAGCGCAGCACGTCCCTCAGCGATTTGCCCCCACCGCTCGCGTCGCGAATCGCCAGATCAAGCATTACTCCCAGTATTTCGCCCTTGTTGTAGTACGAGATACTGCGCTCCGGTCGCCGGTAGAACGGATACTTCTCCAGCCATGCTTCGAGGCTCGAATTCTCGGCCGACTGACGGCGATGTGCCGGCCGGCTTTGCAAGGTTGTTATCTCCCAGCCAAGGCGCCGCAGATACTCGCGCTCATCTACCATTCCGGCCGCCAGCAGCATGTAATCCTCTACCGTACTGGTAACGCCCTCGCTGAACCACAAGGCCCGCGTGTACTGCTCTTTCGTATAGTCGATCGGTTCCAGCGATTGAGGACGTATCCGTTTGACGTTCCACAGGTGAAAGAACTCGTGTGCAGTCACACTTTGGAAACTCACCGGATCCGACGACAGCCTGCGCGCCGGTACGTCGATTGCTGTCGAGCAGGCGTGCTCCATGCCGCCTCCGCCCGTCTCGCGGGGGACGTGGTAGATGAACAGGTACTCGCTGCATGGGCGGTCCTGCATCCATTCAACCTCAGCCTTCACGATGCGTCGGACGGAATCCTCCACCCACGCCGGGTCATAGCGCTCCGGATCGGCGTCCATTGCGATTCGATACCTCGCGCCGCCTTCCTCGAACGAAATCTCATGAAACCGCCCCGCCTCGACCGGCGCGTCGACCAAAGCGTCGTAGTTCGCAGCTGCGTATTGAAACGGAGTAGTCGTGTTCGGCCGAAGGACAGTCGCGATCTGCCAGCCTTCAGGCAAGTCCTTGAAGAGCACACTCACGGGAAGATTCCGTCCCGGAACGCTGTACATCAGAATTTGTGCAAGGTTCAGGAAGGCATGATCGCTGTTGAATTGTGCGCTGTAAGGGCCGGGTGCGTTGGCGACTATGTCGTACTCCACGTGAGCTGCGTTCGGCATACTCCACGTGCACTTGTCCAGCTGGCGAACCGGAACGGGCCGGCCCTGCAGGTCTCTCGCCGTAACCGACTCTACGTACTGCGGGAAATCGCGTACCTGGTACAGAGCGTTCCACACCGGCATCTGCACGATCGAGTTCGCAGGATCCTTAAAGTAGGGGTCGAACTCCACGTGCAATCGGTGCGCCGCCGCGTCGGCAAACGTGATCCTGTAGTCGACCGCCGGAAAGAATTTGATCTGGTCAGGCTTCTGCCCCGGTTGCTTCTGGCCGTGAATGTAAACGACCGGGCAGACGAGGTACGCGAGGAACAGCGCCGAGGCGCACAGCCGCTTGAAGGCGATCAAGAGCTTACTTTCACCTCGTGCAATGCTTTAAGTTTCTGCGGCAACTTGTCGTAGATACCGCCGAATCCGCCATTTGACAGAATCGCCACCACGTCTCCCGAATGCAGCTCCTGGGCAACGGTCTCCACGATCTGATCTACCTCGGCGATCAGGCGCGCGTTCGTGCCCATCTGTTTAAGACCGGCAACTACCGCCCCTGTATCGAGGAGCTCCCGTTCGGGTATCGAGTCCGTCTTCTTTTGAAAAACGCCGGCGAGGATCACTGCGTCGGCAACTGCGAGGCTGTCCACCAGATCATCCTGGAACACGCTTCGCCTCAGTGTGTTCGAGCGGGGCTCCAGGATCGCCCAGATCCTCCGTCCCGCATACCGCGTTTTCAGCGCCCGAAGAGTTTCTGCGATTGCCGTCGGATGATGTGCGAAGTCGTCTATGATGGTGATCCCGTTAACCTCGGCCCTGACTTCCTGCCGGCGCTTCACGCTCTTGAATGTCCGCAGTGCCTTTGCGATTGCCGGGGGCTCAATGCCGTAATGCGAAGCCATAGCGGCAGCTGCCGTCGCGTTCAGCACGTTGAAGTCGCCAAACAGCCCGAATCCGAACTTCGCCCAAAGATTGCCATCCCGCCGCACACTCCATGTCGTCTGCTCGGGCTCATAGCGGATATCCGTCGCCTGCCACTGGGCCTGCGCGCTGAACCCGTAGCGCTCCACGGTGCAGAAAGCCTTGCTGAGCACGTCGCTCACGTTGCCGGGATTGTCGTGGGCTATAATCACGCCCCGACGCGGCACCAGGTTAACCAGGCGTCGGAACGATGTCTTGACTGCTTCAAGGTCCCGGTAGATGTCTGCGTGATCGAACTCCACCGAGGTCAGGATGACCGAGTCTGGGAAGTAGTGCAGGAACTTCGGCCCCTTGTCGAAGAACGCGGTATCGTACTCGTCACCTTCAAGTATAAATTGAGCCCCTTCCCCTAAACCGAAGCTACGCCCGAAGTTCTCCGCTATACCACCTATCAGGAACGAGGGCGACTTCCCTGCCACCTGAAAGATCCAGCTCAGCATGGAAGTGGTCGTCGTCTTCCCGTGCGTGCCGGCCACTACGATCGGTTCCCTGCCAACAAGAAATTCGTCGTAAAGCACCTGCGGCAACGAGCGGAACGGCGTCCGCACATCCAGCACGCGCTCTAGTTCGGGATTCCCCCTCGAGATGGCATTGCCGACGATGACCAGGTCTGGCCTGTCGCTCAGGTTCTTTGCGTCGTAAGGTTGGCGGATCTCAATCCCGAGCGACTGCAGGAAATCCGACATCGGCGGATACGCGGCGGCATCCGAACCGGTCACATGGTAATTCCGCTGCTTCAGCATCCCGGCGAGCGATGCCATCGCTGTACCGCAGATTCCGATCAAGTGAATGTGTTTAGCATTGCCCATTACTGCCCTACACCCTCTCCCAGGCTCGCCTCGCGCCCTCTACCGCCACGGCGGACTGCCATGCCAGGCGAACCTCTTCATCCTGTACTTGAAGCGTTGCTTCTATCCCAATCGGTATGGTTGTGTTGCCGCCGCCGCTCACGTGACCTGACCGGAAACCGTACGCCACCGGGATGCTCAGGTCACCGGCGATGCTCGCCACCACGTCGCGAATTGTATAGTCGCTTCCCGGCCCCGGCTCGCAATCCACCATCTGCCCGAAGAGTATTCCGCGGACGCCGTCCAGTTTGCCGCCGAGTTTCAATTGCATCAGCATTCGATCCACCTGGTACGGCTTCGTCCCGATATCTTCGACGAACAGAATCGTTCCATCCGTCTGGACCTCATAAGGCGTTCCCATGGAAGCAGCCAGCATCGAGAGACAGCCGCCGTACAAACGGCCGCGGCCATAGCCCCTGATCAGCGGCACGACTTCCGACCCGGCAGAAAACACCATCTGCGTCGATTCGCCGGAAAATACCTGCCCCCAGTTCGCAACGTCCACTCCCTCCGGCAGGGCGAAGTCCTTGGCTACCATCGGTCCATGAAACGTTACCAACCCAGTCGCATCCGTGATGTACGTCAACAGAGAAGTCACGTCGCTATAGCCGACGAACACCTTGGGATTGGCTGCGATCAGGTCGCAATCGATCTCCGGCAGCAGATAGTTGCAACCGTATCCACCACGTGCGCAGACGATTGCCTTGATATCCGGACGCGCCCACATCTGGTTGAACTCATCAACCCGCCGGCGCAGCGGCCCGGAGAAATAACGCTGATGTTCAAAGATGGATTCAAGGTAGAAAAGTTCGTAGCCCAGGGCCCGGAGTGCAGCGCAACCGGCTTCAAACTGGTCCCGTTCTATCGGACTCGCGGGCGCGATGATCCCGACAGTGTCGCCGGTGCGGAGCGGCGCGGGCTTGACTTCTTTTCTCTTCAGACTCAATCGGCGCTCAAGGTCAATAAAATGCTTCGCCAGCCATCTTAAACGAAAAACTCGCCCCGGCAGACGAGATGAGCCGGACCGCTCAGGAAAACTTCCTGCTCCCAACGCACGATTTGCGTGCCGCCCTGCGTGTGAATCTTCACCGGTGATTTGACCTTGCCGCTGTGAATGGAGGCCACCGCTGCCGCGCACGAGCCCGTTCCAGACGATTTTGTCTCTCCTGCACCGCGTTCAAAGAAGCGCACCGCAATGTTGTTGTCATCCTGAACGTGAACGAACTCCACGTTCGTTCCGTGCTTGAAATCGTGATGAGTACTGATTTCCGCGCCTTCTGCTTGCCACCCCACCGGGAATGTGCGCACGAACATCACGTAATGCGGGTTGCCCATCGAGATGGGTATCCCGCATGCTTCACCGAAGCTCATCCTGATCGAAAACTCATCGCCGACCTGGGGCTCTCCCATCGCGGTTTCAAACTCGAATGCATTTGGCGAGCGCGAGATAAGCTTGCACGTTTTCACGCCTGCATCCGTACGTATCGAAACCTCCGATTTCCCCGTTTGCGACACGAAATAGGCGGCAACGCACCGTGTGCCGTTGCCGGAAATCTCCGCCGGGGAACCATCTGCATTGACAAGCCGCGCCCTGACGTCCGCCTGTGGCACCCTCTGCCCTGGGGCCCCCGTACTTTCAGGAATCAGATACTCCGTTCCGTCCGCGCCGATGCCGTCGTGGCGGTCACACATGCGCCGGGTCAACTCGGCGATATCTGTACCTGCGGGAACCTCGGCCATGTCCACGATGAGGAAATCGTTACCGCACGCGCTCGCCTTTACAAACGGAATAACCGACATTCCTGTCACAGCTCCTTATCATTCGTTCGTGTGGATTTTATGTCCTTCAACAGCGGCGATCGTCTCAGCGATCCCAAAAGCTCTTCGTGCTCCCTGGCGGTTGCATCTACCGTGAACTGCACGCGCGTCGTGTGGTCAACTCTGCTGATCCGGACGCTCTGCATACCGTGCTGAACCTGCTCCAGAGCCCTGTTCAATGCGTCAATCACGGGCTCAGCATCATCACCGATCACTTCATAGGCTATCGGCAGCATCTTGGTTCCGATGCGCATCTCCACTAACCCCAGCAGTAGCAGTGCCAGCAACAGAACTGCCGTGGCAAACACTGCCGGGATAAAAAAGCCGCCTCCAACCGCCATCCCAATCGACGCCACAACGAAAACGGTGGCTGCCGTGGTCAGGCCCGTCACCGAACCTCCGGCCCGCAGAATAGATCCGGCTCCGATGAAACCGATGCCCGGAATGATCTGCGCTGCGATTCTTGTGTGGTCGCCGCCCCAAAGCTCCGCGATCTGCTGGGAAAGTATGGTGAAGAACGCAGCGCCGAAGCACATCAACATCTGCGTGCGAAGCCCCGCCGGCTTGTGCTTCGTCTCACGCTCCAGCCCTATCAGTCCTCCCAACACCGCGGCGACCGCAAGGCGGAGGATGAACCTCCACACCTGGTACGCCATGGAGCCGTGCGGCCCGAGAACGTCGAGCAAATGTTTGAGAGTATCCATGTGATTTGCGGCATCTCCCGTCTTGCCGCGGATTGTACAGCTACTTTCGCCTGTAGACCACGATTGTCGGTTCGCCCTGTGCTGAAAAGCGTGCTATTGCTTCGAAGCTGGCGGCGTGCTGTCGCGCCACCTCGGCCACTCGGTCATTTCCGGCGGCGACCAGGTAATCTACGTGCGCCGCAGGATCCGCGGCTGCCGCATCCCACAGCCTGAAATCGGTTTCGTTGATGGTGCGCTTCAGGGGAATACCCGCGCGCTCGAGCACTCCTACGTAGTAACCGATCTGCATCAGGAACCTGGAGCTTGCCGGCAGAGATCTCAGATACGCGCCCGCCTCGCGCTCAAGCGATATTCGCTGCGCCGAGTTCTCGGCTGCTTCGTGCAGGCAGACCGGCCCACTCTTTAACCAAATAGTGCCATAGCTCACGGCGATGAACACCGCTGCCATGGCGGCCACCGCGAAGGAAAACCACCAACGCCGTGCCCGCAAGCAGACGACTCCGACCGCCACCCCGAGGCTGATCGCGGCCAGCGGCAGCATGTTCAGTCCGTAGCGCACGTTGTAAAACGAGAAAGGCCACCACACGGGCATGAATATCGGCACGCCGCCGTAGGCGATCGATAAGGCATAGAACGGAAGCGGTATCGACAGGAGTAGCGCCGGCCACAGCGCACGGACAAACACGAGTATCAGGACGGAACTGACAAGGGCCAGAACCGGCCACATGTTTTCAATTCGGCGCGGCCACCCGTACCGCGCGCCTCCCCACCCCAGGTTATCGCCGGAGAGGTTCAGCTTCGCGCACTTCACGTAATACACCGCCGCGGTCTTTACGTCGTGGTATCCGGGATGCGGCGGCGCTCCCCCTTGCATCGATCTCTGCATGATCGCGCGTGCCGAATAGGGCCCGGTCATCCACTCCATCGGGTTTCCGTAGTAGAACTTGTTCCAACCCAGCCAAAAAGCCGGCGCCGTGGCGACTATGAGCACGAACCCGAGCAGCCCTGAACTAGCTGCCGACCTGAAACTCGGCCTGCGTGAGGAAGTCCAGTGCCGTTTCACGACCACAACCACGGCCGCAAACCCGAAGCAAGCTGCCGCGAACCATCCGTCGTAGCGGGTCAGCATGCAGCAAAACAGCATGACGGCACACCAGCACAGCGATTTGGAACTGGCCTGCTGATCGTCGCTTCCTCGCGCAAAATCGGCAAAGAACACCACGGCCCAGATGAAGAACGCCAGGTACAGCGACTCGCCCATCGCGGTCGCCTGCATGTAAAGCAGGTTCGGATTCGCGCCGTATGCAATGGCGCCGGTCCACGCCGCCGCTCGTGCAATACCTTGTCGCGCGCCCGCCCGCAAGAATCCACTTCGCAGTAGCCTGAATATCCCCAGCACGCCGGCCACGTAACCGGCCATGGAAGGTATCGAGCCGCCCAACCCGGTTCTCCACGCCCAGTCAGATATCACGAACGGCAGCATCAGAATGTGCGGAAGCGGCAGCCAAACAGTTCCGAGTTGCGAGGGGCCCGAGTGTTGCGAATCGAAAACGCGCCGGGCAATGTTGATGTGAGCGACGGCGTCGCCGTAAAGGAGAATGGCGTCTTGCCGGTAGTAATAAAGCAGAGTGAGCGCCGACACTGCCGCCGCGATCAGCGCAACCAGCAGGTACTCGCGACGGGTTGTGTCGGGCGTTTCAGACAAAGTTTTTCGGATTCAAAACGGCACCCGGGTCAACACTGCGTACGCAGGCTCGCCAAAACGCGCTTGTCGGCCAGTTGTCGTTCCGAGCGCAGCGAGGCACCACTAACTGCAGGCATCACGTCCTCTGCAATCAGCCCAGGTGCGTCAATTCCCGGAACATCTGGAACCGGGCATCAATCTCATCTCGCGTCAGCTCGGTCAGCCGCTGCGGACCAAACTTCTCGACGGCAAACGATCCCATCACGCCGCCATAGAACATCGCTCGTTTCAGCACTTCGCGATTGATCTCCGCTTGCGAGGCGATGTAGCCCATGAAACCGCCTGCAAACGAATCGCCTGCCCCGGTCGGATCGACGACTTCTTCAATCGGCAGCGTCGGCGCGCGGAAGGGTCCATGGTGTATGCCAAACGCGCCTTCGCGCAGGAAGATCGTCGCGCCATATTCGCCGTGTTTGATCACCAGCGCCTTCGGTCCCATGGCAAGAACCTTCTTCGCTGCACGCGGCACGCTGCTGTCCAGGGCGATCATCTTGGCCTCGGTATCATTGATGAGCAGGATGTCGATCGACTTCAGGGTGTTCGCCAGGTCCTCGCGCTTGCCGTTGATCCAGAAGTTCATCGTGTCGCCGCCCACCAGGCGCACGCCGTCCATCTGCTTGCGCACGGCAGTCTGCAGCACCGGATCGATGTTCCCCAGGAACAGGATGTCGGAATCGCGGTATTCCTGCGGGATCTGTGGATCAAAGCTCTCGAATACATTCAGGTGTGTGAACAGCGTCTTGGCCTCGTTCAGGTTCTCGCCGTACTCGCCACCCCAGAAGAAGCTCTTGCCATCCTTGCGCTGAATGCCTTTCGTGCAGATGCCCCGCTTCGTGAGGACACTCTCATATTCCGCCGTGAAGTCGCGGCCGACAACGGCCACGATTCGTACATCCGTGAAGTAGCTGGCTGCCAGCGAAAAGTACGTCGCCGAGCCGCCAATGACCTTGTCGACCTGCCCGTACTTGGTCTTGATGGCGTCGAACGCGACGGAGCCCACCGCAAGAATGCCCATTACGCCCCCGCCTTTCGTTCGCGGAGATACTTGCCCACGAGTAGTTCCAGCCTTTCGCGTGCTTCTGCGGGAATCGCCTTCGGATCCGTCATGATGGCCGTGGCCAGCGCGGAACCGCAGTTGCACTTGCGCTCTTTCGGCACAGCCTTCACGGCCTCGCGTATCACCTTGGCGGCGTTATCGGCGTTCTTGTGCATCACGGCAACAACCTGGTCCACCGTCACGGCCTCGTGATCTTCGTGCCAGCAGTCGTAGTCCGTCACCATCGCCAGCGAGGCGTAACAGATCTCGACTTCGCGAGCGAGTTTGGCTTCCTGCAGGCCGGTCATCCCGATCACGTCGAAACCCCAACTCCGGTAGAGGTTGGATTCCGCCTTGGTTGAGAACTGCGGGCCTTCGATGCAGATGTACGTCCCGCCCTTCTTTACGACCACACCCGGCACCTTCTTGCACGCCGTCTCGAAAACGTCCGCTACTTCCGCGCACACCGGGTCAGCGAATGCGATGTGCCCGACGATGCCATTGCCAAAGAACGTTGAAACCCGCGTCTTCGTGCGATCGTAGAACTGGTCGGGAATAACGAAATCCGTAGGCTTGTGCTCTTCCTTCAGCGAACCGACTGCCGACAGCGACAGTATCCGCTCGACCCCGAGCTGCTTGAACCCGTGGATATTAGCCCGGAAGTTGAGTTCGTGCGGCAGGACGCGGTGCCCCCGGCCATGTCGCGTTAGAAAGGCGACTTTGCGGCCTTCAAGTGTACCGAGAACGTATACGTCCGATGGGTCACCAAACGGTGTCGTGAGGCGCACTTCATGTGTTTCGGTCAGCCCCGGCATGCTGTAAAGGCCGCTGCCGCCGATAATCCCGATTTCAGCTTGTGGCAATGCTGGTCTCCTCAAATGGGTGAAAGCGGATTATACAAAACGGCTGTGGGCCCTTCGCTTTGAACTGGCCCGGCATGGCGCTCTTACGCTCGCTTCGTGGCCTTCCCCATTTGCTTACAGCTGAAGGCTTACGGCTTGCAACTCTAATTCGAAAAACGAAGGACCACTCTGGGCGGCATTATTAATTTCTCAACGAGAGATCACTGGGCCTTACTCGCAAACACCGCCTGCCGCAAACGCTCCGCCGCGTCTGGATCGAAACCCTCCACGATGAGTACCTCGTCTCCCTGCGTTTCGATCGCGACGCTTCCCTGCGACGTCGACCACGTATGTCTCCCGCTCAAACGTTTCGCCAGGTCCACCTTGACCGTCGCTCCCAGTCCAGGCACATCCTTGGTGTCAGCACCCGCTGCGGCCGCCGCGCCAGCAGCCACTCCCATTTCCGACAGCTTCCCGTAGCGTTTCGGCAGGTATTCGGCGTATAGACCGGCAAACTGGTCCGCTGAATCCGCGTCAGCCCACTTCGACACATAGACCAGCGCGAGCGATGACGCCGGCACAGCCTCGCTACCCTTGTTCGTCTTCACCGTCCCGGGCTTCAGCGCGGCGTAATAATACCCGCCACGCCACTTCGGGCTCATCGAATCCGCCACCCTCTGCCCGGCATACTGCTTTGCCAGGAGCCACACGTCGAACTGGCCCATAACCGAAAGGTCGTACTTCTCATAATCTTTGCCGGCGGCCGACTCGAACGGGGGCACGGGCAAAAGCGGAACCGCCTGATTGTTGACGTACGAGGCGGGGTTCATGATCTGGTGTGTATCCCGCGGCGGATTAATAAAGGCACCCGCGAACGCCGCCTGCTTACCTTTCGTGTCCAGCACGTCGCGCTCGAACCGCAGACCGAACTGATACGGGAAAACCAGCAGCGCCTTCAGGAACATCGGCGCCTGCGTATACAGGGGCGTCTGTCCCGAGGTCTCCATGCCGGCGATCACGGCATCGGCGATAGCAGGGTTGGTCGAAACCGACTGCCCGGTTCCGGCAAGCATGTAGTCCACCAGCGACACCATCGCCTGCCCTTCCGACACGGCCTGCCGCGCGGCCAGTCGTTCGTCTTCCATCAGGTTATCCGGTGTTCCCGGTTTGCCGCCGCGCGCGCTCTTGATCCATTTCTCCAGGTTGAAGTTCTGGTCCTGCAGCGCGTGCGTCAGTTCGTGGGCCAATACCGGCTTCTGCGCCTCGGCCTCTACCCAGTCCAACAGATAAACCGTCTTGTCTTTTGTGTTGTAGAACCCTGCCACCTGTTCCTTCAGCAGTCCGACCAGAAACGTTTTGAGATCGAAGTTCTCGGGGAGGAACCCGAATTTCTTCAGCACAACTTCCGACCGCTGAAGACGTTTGGAATCCTCGTCGTCCTTCATTCGGTCTTCAATGAACTTCTGCACTTCCTCTCGGCTGGCCAGCTTGCGCTTCACGGAATGCTTGATCGGCAGACCGGTGTCCCTGCTCACGAACTGCAGAATTTCGTCAACGGAACGGAAGAGCGCCTGAGCTTCCTGCGGAGATATCTTCTTCTCCGGCTCCGTGTTCTTTGGCGCCGGAACCGGTTCGGGTGCCTGCGCGTTCGGCGATGCCGGAGACGTGCCCGGACCCGGCGAGACTTCTGTCGACGGTTGCTGTCCAAACGCGGCGACGGCAAGCAATACGACCCACAGCAGGGCCAAAACGTGCACAGTCAGGCGGCGATCTGTATTCATCTGGTTCTTCAATGGGACCTGTGGCAGCCTCAAGCCGCCTCTATAAGTGTATGATGCAGCGCTGCTGGCCGGGCGCTAAATCGTCGGCGGCCCACACACCGCGGTTTTCGTCGTGTGGGTGAGACAGAGGCCGCTTGCCCCCTCTGCTAACATAAAAGTAACCGCCTGCGATGGACCTCCACGAGAAAATACGCACCCTTCCGACGAACCCCGGCGTGTACCTATATAAGAACGCCGAAGGCGAGGTAATCTACGTCGGCAAGGCCAAGAACCTGCGGGCGCGGGTACGTAACTACTTCGTCGAGGGCGCCACCGAAGACGCCAAGACCGGCTCACTCCTGCGCGAGGCCGTCGATCTCGACTACATCGTCGTCGACAACGAAAAAGAGGCGCTAGCGCTCGAAAATAACCTGATCAAGCAGAAGAAGCCTCGCTTCAACATCCTTCTGCGCGACGACAAGACCTATCCCTACGTGAAGCTCACGCTCGGTGAGCGCTTTCCGCGCGTCTACGTCACCCGCCGCCTCAAGAAAGACGGAAGCGCCTACTACGGACCGTATCTGCCGGCGTCACTCGCCTATCGGGTAGTCGAGGTCATTCACCGGCACTTCCTGATCCCGAGCTGCAAAATCGACCTGCGCCGCTACCACCCGCGCCCGTGCCTTCAGTATTACATCGGACGCTGTCTGGGCCCGTGTGTCGAAACGCTGACCACGCCCGACAAGTACGCCGAGGCCGTTCGCGACGTGAAGCTCTTCCTCGAAGGCCATCAGCAGGAACTTACGAAGTCACTCACCGACCGCATGATGCGCGCCGCCGAGGCCGAGCAGTACGAACTCGCCGCCAAGTACCGCGACCTGACTTCGACGGTTGAGCAACTTGCCGACAAGCAGCGCATGGCCGCCGTCGACGGTGACGACGCCGACGTCTTCGGCTACCACTACGAAAATGGCATGATTGCCGTCAATCTCTTTCACATGCGAGGAGGCCGCGTCGTAGACCGCCGCGAGTTCTTCTGGGAAGACCTGCCGGAGATCGAAGTGCCGCCACCGATCGACCTAGCACCGCCGTCCTCGGCCGCGGGCCCCGATTTCAGCCCCGAAGAAGCATCACACGATACCGAAGAGCCTAGCCCCGAAGGGGCGTCAGAAAATAGCCCCGGACGTAAGTCCGGGTTAGGCACGCAAAACACCCGCGAGTCCCGTAGGGACGACAGAGACCACTTTCACCCGGGCGCCTTCTTCTCCGCCCTGCTGAAGCAGGTATACCTCGACCAGCTTTACATCCCGCACACGATCTACGTTCCTGTCGACTTTGAAGAGCGCGAGATTATGCAAGAACTGCTGTCGGAAAAGGGGCGGAAGGTAAACATCGTTGTCCCCCAACGCGGCGAAAAGCGCTCCCTCGTGGACCTTGCGGCCAAGAACGCCAAGCAGTCCTACGACCAGCGTTTCCGCGTGCTCAAGCCCACCGGCAAGATCATCGCCGAGGCTCTCGAAGACGCGCTCACGCTGCCGTCCACGCCGCGTCGCATCGAGTGCTTCGACATCTCGCACATCCAGGGCGCCGAGACCGTCGCCTCCATGGTTGTGTGGGAAGACGGCCGCATGAACAAGAACGCCTACCGCAAGTTCATCATCAAGACTGTCGAGGGCGTGGACGACTTCGCCTCCATGCGCGAGGTCATCACCCGGCGCTACAAGCGCGTGCTCGAAGAGAAGCAGAACATGCCTGGGCTCATCCTGATCGACGGCGGTATCGGACAACTGCACGCCGCGGCCGAGGCGCTTGAGTCGCTCGGCGTCACCGACCAGCCGTTGGCCTCCATCGCCAAGCGTGAGGAGATCATCTACGTCTTCGGCCAGGAAGACGACCCGGTGGTGCTCGACCACCACAACCCGGTGCTGCACCTCGTCCAGATGATCCGCGACGAAGCCCACCGCTTCGCCATCGCCTTCCACCGCAAGCGGCGCGAGATCCGCGACCGCTCCAGCGAACTGCTGGAAATCCCCGGCATCGGCGAGACCACCATGCGCCGACTGCTCCAGCACTTCGGCTCACTCCAATCCATCCGCAAGGCCGACGCCGCAGCGCTCACCGCGGTCGTCAACAGCCGCCAGGCGGAAGCGATATTGGAGTACTTCAAGGTGAGTACCTAGTACCGAGTACCGAGTACCTAGTACCTAGTACCTAGTTTTCGGTACTCAGTTTTCAGTACTCCGCAAGATGTCGCGGCGGCATCTTGCCGCCGCGAGGATTGGCCACGGGTTCGCTCGTCGCGATCGCCACGACGGAAGGACAACCTTTACTG
>JAEZPW010000451.1 GCA_023441255.1 Acidobacteriota bacterium
AACATGCACCACGGCCATACCCAAGCGAGCACGAGCGCCCAAAAGACGAACAGCGGAACCGTGTCGTAGTCCCGCGGATAACGTTTGTTCAAGTAGCGCAGGAAGTGCTCGTTGACAAAATAGAACCAGTAAAACCCTTTTATGATCGTGCCGTCTTTTGCGATCTGTGCGGGGTTGCGGAGCCCGGCGAGTATATGCCAGGGAGCAGCTATCAAGACAAAAACGAGGGTGCTGGAAACGAGGTGCAGCTTAAGGATGTGCCGCAAGTTGCGTGTAAGCAAGAGAAACCCGACGATCACGCCGACGGGAAAAACAAGTCCAATCAGGCCCTTAGTCAGGACGTTGAGGGCACAGGCTGCGGCTAATCCCCAACAAGCCCATTTCGTGGGATTGCGCTGATCGAGGGTTTCAAGAAAAAAGTAAAAGGCCAGGGCGAGCCATAGTCCTACCAGCAGATCGGGAATCAGAATGCGTGTGTATATGTAAGGACCGAAGCCGGTAGCCAGAACGATTGCCGCATACAGCCCCGCGAGACCGCCGTAAGCCCGCCGCCCCAGAGCATAGACGGCAAGCAGAGTCGCCAGGGTACCGAGCGCCAGAGGCAGTCGCGCGGCCCATTCGGTCACCCCGAAAAGGCTGAAAGTGGCAGCCATGCCCCAATACATGAGCGGCGCCTTTTCCATGTAGCGGATGCCGTTGGCATACAGCGTGACCCAATCTCCTCGGAGCACCATTTCGCGCGCCGCCTCTGCGTGAACGCTGTCGGCGTCGTCGAGCAGGGGCGGTCGGAACAGGCCGGGAACATAGATGGCGAGCCACAGGAGCACAATCACCAGGATGTGCAGCTTGACCCGGGAACGGGTTTCGGGAGTGATAGCTGTTACTTCTGCAGTGGGTCGGCCCTGTTCGGCTAAAGCGTCAGTGGACATGGTGAACACCACATTATACTTTCGCCCAGCCGCCATTGAGACAAGAAGGCCAGCAGGTAGTAGTTGAGGAACTTCAAAGCGACCGCTGCGGATTTCGCCTAAAGCCTTTTTTGCGGTTCCGGCCCAGGTTCGCGTACCGGAGCCTCGGGCTCGGTGTGGGGCTTTTCGGGCGGCTCCTCGATGGGCGCACCGGGCTGACTGCCCGGCGGCACGGGGACATCGTCGAGGTCGTTTTCGCGAACGAGATACATTCAATTCAAGCCTTCGATTTTGGCGTAAGGTGGAAATCCGAGCGCCAGGGACGGGCTTGGCCCGTCCCCGCCGAAGTTTCATCAGGCTGCTCGGCGTCCGGTACGTGCGTTATTCCTGCTGCGGCTCTGGCGGGCCGTACCACTCGCCGACTTGGCTGAAGTTCGCTTCGTTGCCCGGGAAGGACCGCGACTGCCCTGACCACGTTCCATCCGGATTATGTTCTCGGCGCCTTTGCGAATACTTCGCGCCGCTTTCACGACCTTTCCTGGACTACGCTTTGCGCTACGCCGTCCGGAATTCCGCGCGGCGGTTCGCTGACCGCCACCGGCGCTTGCGCGTCCACGAGTGCGACCTGCGGTCGTGCCGCTACGGCGCGCGACGTCAGCACGAGCACGTTGCGATCCACGTTGCGACTTCGAGCGTGAGGCAGTGCGACCCGGTTCGCGTCCACGTGACGACGCGGCGCTGCTTTTCGTGCGGCTCCGGCCGGAGCGTGTTTTGCGGGCTGCCGACTCACCGCGTCCTGCGTTGCGTTTCGCCCGCTGCGATGAGGAGCGCTGCGAAGAGGCACGCGCTGAAGATGAACGCCGCGAGCTGCTTGAGGATGCGCTGCGCGACCGATTGCCGCCCGATGAACTGCCGCTTGAGCGGCGGCTGGATGCGCTCCGGGAGGAGCCGCCACGACGTCCTTCATGACGGCTCGCGCGGTAATCGCCCTCGGAACGCCGCTTCGCCGTCTCACGGCCGATCAGTTTGTTGAAGTTGCTCTTGCCGCCGCTGGCAAGTTCGTCCTGCACGAGTAATGCTAGATTGCTCTCGTCGAACTTCTGGAACCAGTCATCCCAGTCGATGTGTTCGAGTGACTGTTCGCCGGAGTAGCCGGGAAAGTCCAGCCGGATCATTCCCACGTCGCCATTGCCGCCGGTGCGGCGCACACAAGCCGGCGCCGCTTCGCGATCCTCAGCCCATCGGCGAATCTCCTCGTGATCCGTCAGAACTCTTGATCTGTTTCGTGCCATTCACCCACCTCTCGTGTCGCGGCATTGCGCCGCCTGCGTTGGGGAAGCTTTTAGTGTCGGATGCTTCACTTGGAAACGAGTTTGCATTTGGGCGGGTGATTGCAGAGTTGCCGAGGGATGTTGTCGTGTCAGCCTCTTACTGACGCGAATGTCGCATGATTCTTGAACGGCTGAACGCGCACTCTCAATCATGAACAGAAACTATTTTCGGTTGCCCAGTGTGCGCAAGAGCAGCGCAAGGATGCCTCCATAGGCGGCGACCCCGAACGTCAGGAACGCGACGTAATCTCCAATATGCCCGCTGTGGATCGCACGCAACGGCCGCATCGCAATGCGAATCGGACGTCCGCTGCGCGCATTCTGCTTGAATCCATAGCGCGACAGCGCCAGCACGGCAATCAATAATGCCAGCGCGGTGGATGCCACGCCGCGATAGATGCTGGCCGCGAGAGGTGCGGTGCTCTCCGGAACAGCGATGGGCAGTTGACGAGCACCGTCGAGGACGCGCGCCTGGAACCCGGCGTAGTCAGCCATTTCGGCCGCAGCAAATTCGAAGGCGTGCCGCATATTCGGTATCACTCCTATTCCCAGTGCGAAAAGGGTCAGTGCCGCCGCCGGCACCCACATCCCGGAGGGCACCCGGCGATGGGGGCCGGTAGTCTCCCGGCCTTCCTCGATGTAGCGCGCACCGGTGTGGTCTTTACCGGCAGCAGTGCCGAAGTGAGTGAAAATGCGTCCGGCAACGCGGAAGATGGCAGCGGCCGTGACTGTCGCGGCAAAGAAGAACACCCAGTGAACCCAGCCATGGCCGAACTTCTTCGCGGCCTCATCGACGGCTGCCTCACCCCAAAATGTGGGGAAGGGCGGGAGTCCTGCCAAACCGAAACCCGCAAGCGTGAATATGGCAAACGTTCCGTGAAGATGGACCCCCTTCCCGTGCAACTCGAGTTCGTCAACGGAGCCGAGGCGGTGCAGCAGTATTCCGGAACAGATGAACAAGGCGGACTTCACAAGTCCGTGACCCACCGTGTACATGGCAGCGCCGGCTAGCCCAGTCGGTTCCAGCAGAGCGACTGCGACTATCAGCAGGCCGACGTGACTTACAGTCGAGAAAGCCAGCATTCGTTTCAGGTGGCGCTGAGCGAAGCACATTATGGCGCCGAGTACCGCCGTGGCAACTCCGGCGCCGAGTAGCAGGCCTCGGACCGCGGAGCGGTGAGAAGCAAATGGCATGTCCAAGGCCGACCAATACACGCGCGCGACGGCGTATACACCGAGCTCCACCATGACTCCTGAGAACAGAATGCAAACAGGGGTTGGCGCGACGGCGTGTGCGTCGGCAAGCCAGAAGTGGAAGGGAAACGCGGCGGCTTTTACGAAGAAGCCGCAGGCGATGAAAATGAATGCTGTTGTGATGAGGCCGTCAGGTTGGCGTCCCAGCGCGCGACCGATCTGCGCCATGTTAAGAGCGCCAGTGCGTCCGTAGAGGAGCGCGATGCCGCTGAGTGCGAGGAATGCGCCAATGGTGTTGCTGACGGCGAAATTGAGGGCGCCCTGCAGCGGTCCGGCTTCTTCAATCTTGTAACCGCAAAGTGCGTAGGCGGCGGCGGACATGAGTTCGAAGAACACGAAAAGGTTGAAGAGATCGCCGATGAGGCAGAAGCCGCACATGGCGGCGAGAAATACAAGCATCAGGACGTGGAAGAGCGTGCCGATGGTATCGAAGTAGCGCCAGGAGAAGAGCAGCGCTGCAAAAACGAGGAGGCAGACCAGAGCGGCGAGGCCGGTGCCGATCGGCTCGGCGACGAAGCTGATGCCAAGGGCGATTCCGGCGCGAGGGGTCCAGCCACCAAACCAGTAAATGATTGGTTCGAGGGTGCTGTAGTGAATGAGCGCGGCGCAGATCAGGCCCACGCTGGCCGTTGTCGCCATGGCGACGAGGTCGGCGGCGCGGCGCGGAATAAGGCGGGTAAGTGCCGCGAGAAATGCTGCGACAACCAGCGGGACCGCGACTGGAAGCGGGACCAGAATGGATGAGTCCATCAGCCGCGTAGCTCCTTCAGTTTGTCAGGATCCAGAGTGCCGGTGCGCTTGTATGTCTGAACGGCAAGCGCGAGCAGCAGCGCCATCACGGTCGCTTCTACGACGATGTCCGTAAGCATGAGCGCTTGCACGACCGGATCCACGGCTGGAGTGCCTACCGGCACGTCAGAGAACACCGGCGCGGTGGCGCCGACGCGGTAACCGATGGCGAGCAGCAAAACATAAGTAGACGACTGCATGACAACGACGCAGATGACCAGGTGGACGAGATTTCGGCTGGTGACCGTGCCATAGAGGCCCACGGCGAACAGCCAGGCAGCAATGAAGTAGGGAAGATAGCTGATGATCTCACTCATTGGTGCCCTCGCCCTTGTGGCTTTTCAAGGCGCTCCAGCGCCTCTTCGAGGAACGAATAGAGAAGCAACACAAATCCGGCCGCGACTTCAAGACCAACGGCCAAATTGATGATGGGGATCGTGCCGCCGCTGTTGATGTTTCCGGTAGTCCCGAGCGGGGCAATGTTCTGAAGAAAGTGTGCGCCGTAGGCCATGCCGGCGAAGCCGATCAGGGCGTAGCCGCCTGCGCCGATGGCGTCTGACACCTCAATGAGGCGGTGGGAAGTGATCCGCTTGAAGACGCCGTAGCTCCCGGAAAGATAGACAAGCAGCGGCGCAGTTGCGAGGATTACGCCGCCCTGAAAACCGCCGCCAGGCGTCAACTGGCCATGCGTGACGACATAAAGACCGAACAGCACGAGCGGACCAACCAGTCCGATCGTGAGCAAACGCGCGGCATCGCTCGGGCGGGGCACCCGGCGTCCAGTCGCTTCGTCCTGGTTCTCGGACGCGTGCTTTTCTGCTTCTTTTTCTTGGTCGTGCTCCTCGGTGTGACTGCCGCGCCCGCCACCCTCGTGTTCTTC
>JAEZPW010000044.1 GCA_023441255.1 Acidobacteriota bacterium
ATAACCCACCGGGGGGGCCCACCCCCCCGCCGCTACACCTCACGTGAATCAGCGGCGCGGACTATTCCACTCCCATCTGAGTCAGCGCGAAAGCCCAATCCAACGCGATCTCATGCAGATAATCGTAGCGCCCTGACGCACCGCCATGCCCCGCTCCCATGTTCGTCTTCAGAAGCAGCGGGTTGTGGTCGGTCTTAAGGGTGCGCAGTTTGGCTACGTACTTGGCAGGTTCCCAGTACATCACCTGGCTGTCGTTGAAGGACGTCTTAACCAGGATCGAAGGGTAAGCGCCTTTCTTCAGGTTGTCATACGGCGAGTAGGTGTAGATGTAGTCGAACTCAGCCTTCTTCTTCGGATTACCCCACTCTTCGAACTCGCCCACGGTCAGCGGAAGAGACTCGTCGAGCATGGTGTTGATCACGTCGACGAATGGCACCTTTGAGATCACGGCCTTGAACAGATCCGGACGCATGTTCGTTACGGCGCCCATCAGCAATCCGCCGGCACTTCCGCCCATGATGACGAGACGGTCCTTCGACCCGTACTTTTCGTTAACCAGATACTCGGCTGACGAGATGAAGTCGGTGAAGGTGTTCTTTTTGTTCATCATCTTGCCGTTGTCGTGCCAGGTCTTGCCCAAGTCGCCACCACCGCGGATGTGGGCGACAGCGTAGACAACGCCGCGGTCAACGAGGCTGAAGATGTTCGAGTTGAAGCCGATGTTCATCGGATAGCCGTACGAACCGTAGGCGTAGAGGAAGATGGGCGCGCTGCCGTCCTTTTTGAAGCCCTTGAGGTGCACGAGGGAAATCGGCACCTTGACGCCGTCCGACGCCGTGGCAAATACGCGTTCGACCTCATAACGCTTGGGGTCGTAGCCGCCCAGCACTTCGGTCTGCTTCAACAGCCTGGACGTGCGCTTCTCCATGTCGTAGTCGAAGATAGACGACGACGTAATGAATGACTGATAGCGGTATCGGTATTCGTGCGTGTCGTAAACGCGGTTAGCGTCGGCGGACACGGTGTAAGCGGGTTCTGGAAACTCCACGCGGTGCGTCTCGTTTGAGCGCAGGTCCGTGATGACCAGTTGCGGTAGGCCGGCCTCGCGCTCGTGACGAACGTAGAAGTCCTTGAAGAACTCGACATCCTCAATCATCACGTTGTCGCGATGGGGAACGACTTCGACCCAATTCTTCTTCGAGGGGTCGGCGACCGGCGCTTTCACCAGGCGGAAGTTGCGGCCTTTATCGTTCACGCGGAAGTAGAAGAAATCGCCGTTATGGTCGGGATAGTATTCGACTCCCTGCTCACGGGCGGCGACCAGTGTGAAATCGGCCGCCGGCTGATCCGCCGGAATGAACCGAACTTCGCTGGTCGTATGACTCTCGATGACGAGGAAGATGTATTTGCGGCTGAGCGAACGCTCGGCGTGAACGTTGAAGCGCTCGTCGTTTTCTTCGTAGACCAGATCGTCGGGACCGGTGGTACCGACCTTGTGGCGGTACAGGCGGTGCTGGCGCTTGGCTGAGTCTTCGACGGTATAGAAGAGCGTTTTGCCGTCGGCGCTCCAGACTACGGAACCGGTTTTTTCAATCTTGTCAGGCAGCAGTTGGCCCGTGCGCAGGTCTTTCACCTGCAGCGTGTACTGACGGAATCCGGTGTTATCGGTCGAGTAGGCGAGCAGGTTGCCGTCGTCGCTCGGGCGATAGGCGGCAATGGACATGAACGTCTCGCCTTTCGCGAGTTCGTTCACATCGAGAACGATCTGCTCGGGAGCGTCTACGCTGCCCTGCTTGCGGCAGAGAATCGGATACTGCTGCCCTTTTTCCGTGCGGCTGTAGTAGAAGTAGTCGCCCTCGCGATAAGGAACGTTGACGTCGGTTTCCTTGATGCGGGAGAGCATCTCGTCGTAAATCTTGCGCTGCAACTGTTCGGTCGGCTTGAGTACGGAGTCCGCGTAGGCGTTCTCGGCCTCGAGGTAAGCGCGTACCTCGGGATTGGGCTTGTCGCGAAGCCAGAAGTAATCGTCCACCAGTTTGAGACCGTGAATCTCGGTGACGTGTGGAATCTTTCGCGCCACTGGCGGTTGGGCGGTTGAAACGGGGGTATCGGCGGCAACGGCTGAATTAGTAAGGACACTCATGATCACAAAGAGGAACAACATAGTGATGCCGAAGGAGCGAAAACGGCTCACGGCGACTCGCATCGATGCCTCCACTGGTTCGAAAAAGGACGAGTCGCAAGTATATGGGAGAGAAATGCCGGATTGAAAGCTCAGGGAACGGGCACTAACGGTTTGTCGGTTCCAAGGTGGCGTCAACCGTAGTGCTTGTGTTTTCAAATACATGCACCGTCTTGTGAAACGGTTTGTACCCCGGCAGCGTGAGGATGACATCGTATGTTCCCTGGGGGAAGGCGAATTCTGCTGGAGTTACCTTGTTCAAAACGCGCTGATTCACTGAGATTTGAGCTCCCTTTGGCGCGCTCCGGAATTGCAGCTTGGCCATGTCACGGCCGCCGCCAAACAGCTTCTTGAATTTTCCGAGTTCCTTGACCTGGCTGGCGTCACCCAAAGCGTCTAGACGCGGAGAAACTCGGTAGTTCTGGCCCGGCAGGACTTCGATTGAAGCAGCGGCGGCGCTAAATCCCGCCTTGCGAAAACTGAAGCTGTGTTTGCCCTTGAGCAGCGCAACCGTAACGGGCGTGACGCGACCGGTTGGGCTGCCGTCGATTGCAAGCTCGGCCCCTGGTGGGTCACTGGTGATGGCGACGATGCCGCGCGCCTCCGTGAGCGTGAAAGTTACCAGTCCGTTCTGGCCCGAAGCGAGTTCGACCGTTTTGCTGGATTCGTCAAAGCCGGATCGAACGAGCGTGATGGTGTGCACGCCCGCTGCAAGCTGCGGGATGGTGTGCGGAGTGGTGAAAGTCGTCGGCTGGCCGTCCATGCGGATCGCGGCACCCTCGGGGCTGCTCTGGATGGTGAGGATAGCAAGGGCAGGCGCGGCGACCGGAGCCGCAATCTCTTTTCGCTTTGATTTCTTTGAGGATTGCGACCGGACCGGCTGCTCGGGCTCGACAACAGCCACGGGTGCTTCAACTGATGTGACCGCTTGGGGTGTGGCGGCGGCCTGAGAGAGCGAGGGTTTTCCAGCTTCCGTCGTGGATTCTTGCCTGCCTGAAGGACGCACCAACAGTCCGACCAAGAGCGCGATTAGAACTACGGCGACTGCCGCGGCACAGTAGTAGATTAGCGGACGTTGGACAAGCGACGGAGCAGACCGGGTTCGCTCGGGAGCCGGCGAAGGCGTAATCGCAGTCGCGGGCGCCGCTGGCATAGTGGACACGGGTTCCGCGTTGGGTTCAGGTCTGGAGCCGACGATCAGGAACTCGTTGGCGGGTGTAGGGTCCAGTTTGCGTGCCGACTGTTGAGCCTGCAGAACCGGAGCGGGCCGACTGGCAGGGATGGCCGGAGTGGGTTGTTGTACCGTCCTCGATAACGTCGCGGTTCTCGCGGGGGGCGGATCTGTATCAGGCAGCAACGTCGGTTGCGTCCGCTGAGTGGCGGGCGGTGTCGCAGCGGCACGTTTCACAGTGGCGGATTGAAGTCCGGACTGCCGGCTGTTCGCGTTCGATCCGAGAGGTCCTGACGCCGGAGCTGCCGGGCGCGCGGGCGCAGGCGCCAGCGTCTCAGATTTCTTCTGCAGTGCGTTCTCGAGGTCTCGGACCAATTCGGCGCCGGACTCGTGGCGCTGTTCGGGTGCCTTCGCGAGAGCCTTCAAAATAACCTTGCTGAGTGCGGGGCTGACCTTCGGCTTGACAACGTGAGGCGGAACCGGCTCCTGCGTCCTGATCTGTTCGAAAAGGGTTTGTGCATCGGGCGCAGTAAATGGTCTCTTACCCGTGAGCATCTCGTAGAGGATCACGCCGAGGCTGAAGATGTTGGAACGCCGGTCGGGCGGTGCCCCTTTCGTCTGTTCGGGTGAGAGGTAGCAAGCCGGGGTGAGCCGTGCCGGACTGGCTGCGGCCTGCCGTGCGATGTCGCTGCTGACACCGTAATCCAGCACTTTGACGGTGCCGTCCCATTCCTGGACGATGTTCGCTGGATTCAGATTGGGGTGCGTAACGGACCTTGAGTCGGCGTGGTCGATGGCGGCGCCGACCTGGCGCGCCGTGTCGAGGAGGTCCCAATCCGAGAGCTTGCTTTCGGAGAGGGCGTTGCCCAGCGTGACACCCTCGGCGTAATCGATGACCACGTAGACGACGCCGTCCTCTTCGTAAGCGTCATGGGCGAGGACAATGTTGGGGCTGTTCAGCTGGAGTGATCTCTTGGCATTTTCGAGGACGATGTCGGCAGTCGCGGCGGTGAGCGCACCGGGGCGAATCATACGTACGGCGATGGTCTTGCGCGTCTCGGGTGCAAGTGCTTTGTAAGTGGCGCCGGTTTCTCCGGTCGAGAGCTCACGCAATACCTCGTAAGCTCTTGAAGTGTTTCCGATTGTAGCCATGTCGTGTCTCGCGAGTGGGGCCCGAACTGCCAGACAGACTGATACAGCAAATCAGGATACTTTCGCCGAGATACGCACAGGTACATGCCATCGGTACATTGAACTTGCAGGGTCATTGTCCGGATGTACACTCAACTGCAAGGTCATGACTTCTTCAGCGATGCTTTTGGGCGCTGGCAGCGCGGCCGCGCTGCGGCAGGAAATTTGCGTACGCAACCAGGAGTATGCCCGGCGGCACTTTCTGCCGCACTGTCTTAGCTACGGCGAGCTTCCTGTCGTGGTATACGAGCCATACGAAGGCGGGCACGGGAACTTCCTGCCGGAGACCTACGCCGCGATCCTGCACAATGCACAGTGGCGAAAGCGGCTGAACAAGCGTCACGCACAGGCGCGAACATCACTGCCTCGCAACGACCGTGGCTTCTGGTGCGAACTGGACTCCTGCAACAGCTCGGACGCACTGCTGATGAATGTGTTCTGCCATCCGGAGACGTTGGCCGACGGCCGAGTCGCCGACCTAGTGAGTGTTCCGCGGGATGCTGTCCCGGAGTTCGGTTACAGGCCCGGCGTCCCAATCGCAGGAGGCAAGGCCGATGCTACTGAGATCGACATGCATCTGGGCGATCTGTTCGTCGAAGCCAAACTGACCGAGTTCGATTTCCAGGCGAAACATAGGGACGTAGTGAACGGCTATCGCGACTTCGCCGAGGTGTTCGACCGGAGAATGTTGCCCCAGTCACGCACGCACTATCTGTCGTACCAGCTGATCCGAAACGTTCTGGCGGCCCACCTGACGGGCAACCGGTTCTGCGTATTGGCAGACCAGCGTCGCCCTGACCTTATCGAGGCGTGGTACGCCGTCATGCGGTGCGTGAAACCGATCGACCTGCGATTAAGGTGCAAGGTCCTGACCTGGCAGGAACTGGCGCAGGTTCTACCCTCGCGTTTGCGCGAGTTCCTGGCCGAGAAGTACGGGATCGCGTGAGCCGGAGGCCGAGCAACTCAGAGGAGATTTCGTCCTATCTTGTTGAGCCGCCATGGCTTTTGGAGTGAGAAGCATTTGTGCCGCGATTGTAGGCTGCATCATTGATTCCAGCTGCCTGATCCTGAAGAATCAGTTGCGTGAAGATGAAACCGAGCCTCTTACGATCTCTCGCCTTCATTGTGATGGTCCTGGTGCTCTCGACGGGTCTGAACGCGGCAGAGTTGAAGAAATCCACACTCGACGCTTTCAACCGGTATGTTCAACTCACGGAGGGAAGGATCAACTCCGAACTGAGACCAGCGGGTCCATTCCTCTATCCGGATCTTCTGGGAGCGCAGGAACGAGCATCTGAGTACGCGCGCCTCAAACAGGGCGAGACGATCATTCAGCACATAGAGACGAGGGATTCCGGGAATACAATCGAAGCCCCGGACGGCATGATCCATCACTGGCTGGGAGTGGTTTTCATTCCCGGCGCGACGCTCAAGCAGACGCTCGCGCTGGTGCAGGACTACGGGAACCACCAGACGTACTACGCGCCAGACGTACAGCAATCGCGATTGATCAGTCACGGCGGCAACGACTATCAGGTCTTCTACCGGCTCAAGCGCCACAAAGTCGTGACAGTGGTGCTCAATACTAATTACGACGTCCGGTACGGCACGCTGGCGCCGACGCGAGCGTTCAGTCGTTCGTACAGTACCCGAATTGCCGAAGTCACTGATCCCGGCGAGAACAGCGAACGAGAGAAGCGCGTTGACTATGGCACCGGCTTCATGTGGCGTCTCGACAGCTATTGGCGCTTCGAGGAACGAGACGGCGGCACCTACGTGCAGTGCGAGGCGGTCTCGCTCTCGCGTGACATTCCGACGGGACTGGGGTGGATGATCGGGCCATTTGTGGAAAGCGTGCCGCGCGATTCACTACAGTTCACGCTGGAAAAGACACGCGAGGCACTGGCGAACAAGCATTAGCAAAGAGCCCTCCGTCCCGCGAGGGACGGAACGAACTTAGCCCCGGACGAAATCCGGGGTATATGCGCATAATTCGCGAGTCCCGTAGGGACGACCGAAGGTTCGATGCCAAGGCTCGGACGTGCCTCCGGCACTTAATCGACTGGCCGGCTTGTACCCAGCACTGCGTGCTGGGCTAAATTCGTCGCATGCCTCCGGCATGCACTGATCATAAAACCTGATTCTGATCGTAAAACCCTACCGGCTTCGGGAACAACATGTTGGACACACCACAGTAGTGGAGTGCGTGACTACACCGACGCAGTCATCCTGAGCGAAGCAAAGGACCTAGTGACAGCGTAATCCATAATGACCGCGAGCTGCTTCTTGTCCCGGACTGGCTGTGCTCACCGCCTCGGCATGCGCTCCACGTACGGCTCTTGCAGAAGCTGCGCTCCGGACTGGCCGACGGTGCGCATTTTGGCCACGTGTACCTCGTAGCCAGTCTTCGGCAGCAGCGAAGTCAGGGAGAACACCTTGAAGCCGGGAGCGGTACTTTCGGCATAGCGAAATACACCGGGTTCGGTTTCGGTCACTTCCCGGTAACCGGTTAAGTCGTTGAGGTAACGCTGCGCATCCGCAACATCGGCCGCGGCACGTTTGTCGTATTCAGACGACTGCACCGTGACTGCTTCGGCTGCGTAGGAGCGAACAAGTTTGGGCCAGTATTTGTCGAGCAACGACGGATTGGCAAAGATGTCGGCCCAGATAATGCGGCCATTGACGGCGACGACCACGCCAACCGCATTGCGTTTGTGTAGTTCGCTTCGCACGCTCTCGTAGCCCCTCTCAACCGGCACGGCGACGGCATCGACTTGCGCCTTGACTTCGCGATTTTCAACCACGCCGGCGTAGGACGTCGTTCCACCGATCACGGCCGACGGTGCTGCCTGCGCCATGCGGCTATTGGATTTTCGAACCTCGGCCCAGACCTGGCTCTGATCTTTGTCGGCCATGGCCCGGTTGCGCACGCTGGGAGCAGCCATCTGGGCAGCAAGCGGGACGAATTTGTCGCTTCGTGCAACCCAGCGGCCCGGCTCGACACAGAACACTCCGAGATCGACGGGATCGCTCTCCGCCGGCAAACCGGTCCTTCCCGATCACACGGTCCTGTTTTCCGCCGGTCACGATTTCGCCCGCCAGGAGAATGAGCGGACGATCGGAGTTGTTTACCAGCACGAGACGGTTCACCTCCGCCGAGTCGCGATCAGTCGGCACACTCTGGCGGCGACGTACCAGCGTGTTCCCACGCCCGGCCTCGGTAATGACTACCTGCCCGGACTTGATGCCCTCGTCGAGCGTGATGAAGTCAGCGGTGTCGTGCACACCGGCGGCGGTAACCGGAAAGATGGTCAGATTGCCGTGAGTTATCGGCTGAAGGACATGGTACGAGGAGTTCGCATCAGGTCGCCCGGCAAATGCGTTCCGGGTCCGCACAAGGCACATAAGCAAGGCCGTAACCGCGACCACTACGGCGGAAATCGAAGCTAAGTTTTTCATATTCCCCTCCGGGACCGATCCGGTCTCTGGAGAAAGAACGAGCACCGGCAGTTTCCTTGCACGTAAAAAAGTGGCATCCTGAGACGCAGCGAGTCTGACGAAACCTGATGGCGCCGAAACCCGAACCCGCGGCGGCGACAGCCCAAGGCATTGTCGAGGGCGGATGTGTGCCGCACCTTTCGCCAGCGCTTACGGTGGTGTTTCTTCAGGCTTGGGACAAGAGCAGCGCGCAGACTTTTGGCCTGACGCAAGAAGCCTACTTCGCCGTCCTGGTTGAAGTGGGCGGCAAATGTCTGCCCGCCGATTCAAGCGAAACCGAGCAGGCCCGGTTCTACGCTGGGCTGCACCACGAAGAACTCGCTCTCGCGCGCGCCTGTGCCGCCGGACTTGAACCGGCATGGGATGTGTTTCTGACCCGTTATCGCGAGAAGCTTTACGATTCAGCTCGCGCAATCTCACGCGACGATACCGTCGGTCGCGAACTGGCCGACTCGCTTTACGCCGATTTGTTCGGCACGACAGTTCGTGACGGCAGGCGTGTTTCAAAGCTGAACTACTACACGGGGCGGGGGTCGCTTGAAGGGTGGCTGCGTACGGTGCTGGCGCAAGAGTTCGTCAATCGGTATCGGAGCACGAAGCGCACCGTCAGCCTGGAGGAAAAAACGGAAGACGGTGTGCAGTTCGTTGCGCCTCCACAGGAGCCTTCGGCGGGGTCGTCAGGCACTCCTGTAAATGAAGCAATCGATTGCGCATTGGCCGGATTGGGCGCGGACAAACGATTGTTGCTTTCGGCGTATTATCTGGACGGGAGAACGCTGGCCGAGATCGGCCGGATGATGGGCGTGCACGAATCGACTGTGAGCCGAAAGCTGGAGAAGGCTGTTGCCGAATTGCGAAGCGACATTGTGAAGCGGTTGGTTAAGGGCGGCATGGATCGCCAGCAGGCTTCGGAGGCTCTGGCCGAGGTGGACGTGAGAGACCTTGCGGTCGATGTCCGCAAGCGACTGGCGCAAGATTCGCAGACGAGATCGTTCTTGAGTAAGGAGACGGAACAGGGTTGATGGAGCAGCTTCCCAAACTCGTGCGCGAAAGACTGGCGGCGGCCCAGGGAGCGGGAGTGTCTGCTCACCCAGACGCTGATACCCTGAACGCCTTCGTCGAAAACGCACTTGCCGGCTCCGAACGTGAGCGGGTGACGCAGCACCTTTCGCTGTGCGCTGAATGCCGAGACGTGGTTGCGCTCTCGTTGCCGGAAGAAGCAGTGGAGAACCTCGCTGTCGTTCCGCACGGAACACGGGAAGGGCGAGCGCCGCGTGCGTGGAACGCGTTCCATTGGGCTGGGCTCGCGGCCAGTGTCGTGGTGGTGGCGGCGGTTGCGCTGCTGTACCAATCCAGAATCAGAGAGCAGTACCTGGGCCGCGCGGCCGAAGTGCGTGCGCCGGTCGTGACGACCTCGGACGCCGCGTCGCAGGCAGAGGTCCCTGAGGCTCGGGAAGAAGCTTCAAAGTCGACAACAACGGCAGTGTCGGTGCCGGCAGCGAAGGTTGAGGAGAAGCCTGCGTCGGCTGTGGCGAGGAGTCGAACAGCAGAACGAGTTGAGAAGAAGGAAGCTTCTGAGCAGTTGAAGGAGTCGTCAGCGCAATCGGATGAGAAGCAAAGATTTGCGGCGGCTTCGGAGCAATCGCGACAGAAGGTGGTTGGCGGATTAGTGGGCCCGGCGGCGAACTCGGCGCAAAACTCTTCCGCCCCAGTGCCTCACAGGGTAGCCGGTGGGAACCAGATACAGTACATGCAGGCGCAGGCGCAGCCTGTGCAACCGCCACCTGCCGCGACGAGTCCGGGTGCGAGTCCGAAGGAAGGCGTGCTTCTCGGCCGTAACTACAGCGAGATGTACGACTCCGTTTCAGTAAATGCCGCTCGGCAGGACTCTGCGCAGCAGAAGTCGAAAGACTCCGCAGGTGTGACCGACAAGAATGTGGCGGCAGGTGTTCCAACCTCCGTGGCCCGCAAACCGGCGACGGTGCAAGCCGAAATGGCACCGGTGCCTGAAGCTGCGGTTGCAAGCACGTCTTTGGTGGTCGGGGCGTCTGGCCAGATGACGGCGCTGCAGAAGGCCGTGAATTGGCGAGTCAGCGACAACGGGAAGGTGGAGCGCTCGAGCCAGAATGGAGCCTGGCAATCGGTGATTTCCGCCAGTGATGTTCGGTTCCGCACTGTCGCAAGCGCCGGTCTCGACGTGTGGGCAGGAGGCAGCAATGGTGCGCTGTTCCATTCGAGTGATGGCGGAAATACGTGGTCGCGAATAAGCGTCGGCACGGGCGGTCAACGACTCGCCGGCGAGATCGTGCACATTGAGTTGAGGACACCCAGGGATTTTGATGTGACGGACTCCACGGGGGAGACTTGGACCACGAACGACGGCGGAAGAAGCTGGGCTGTGCGATGATCTCGCTCGCAGCCTGCATGGCTCGCCCTTGAGTGGGCAAAAGCAGCAACGGATAACCAGTTGGTTATCCGTTGCTGCTCAGTGATCATTCCTCTTTCGAAGTTCAGGCCTGTGCCGCAGACGCCTTCTCCGCGAGCAGCGCGTTGACCTTGCGCATGACCTCGAACGCATCTGCGACGTAGACAACATCTGCCTTGCCGCGTGCCCAGCCACAGTTGGCGTCGAGGTTGATGGCGCGACGTTCGTTGACGAAGCGCCAACCTACCACGTGCGGCTCTTCGCCATGACAGCACGTTGAGAGACCCTTCGGGTGACGCGGTGTGGAACCTGTCTGGCCCACCTGGTTCAGGTGAGTCATGAATTGCAGCACCGGCTCACCTTCGCCACTCTGATCGACGAGCGACTTCGATCCGCCGAGAGAGGCTTTGGAGCCGCTCAGGAAACCCAGGATGATCTCCTCCGCTTCCTTGCCGTGCGTCTGGCCATCGGACTGCTTCTTCGTCCAGCCGGCACCGGCGACGAAGAGCAACTTGGCGTCAGGACGAATCGTCTGGGCGTCGGATTTCGGCGCTCGAACGCCTGTAACCGTCGTGCGGGCTGCGGGCATGGAAACGGCGACGGCTTCCACAGTGGCCGTCCCTGCTGTCGCCGCGAACGCTTCGTGGCAGCCGCCGTCCATCGCGATGATCCAAGGACGAGCAGCGCGACTCAGCGAGGCTTCCATGCGCTGACGGTAGTACCAGCGGGTGACGCTGATGGAGATGCCATCGACGGTAATGCCAGTGACGTGGGTTTCAACTTTTCCGCCGACGCGATGCGCAACACCTGGAAGAACACGCGAGGAGCGCGAGTTCGCGGCGGCGATGACGATGGTCGGGCCTGCCGCTTTGCAAATCGCTTCGGCGGCGGCGACATCTGTGGCGTACCGTGGCTGTGAGAAATCGGCGCCGGAAACGCCGTAAAATTTTCCGGCCCCGCAGTTGGCAATGGAGTTGGCGGCCGATTGGACATCGGCACCGATGAGGCCGACGCTCAGCTTAGCGCTGAGTGCGGCAGCGGCGTCCTTAGCGGCACCGAGTGTTTCCAGTGCGCCCTTGGCGAGCGAACCATCGGGTTCCGTGTATGCAAGAAAGAGAATGCTTTCCATTTCGCTCGCTCCTAATCCTTTGTGATCCACTCGACGATTTCGCGGGCGACTTCGTCGGCCGGCATATCTTTCACCAGGCGCGTTTCGCGCTGCTGCTTCGGCAATGCGACGGACTTGAACGCGATCGCTTCCGCACCGACTTTCGCAGCCTTAGCTTTCTGGAGGCCCGGCATGATGGTCTTCATATTCATCATGCCGACCTGCGGATTGTTGCGGGGTTCGGGCAGGTTACCAGTGGCCCAGCCGAGAACGGCCGGCGCAGCGGCGCAGGTAGAAACCTGGTGCTTGCCGCCCTCGATTCGCTCGAGTACTTCGAAGGAGCCGTCGGGATTGGCCGTGATTTGGTCTACGCCCTGAAACTGCTCGGTGATGCCGAGGAGTTCGCCGACGATCTGCATGGTGGCGCCCGCACCGCGTGAAGCTGATTCCCAGCCGCCGAACAGGAGAACTTTGGACAGGTCGAGGCCCGGGATCCCCTTTATGGCGTCGGCAAGAACGGCTGCGACTTCATGTGCGTCGGTGAAGCCGCCCGCGGGACCGTCGACCGCAACCAGTTCAAACGGTACCTTTTGGGCGATGACCATCATCACCTGCTGAAGCTTCGCTTTCGGCCCCATACTGACGAGGTAGACCTTGCTCCCTGCCACTTTCGAGGCCAGGTTCGCCGCCTCGTAAAGCGCGTGACCGGCCCAGGGATCGAGAACTGCCGGCAGCATCATCTCGTTCTTCAATCCCCATCCGGCTGGGCCCTGGACAGGTTCCAGCGTCTGCAAGGGGTCGGGCACGATGCTGCCACAAACCACGATCTGATAACTCATCAACGACTCCACATTGTTGATTTTCGGATTGTTGATTTTTGATTTTTGATTTCACACCCACAGAGTGTCGGCTCAAGTAGCCGTCTGACATTTCAGAAATCGAAAATCAGAAATCAAAAAATGATCAGTTTTCCGCCGAGTGCAATCCACCCGCACCCGCACGAAACTCAATATTTGTGCGCCCGCTCCCGTCCTTCACTTCCTGCGAGCAGTTCCACATGCAGGCGCCGCAGAACACACATTTTTCGCGGTCGAATACGGGCAGGCCTTTTTCGCCGGCGCTGATGGCCTGCGCCGAGCAGATTTCATAGCAGACCCTCGACCCGCATTCTTCACACACTTTCGGATCGATAAAGACTACGTGGTCGGCATAGCCGCCAGCTGCCTGAACCTTGCCGCCCATCAGCAGCGCGTCCTGTTGCGTGACCAGCAGTTTGCCGTCGAACGGGATCTCAGGCCAGCCGACCCGGTTCATGAATTCATCGTGAAGCGCGGTTCCCTTCTGTGCGCATTCACGCTTGATCCGCTCGACTTCGGCGCGGTCGATCTTGCCACGATAGTAATCAACGGCGTTGCGGATGCGCTTGTGCGGCGGCAACGGGCGGCCAGGAGCAGCAAACTTCCCTTTCGTCAGGCCGCAGATGCCCATTCCAATCATGCCGGTGATGAAGCCACGCTGAAAGCCGTCGCGTGAGTGCTCGGCTATGATGCCTTCCTTTTCGACCCAGCTCGCGCGGCGTCGCGAGACGTAGGCATTGGTCAGGTTCTCTTTCGTAAACGGCTGGCCCGACTTCAGCAAGTCGACCACGCCTTCGGCCAGCTGAACGCCAGTGGTCCAGGCCTCGTCCACGCCGCTGCCGGTGAGCACGTTGGTGGAACCGGAGCCTTCTCCGATACGCGCGTAGCCATTGCCGGCGAGATACGGTTCGCCGTGCTTGCCGCTTTCGTTGAGAGATTTCGCTCCCCACGACCGAAGGGTGCCGCCCTGCAGGTAACGCCACAGGTACGGGTGCTGAATGTAGTGCTGCAGGTAACGATAAGCCGTGCGCACAGGGTTGTCGAACCACGACGGCACGAAGATACCGACGGAGCAGACGCGCTCGGGGTGCACGTAGAGGAAGCCGAAAATCTCGGGTTCGGGATAGCCTAGCGTGTGGAGGACGGTGCCAGGTTCGAGCGTGCAGTTCTCGGGGAGATCAATGACGAACTTCATGCCGACGGCCCACTCGTGCTTCTCGCGGCCTTGAGGCATGCCGAAATGCTCGTCCAGCTGGCGTCCGATCGCTCCGACCGGGCCATCGCCAATCACGGTAAGTGCGGCCTTGATGTCCATGCCGAGCATGAAGCCGGCTTCAGGATTGCCGGCCTTGTCAACGCCCTGATCAATCAAGCGTATACCGATGACGCCGTCGTTCTCGATGAGGGGCTTCGCAACGGGCGTTGACGGCCAGATCTGTACCTGGCCCGTGCCCATCAACTGCGATCCGACCCACTGGTTGAATTGGCCGATGGACATCACCAGTCCGCCCTTCTTGTGCAGGAAGGCAGGCGTGTAGGGCAGTTCCATCGCGTGATGGTCGGCAAGGCCGAACGTACGAATGACCTTGTCGGCGATTTTCATCGCCGCAGGGCGCCGGCTTGCACCCACAGGATCGAGCAGGTACAAGACCTTCTCATCCTTGACCGGAACGGCCATCGGGATCTGCGAGGGATCGAGATCAGGAAAACTGGCGCGGATACCGCGCGCCTTGGTGACGACGCCGGAGACGCCAAAGCCCATGTCGTCGGCGCGCTCGTAGCAAATAACCTGCGCGGGCATGCCCGGCATGCTCTTGCTTTCGAGCAGCGGTGTGCCGTCCTCTTTCGTTTCGGCCAGGGCGCGAGAAAGCGTCGTAAGAAAGCCGCCCATCGCGGGGCCGAAGCCGACGCACGCAATGTCAACATCCACACTCTGCCGATCGATCTGAACTTCCTGTTGTTCGGCCGCAGAATCCATTGTCGAGCCTCAAACGCTAGTGCAATAACTAGTACCCAGTACCTAGTACCTAGTTCAAGTAAAGACGCGCCACCGACTACTAACTACTAGCTACTAGCGACTAGCTACTAGGTAATAGCTAGCTACTTGTCTTCACTGCCTCGGATAATCCAGCGCTTCCGGAATCATGACCTTCGAGATCGCCTCGGCTGCGCGATCTTTTGCGAGCATTGCGCCGGTGAGGCAACGGTCGAGCTTCGACCGCAGAGCGGCGAACCCTTCCAGCCCTTCGCAGGAGGCGCACGGTCCGGCCTTGCGCGGATGCGAACCATCGGAATTCACGACGTCGGTCGTGCACGCGGCGATGCCCGGAATGAGACCTTCCAGCGAGTCGAGGTCTTCCGACTGCATGCAGCCCTGGTAGTTCGGGTCATCCCACGCTGGGTGGCGGCGGAAACCGAAATTCAGCTCCGTGCAGATGCGAGCCACTTCGCCGGCAGCGCGTGCCGTCTGAATGTGGCAGAGGTCGTTGAAGAACTGAACCGTGCCTTCGAGACCTTCGGCCACGACCGGATTTTCCGGTCCTCTCTTCTCGAGTTCAACGGCGTCGAGGATCTGGTAGCGAGCCCCGAGCAGCCAGCCTAGCGCGTCGGCCAACGGGAAGGTAACGCCCTGTCGCGCACTGTGATACAGCGGCTTGCCGTCTGCATCGGCACTCTTCTGAAGGTGGTTGTAGGTCCAGAGCCACAACGTCATGGCGCTCGCGAGTGCGCAAGCGCCCGTTCCGGGACGATCGGCGGCAATGCCGCGCATTTCGGCGATCCACTGCTTAAACTGCGCCAGGAAAACCTCGTCCGTCATTGTGACCGTCAGGTTGCGGCGCTGCACGGCCTCGGGACCTTCGTAGGTAGCCTCAAGCTGCGAGTCCATCCACTTGTAGCCGAGAAAGCCGGGGCAGTCTTCGGTGATGCCATAGCCGCCCATCAGGGCCACGGCTTCGCGCATGGCGACGCTGCCGTTGCCGGTATTCCAGAGCTTCGCTGCGGGACAAATGACGTTGCCGATGGATTCCATCAGCCTGAACTGCACGAGCGGATCGTTCTTCAACTGCTCGTAGCGGGCATTATCGCGCGTGCTCTCGGGCTGCTGTTCGAGTTCAAGGAACTCAAGCGCGTTCTTGCTGATCTCCTTGTAAGCCTTCAGGGTTGCGCGTCCGGGCGCAATACCGCGCTCGGCGAAGATGGCGTCTTTCTCGCGCTCTTTTGGATCGATTTCGTCGAAGGCGCGTGCGGCGCCGAGTGCCAACGACGCACCCGCTTCACCCATGGCCCAGACACCGGCCAGGCGATGCAACGCGTCCTGCCGCTGCTGAATGCCGAGTTCGTAGCGGAGCGTACCGGGCGTGGTCTGCTCGGCCCCACGGAAGCGGCCGCGCTGATAACGAATGACTGGCTCGATTGCCGACAGCAGCTTGGCCGACGTCATCACGGCAACCGTGACGCGCGTGCGTTTGAAGACGGCTTCGATAACTTCGCTGTGATCGTAGTTGGGAACGATGACGCCGTCTTTCACTGTGTAGCCGCCAACGATGCGGCTGGCCGGAACCTTGACGTTGAAGATCGGATCGTTTGTGGATGAAAGCTGGTGTACGAGTTTGCGCGCAGGTGTGCCACGGTCGTAGACGCCCGGATCGCCTTCCTCAACGATCACGATGCAGGAGCTCTTGATTCGCGGATCGTCGGTATCGACGGCCGCGGTCACGAAGTTGGCGAAACCCATGTTGGTGATGAACCGGCCACGTTTCTCGACGTGCAGCATCGGTTCTTCGCCTTCTTTCCAGTCGGCGACACGAATTTTGCCGGCGAGCATGCCGGTGTCCACACCGACATATGGAATCGGCTCGGTCAGGCAAAACGCCCCGCGCCACGGCTTGCGGTCTTCGCCGGGCTGCGCCGGAGCGCACAGTGCCATGTACTTGTCGCGCTGTTCCTGCGTGCCCCGTTCGTGAATGGGCGATAATGCCAAACATCCGGCGAGAGAACCGGTGGCGGCGCCGGCGTCCACCCATGCCAGTTCATAGGCGATCAGCGCCAGAGCCAGGTTCTTCGGGCCGACGATGAAACCGCCCTGTTCGGGCTCCATGAAGGCTGCGGTGATGCCGGCCTTGTCGTAGGCCTCGAGCAGTTCGTTCTTCTCGGCCGTCCAGTCATGCGAAGCGCGAGCGCCACCGGCGACCAGGCGGGCGACGAGACCGCGGGCGACGTCGCGCGTGGACTGCACCAGCATCTGAAGATCGTAGCGGTCGGAATACCGCCACATGATCTGGCGGACGTCATCGCCGGGCAATGTGCGAAGTGTCTCTTTCACCTTACCTTCGGCCTTGTTTACTGCTGTTGCCATGACACACAAATCCTTTCCGTGCACAACGCCAGGGGGATTCCCGCATTTACAGCAGCGCGCCACATCGCGCTCGGACTCCCGGTTGCGGTTCAGAAATTCAGAATACGAGGAATGTTCCCCACAATTATGACGGCTTCTACTCGGGATTGTCTAGAAGGAGCCGTTGCTCAAAGTTAGTCCGCAATGTCATTCAGGCCAGTGATGTGCGTCACATCGCAAAATGTTTTTCGCGGCCCTGCCGGAAACAGCGATCTGGGTGGGGGCTGCAGGCAAGTGTGGCAGGGCCGCGAAAAGTCAGCGAGAGGCTCCAAATGCCTGGCTTGTCCGCTCAACACGCTCGTTGGCGTTCACCTCCGTGGATTCCAGGCGTTGTTTTATCGTGAGCAGTCGTCGCACCATATCCGAACACGGACCGCACAAGATAGATTCAGGATTCGTTTCACGTTTGCACAAGTCACATTTCATTTGTCACCGCCTTCGGACGTCCTCACGTCCTGTTGTTGCTTATTTGACGAGCGAATGCTGAGAATCAGCGCAAATTGTGGGGTAAAGTTTCGTCAATGTATGTCAAGAACGAACAGGCGTTGGCGAGGATCGGGCATCCAATTAGCAGCCGAACGAAAGGGCGATCGCAGGGAGATGGCTGAGCCTCAAAATGCAGTACCGCAACCGCGCTCGCGGCTTGCGACGACGTTGCGCGCGCTGCGCCATCGCAATTTTCAACTCTTCTTCAGCGGACAATTGATCTCGCTGATCGGCACATGGATGCAGACGGTAGCGGAGTCGTGGCTCGTGTACCGCCTCACCGGGTCTTCCCTCCTGCTCGGTTCTGTAGCGTTTGCCTCACAGATTCCGGTGTTCCTGATGGCCCCGATCGGCGGTACGGTCGCCGATAGGTTCAATCGCCACCGCATCATCATCGCAACGCAATGCCTGTCGATGGTGCTAGCGCTCACCTATGCCGGCCTTACCATCACCGAAGTCATCCGCGCGACCCGGGTTTGGCCGATATTCGTGCTGGCCGCACTACTCGGGGTGGTTAACGCGTTCGATATTCCGGCGCGGCAAGCGTTCATCGTGGAGATGGTCGGCCGTGAGGACTTGATGAACGCCATCGCGCTGAACTCTTCGATGTTCAACGGGGCACGGGTCATTGGCCCCTCCGTTGCCGGCATTATCGTTGCCAAGATCGGGGAGGGGTGGTGCTTCTTCGGTAACGGCATGAGCTACATTGCCGTCATTGCGGGGCTGCTGCTGATGCGCGTTCAAGTCAAGCGTCGCGCGATTACGGCGTCTCCGCTCGAGAATATTCTCGAAGGTTTTCGGTATGTGCGCAGCACGCGCCCGGTTCGGGCGCTGCTGATCATGTTGGGGATCGTGAGCCTGGTGGGCATGCCATACGTCGTGCTTATGCCGGTCTTCGCCAAACAGATCCTGCATGGCGGCGCCCGCGAACTCGGCATCCTCATGGGAGCCACTGGCGTGGGTGCGCTGATTGGAGCGCTGACGCTGGCCACGCGGACCGGGCTCAAGGGCATAAGTATCTGGATCAACGCCGCTTCGGCCGGATTCGGCGCGAGCCTCATACTCTTCTGCTCAGTAAGCTATTTTCTTCCTCGGCATTTCTGGCTGGCTACGATTTCGCTTGTTCCCGTCGGTTACTGCATGATGGTACAGATGGCCTCGTCGAACACGCTCATTCAGTCGATGGTGCCCGACCGATTGCGAGGGCGAGTCATGTCGGTCTACTCGATGATGTTCATGGGCATGGCGCCGTTCGGAGCATTTTTCGCCGGAGCGCTGGCCAATCGTCTCGGTGCGCCGCTCACGGTGGTTATCGGCGCGATCGGGTGTCTGGGTGCGGCGGCTCTGTTCGGACTTCGCTTGCCGAGTTTCCGGGTGGAGGCTCGCGAACTTGTGCTGGCGCAGCAGGAGACCGGCGGCAGTCCGGCGCAGCAGATGACTCCGCAGGGAGTTTCACTCACAGGAGAGGAAGCACCCACTCCCAGCGCGAGGTAGGCGCGATATGAGTTCCGCGATGCGAAAAATCAGCCCCGAAGTTCTGCTTTTCTTCTGTCTCGCGTGGTTCAATGCTGCGATTGCGCAAACGTCCGTCTCACCGCAAACCGCACTGCATGTCGCACCGAGGCCAGCAGACGTCCGGGCTGACTGGAAAGCACTTATTGGCGAGTACGTCTACGGCAACGCGAACCTGACGGTGCTCGAACGCGACGGCAATCTCTTTCTGAGCAGGAGCCGCGGGGACTTCCGGCGGTTGAAGCAGAGCGGACCGACGACGTTTACGACTGCGGGTCAAAACGTGCGGTTTGCGCGAGCGGCGAACGGCACGATGGAAGTGACGGTCGACGGTACCAGGTTCGTAAAGAAGCCGCTGGGCGATGTTAGTCACAGCTTTCGGATCATGCCGACGCGTCCGGTCGACGAACTGAGGAAGGAGGCCCTGCGGGCCAAACCACCGGTGGAAACGGGTAAACGCGAACCGGACCTGGTCGAGATCACTTCCCTTGATCCGACGGTCAAGCTTGACGTCCGGTATGCCACGTCGGACAACTTCATGGGAACACTGTTCTATTCGGAGGCTCGCGCTTTCCTGCAGCGCCCTGCCGCAGAGGCCCTCGTGCGGGCCAATCGCACGCTCAGGCCTTACGGGTACGGGTTGCTGATACATGATGCGTATCGCCCCTGGTTTGTGACGAAGATGTTCTGGGACGCCACTCCTGTGGATAAGAGAGGATTCGTGGCAGACCCGGCGAAAGGTTCCAACCACAACCGCGGCGGCGCCGTTGACTTAACGCTTTACGACCTGCGTACGGGCCAAGAAGTGGAAATGCCGGGCGGCTACGACGAGATGTCGAGGCGATCGTATGCGCACTACGAGGGCGGAACGTCGCTCCAGCGATGGCGGCGGGATCTGCTGCGCGCAGCCATGGAGGCGCGGGGATTCAAGGTCTACGACATGGAGTGGTGGCATTTCGACTACAAAGACTGGGCGAAGTACCCGGTGCTAAATGTGTCATTCGCACAACTGGAAAAGCGCGAGAGGGGCTCTACTTCGCCACATTGATAACCGCTGTTCAGGTTTTGCCGCCAGACAGTAATGGCCGTCCGATGGAACTGGATCGCAGGACGGCCACACTCAATCGGTGTATTACTTGGTCAACCAGGTCCAGACCGGAGAGCCATCCTTGTCGCGCAGCACGAGGGTGTTCTCTCCCTTCACGATCTCGCGAGCGAGAATGACCTCAGTTTGTGCGTCGTCTTTCGCCTTCGCTCCGGTCACTTCCAACTCGTCGCCCTTTTGGAAATTCATATCAAGGGCAGACAGAAACTTTGCCGGGCAGAGGCAAATCTCAACAAGACCCTTGTCCGTCTTGATCATGAGGTGCGTATCTTTTTCGGGGCTCGCTGCCTGCTTAACTTCTTCCACTGAGCCCTTTACTTTGACTTCCGACGCCTTGTCATACTTGTGCCCGCTCTGGGCGAAAGCAAGGGGCACGGCGAGGACGAGGGTGAAGATCAGAACCGCTTTCCAAAAGAATGCCGCTTTCATGGGTTCCTCCGCGCTGGGGACGGCTGCCGTGGAGCGGTGCAGGTCGCAGTTCTGGCGGGAACCGTGCGCGGCATGCGACTTCTCCAGCGTTCGCACACTTTCTTACGTATTCATCATGTGCCTTTGACGGCTGGATGCAGTGAGGCTTATCACAGGGATTGGTGACAGGTTGGCCACCGATCGAGGGGAAACCCGCGTTGATCCAGGCAAGGGCGCAGAGGAAGTGCAACGGACGTGAATTGAACGTGCAGGTCTTCAGTCACCTGCGACGGCGGACAATTTCCTCGGGATGTAGGAGCAGCAGGGCTCCTCGGCAAACATGTCGCCGCTAAGGGCATAGGCGCGGGCGCGTGAACCTCCGCAGATTTCCTTAAACTCGCATTCGCCGCATTTACCCTTGAGGTTCCTGGTATCGCGCAGCGCCACGAAGAGGGGTGAATCCCGGTAGAGTTCCTTGAGGCCTGTCTTCCGGACGTTTCCTGCCGAGACGGGCAGAAAGCCGCTAGGGAATACCTCGCCGAGGTGGGAGACGAAGGCAAAGCCCTTTCCGTCGTTGATGCCTTTGGGCGCACGCCCGATGTGGTCGACACCAGTAATCGATGCAAACGGGTGCGTCGTGCCTGCCGGCTGCGGGACACCAGCTTTGCGTTCGGCGGCGCGCTTCTGAAGGAGGAAGCGGCGGTAATGCTGAGCCTCGGTGCTCTTTATGTCAAAGTTGGCAGTCTTCGCGGTAGCCTGAAGCTTTTCAAAAACGTGCTCAAATTCATCGGCGGAAATGAGGTCTGAGGACTGCCCCCGTCCGGTCGGAACCAGAAAGAACACACTCCAAAGCACGATGTTGAGGCTCTTCAGCAGATCGACCATTGCGTCGAGATACTGAAGGTTGTGTCGCGTGATGGTGGTGTTTATCTGCACGCTGAGGCCGAGTTCGCCGGCCCAGCGAACTGCGTCCAAGGTCCAACGATAAGATCCGGGCACGCGGCGGAAGGCGTCGTGAATCTCGGGGCTAGGACCGTCCAGGCTGACTGCCAGACGGGCGAGACCTCGCTTTTGAAGCTCGGCGATGGCTGCGCGTGTCAGCAACGGCGTGGCGCTGGGAGTCAGGGAGGTTCTGACGCCACGTTTGCTTGCGTACTCCACCAGATCGTAGATGTCGGGGCGCTTGAGCGGATCTCCGCCGGTGATTACGAAAACCGGAACCTGCATTTCGGCGATGTCGTCGATGACTCGCTTACCCTGCTCTGTCGTGAGTTCCAGCGGATTTCGCCAGGCTTGCGCCGAAGCTCGGCAATGAACGCAGGCAAGATCGCACGCCTGGGTCACTTCCCAGATCACTACAAAAGGGCGCTGATTGAAATCTATGTTTAGGTCCACGGTTCCGTCTCGGCTGCTCGGGCCTGCTACTCCATGCCAGCATTCCACGTTACGGAGCGAGGCAATATGACAAAGGTCACGAAACCGCAGCTTTACCGGTTGCAGCTTCTGTTTTGCAAATTCTTGCGCAAGGTTATAAATTCTGCGGAGTCGTACGTGCTTTTACAGGAGCCACGCCCGTGAAACGCGAATTTGCCTCCCTTACGGCCCGCGAGGCCTTGCACGTCGCAGTATTTATCGAAGAGCGCAACGCCGAAATCTATTCCCAATTTGCTGAATTGTTCGATAGCTTCCAGGACCCGGAGTCGGTCGATATCGCCGCAGCGTTCTGGGACATGGCCCAGGAAGAGCGGAGACACGGGGCCGAGCTGCAGCAACGGTATCTGGAGCGTTATGGTCCTGAGCCCTGCGCGATCACCGAGGAAGAAATACGGGAAACGGTCGAGTTGCCCAAATTCCAGAGTGGAGACATCTTTGCCATCACACGCGCACAGGTTTCGCGAGTTCCCTGCAACCAGGCTTTGCAGATAGCGCTGGCTGCGGAGAGTTCCGCCTTGAAGTTCTACACCCGCCTGGCAGAGATGACGGATGACGAGGAAATGAGAGACCTGTACGAGGAATTGGCCGGCGACGAGAGCCAGCACACCAAAGCACTCGAGCGGAAGATTCGCGGAGGTCAGAAGTTAGCCGCGACCCGAGAAGCCTGAACGCTTCGCAGCAGCGGGTTACCTATGCAGCGGTGGTTTCGCCTCCCAGAAGCGTAAGCACCTCGCCCGTGATGTAGCTCGAATCCGCCTCTGACGCGAAGAAGACATACGACGGCGCAATCTCTTCCGGTTGTGCCGCGCGCTCCATCGGCACCTTCCCGCCAAATTGCTTCACCTTCTCCGGAGGCTGGTCCGCGATGTTCAACGGCGTCCAGACCGGACCGGGCGCGATGCAGTTGACGCGAATGCCTCGTTCCACCAGGTTCTGCGCCAGCGATTTCGTGAATGCGTGAATAGCGCCCTTAGTGGCGGAGTAGTCGAGCAGCTGCTTGCTGCCGCTCAGTCCAGTGATGGAACCCGTGTTGATGATTGCGCTGCCCTTCTGCAGATGCGCAAGCGCCGCCTTCGCCATGTGGAAGTAGCCGTAAATGTTGGTACGGAACGTGCGGGCCCATTGCTCCTCGCTCAGTTGTTCCAGGCCTTCCTGATGCTGCTGAAAAGCGGCATTATTCACCAGTACGTCCAGCTTTCCGAACTCCTGGACGGTTTGCTCAACGGCTCGCCGGCAGAATTCCGGGTCTGTTACGTCACCTGGGATCAGCAGAGCCTGCCCGCCTTCCTGCTGGATGGCGCGCTCAGTCTCTTCCGCGTCGGATTGTTCCTCGGGGAGGTAAACAATGGCGACGTCCGCACCTTCGCGGGCGTAGAGCACACAGACGGCGCGTCCGATGCCGGAATCTCCTCCGGTGACGATCGCCACCTTCCCTTCGAGTTTGCCTGAAGGACGGTACGCAGGAGCTTCGAACCTTGGCCGCGGCTCGATCTGAGACTCGAGGCCGGGTTTCTCCTGGTGCTGCTCGGGGTAGGGAGCTTTTGGCTCTCGCTCGACCTGCTGCTTCGGCGTTGGGAACTCGTGAATCCTGGCTTTTCCCTTTTTGGTTTCGTTGCGCCTCTGCGAGTTCTGCGACGTTGACCTGCTGCTCTCCTTGCGTGCCATCCCTGCCTCGCTTATCGATTGGTTGCCGAGATAGATGCGCGACCGGGTGAGAGTGCAGTCCGCAAGATACATGCGGAGAACCAAATCGGGAGCTTGGCAAAAAGATCAGTTCCTTTGGCACAACGGCTGCCAATGCGTGTCACATCCCAATCGGACAAATCGGTCACCTTGCAAGGAGGCGTCATGGCCATCGATCCCGTCTGCGGTATGGACGTAAACGAGAACAACCCGCCCGCAAAGACCGAGTACGACGGAGTCACTTATTACTTCTGCTCCCAGAACTGCCGGAACGAGTTTGAAGAAGACCCCGAGGAATATATTGGCTCGGCCGCATAGACGTCGTCGCGGAACTCCGAAACCACAAGACCGCGACTGACTCCGACTTTTCTGGGCACGCCGGCAACTCGTTTTACGGGGGCCCTATTTGCCAGGCAAGAGGCTCTCGACCGCATCCCTGACGCGCTCGCCGAAGCCTGCGGTCAGGGACCATGGGCTAGGCTGACGCACAACATGTAGCCTGCCCTGAATATCGAGCACTTCGTAGTCGCTGCTCCCATCCGCTGTCCTGAAGAAACGAATGTCCGCGGTCGCTTTGCCTACACGCAAATGATGCAACGTGATCTCAGGGAGCCACTCTGGGAGGTACGGATCGACTAGAACTGTTTCAAGCGGTGCGTAGGGATATATGCCGAGCATCGCCTGAAGAAGTGTAAAGACCGCAGATGATGACCAGGCCTGCGGCCAATTCGCCTTCGGATAGACGGCGGGAAACGGATGATCATCGTCACGCGGGTGCCCGGTGAAGCATTCTGGCAGACGCAGGTTATCGAACATCGATGCCGCTTCGAATTGTGCCCTGCACAATTTGTCCACATGATGATGCATGCCATAGCGGGCGAAGCCGATGGCGAACACCGCATTTTCGACAGGCCATATCGTGCCGCGATGGTAGGCGTACGGATCGAACGCCGGGTGGTCCGCCGACAGCGTCCGGATTCCCCAACCTGAGAACATGTCGGGCGACATGAGGCGGTCCGCAACCTGCTGCACATGCGCCTGATCTATGATGCCGCTGGCGAGACAGTGGCCGGGGTCAGACGCAACCGACTTGACGAGCCGGTCGTGAGAGTCGATCGCCATTGCAATGTAATCGGTCTCCGGCACCCAGAACTTTTCGTTGAACCGCTTCTTCAATTCCTCCGCTTCCCGAAACAAGCGAATGGCTTCCGACGACATATCCATCCACCAGAGCGTTTCGGAGAGGAACAACTTGGACGCATAAACGAAAGCCTGCATCTCGCAGGTGCCGAGCGGATCCTCTACCTGCGATCCATCTTCGTAGACAATCGCGTCGCCGGAATCCTTCCAGCCCTGGTTCTTCTCACCCTGGTCCGAACGCGTCTGATACTCGTAAAAGCCATCGTGGTCGATATCGCCATACTCATCTGCCCAGCGCAAACCGCGTAGTGCGGGCTCGATGAAAGGACGCACAAGATCTTTGTCGCCGGTCCAGTGCCAAAGGGTGGAAACGACGGTCGGGTAGTAGATCGACGCGGTCACGC
>JAEZPW010000094.1 GCA_023441255.1 Acidobacteriota bacterium
CTGGACTATCATCAACCGCAACGATTACGACGTAGACGGTCCGCAGCTCGAGCTTCCGGTCGAAGCGGGCATGCGATACTTCGATCTCTATCACGGAACGGAACTGAAGCCTGAGCCCCATGCGAACGGCACGAATCGACTCTCATTCGACATCGAAGGACATGGCTACGGTGCAATCCTGGCCACGCGTGCCGAACCCGGTGCAAACATCACCAAGCTGATGGGGACAATGAAGCAGCTGTCCGCGACGCCTCTCGCCAGCTACTCGCACGAGTGGAAAGTCCTTCCGCAGGAGATCGTGCCGATCGAGCCGACTGAACCGGCCGCCGGCACCCCCGAGAACATGGTCAAAATTCCTGCCGCCAACTTTCACTTCAAGGTTCAGGGCATCATGATCGAGGGATTCAACGACATTGGCGTGGATGTGCAGTATCCGTGGGAATCTTCGCCGCGGCGGTTTCATGATCACCCGATGCATGTCAATGCCTTCTGGATCGACAAGTACCCGGTGACGAACGCGCAGTTCAAGAAGTTCATGGACGCGACGCACTACCGCCCCCAGGACGATCTCAACTTTCTGCGGCATTGGACGAACGGTACCTATCCTGAGGACTCTGCAAACCAGCCTGTTACGTGGGTCTCGATCGAAGATGCTCGAGAGTACGCCAAGTGGGCCGGCAAGCGCTTGCCGCACGAGTGGGAGTGGCAGTACGCAGCGCAAGGTCTCGATCAACGCACATACCCCTGGGGAAACGACTGGGACCAGAGCGCCGTTCCCGTACCCGACAAGAGTCGCACCATGCGCCGCCCGGACAACGTCCATGCGCACCCGAAAGGCGCCAGTCCGTTCGGCGTCATGGACCTGGTTGGAAACGTGTGGCAGTGGACGGACGAATATCTCGACGACCACACGCGGGCAGGCATTCTCAAGGGCGGCAACTTCTATCAGCCACAAGGCTCCATCTGGTACTTCCCGCAGGCATACAAGCTCTCCGAACACGGAAAGTACCTGCTCATGGCACCAAGCTTGGACCGTTCTGGTGGAGTCGGTTTCCGTTGCGTGATGGACGCGCAGTAATTGCACCATATACCGGGCGGCGCGGGTTCAGCGAGGGGCCATGAATGCGCCACAAGGGCTATAAACGGTGGACGGGTAGCCCGCCGCCCGCTTGCTCGCACGCCGCTGAACGGGAGACAAACGAACAGGTTGTGTCTGGATGTCCGGTTTGCCGAGCAGCACCTGTTTGCGTCGGGAGATAATCGGATCCCGGTCCACACTCCAGCGTCGGAGAGAGCTGTAATCTGTTACCCCGACGAATTCACGATCCTGAGTTTATCGAAGTCTCTCAGCTCCTGGTAGACCAGTGCGAGTAGGACATCGTGTTTCTTATGTTTTCTCTCAATGCTGAGTTCTCAGGGAAGTCGCCCGAGGTTAGGCCTGCTGGCACTACAACTCTATGATCCCTCTCTTCAGCCCAATCGTTGCGGCGTGCGTTCGATCATTGGCACCCAACTTGGAAAGGATGGACTTGACTCGACTCTTGACTGTGTCCTCGGTGATTGAGAGCTGATCCGCAATCTGCTTATTCGCATTACCGGCTGCAATCAGTCGCAACACGGCGATCTCTGCGGGCGTCAGCGCATCATCGGTCGCATGCTCGGCAATTTCGAAAGACGCCTCAGGAGATATCATCTTTTTCCCTGCGTGAACCGCTCGGATGGCCGCTGCGAGTTCCTTGTGCAACGTGTTTTTAAGCAGATAAGCTTGCGCTCCTGATTTGAGCGCGCGAACAATTTGCACGTCTCCTTTGTAAGTAGTCAGCACAATGATCTTGGCATCGGGGAATTCGCCCCGAATCGCGTTGATCGCGTCGAGGCCGTTCATCTCCGGCATTTGCAGATCCATCAGCGTAACGTCCGGCAGATGCGCACGGAACTGTTGGATCGCCTCGCGGCCATTCGATGCTTCGCCTACCAGCGTCAAATCGGGTTCCGTACTGACCAGTAAGGCAATGCCCTCCCTGACGAGGACATGATCGTCAACTGCCAGAATCCGAATTGGAGCTGACCCGTCACTCACGTTCTATGGTTTCCTTCGCATGCGCTTCTGTCGCGGACCGCTTCCGAAAATACCAGAAACGGCCCGTGGATTTCATGTACGCTGTCGCTCCCGGAATAACGAGCTCGATCTCGGTGCCGCTGTCCACTTCACTCCAGATGGTCAGCTTGCCACCTGCAAGGTTCGCTCGTTCACGCATGCCGTGCAAGCCGTAGTGCCCTTTAGGTCCCTGTCCGCGAAGCACCTCGTTATGAATTCCTTTGCCATCGTCCCGAACGCGAAGCCGGAAATTCTTTTCGTCATAATGGATTTCAACTTCAACGGTTCGCGCTGCCGCATGCTTGAAAGCGTTGCGCAGAGCCTCCGTGGCGAGCCGGTAAACCTCGTCTCGCAGAATCGGATGTAAATTCCGGGATGCCCCTTCCACAACCACTTCGAACTTGGGTGCAGGCCGGTCGCTCTCGGCAGAGACCATTTCTTCGCCAACCGTCCGAATTGCCAGCGCAAGGTCGTTCTTCTCCACGGTCGACATGCGCAGCCCACCGATTGCGTCCCTGCCGTCAGCGATTGCCTGGGAACCATGCTCGACAGCATCTTCGAGCATTTTACGAGCGTCAGCCGGACGGCCCGGCAGCAGGTTGATCCCGGCCTGGAAGCGCAGCAACAGCCCCTGGAAACTTTGAAGCAGCGTGTCGTGCAGGTCGCGGGCAATGCGCGTTCGTTCGCTAACGCGCTCTTCCAGACGCATATTGAACTGGTACGCCAGCTGCCGCACACGGAACAGGTGGGCCGCCCACAGCAACGCCAGGAAAGCGGCGGCACAGAGCGCGTAAAACCAGGTCGTCTGATACCACATCGGAGGGATTACGAAGTTCAGCGACGCACCGTGTTCATTCCACACGCCGCTGTTGTTGGAGGCAAGCACGCGGAAGCGGTATTGGTTTGGGGGCAGGTTCGTGTACTTCGCCTGGCGGTCGTTGATGACTTCTTTCCAGTCCCGGTCCTGGCCCTCAAGCTTGTACTTGAAATGGACCTTCTCCGGCGTCACCAGGCTCAACGCGGTGTAATCGATACGGACCTCGCGGGCGTTGGCGGGCAGATGTACCCCGGACCTGACGTCGTAGGGTTTGTCGTCAGCCACGATCTGATCGATGTGTACCGGCGGTGGGATTTCATTGAAGGATAGATGATGCGGGTCGATGATGTTGACGCCTTCTTCTGGCAAGAACCATATCTTTCCATCCGCGGACTTGGATACCGTCGGATTGCTGTCTCTCGGGGTGACACTGCTCTGGACTCCGTCCGTGCTGTCCCAAAGCGTAGTGGTCACCTTCTTTCTCGGATCAGCGACCCAGCTGTCCAGCTCGGACCGGGCGACGCGCACTAAACCGCAAGCCGTGTACAACCAGAAGGAATGGTCATCGTCCTCCAGCACCCAGTGAACGTTATCGCACGGCAATCCGTTAGCGCTGGAAAACCGGTAGCTATGGCCAGTCCGGATAAGATACAGACCGCCGCCCGTTGCCGCCCAAATTGAACCGTCATCATTGAGCTTAAGTCCGCTTACTTGGTCTTCGCCGAGGCCTTGTTCTCGTCCATACGCCAAGAGAACCGAATGATCCTTGAAATAGGCCACCCCGCCCTGACGAAAACCCAGCCATAAACCACCTCGTATCGGATCAGGCAGCATGGTCCACGCGAAGTCCTTGTGGCCCAGCTTGCTCCAGGGAATCTCCTCGACAACGGTCTTGCCCTGCAGATGGTAGAGAGTCGTTTGGTCGCTGATCCAGATGCCGCCTGCGTTGTCGCCAACCATGGATACGACAGATCCGGATCGAATACCAGGTACGGGAACAAACTTGCCTTGCTCCAAGTAAGCCACTCCACGTCGAGTGGAGACCCAAATCCGACCGGCTTGGTCCTCAAACGAGGACAGCACCGCAGTGTCTGGAAGCCCTTCTCGCTGCCCGTACATTGCAACGTCGCCGTTTTTCCATCTGTCCAGACCGTTCAAGGTGCCAAGCCAGATGCTTCCATCGCCCGCGTGCAGAATGGAGTCCACAAAGGAGCTGGACAAACCCTGTTTTTCAGTGATGGTCGTAACGGCGAATTCACGAAACTGGTCGAGACCGTTCCGAGTACCCACCCAGATACTGCCCTCGCGGTCCTCGAATAAATACAGAATGTTGTCGCTTGAGAGACCATCGGAAAGTGCAAAACGGTCCGTTCTTCCGTGATGCACATGCAAAAGACCGCCATCGTAGGTCCCAACCCAAAGACCGCCATCGCGATCACGCAGGAGCTTACCTAATTTCGACTGCTGCCCGCTAGCGCGAACAAGATACGGCCCGGCTTCTTCATTGACGAGGGTCTTGACGCCGTCAAGGGTAGTGATCAAGAGTTCGCCGCGACCGCCTTCGGCAAAGCTTGAAGTGACAATCAGCATCGGGAAAAACTTCGCGGGCTCCGGCTTCCATCGCCAGACCCCGTCGGGGTTTCCAGCCCACAATTTGCCGGCTCGATCCTCATATAACCCGTCGATGCCGTTGCGGAGGCTGCCGTCCTGCCCGTGGCACTGAACGCGGCCGTCGCGAATCGTGCAGAGC
>JAEZPW010000122.1 GCA_023441255.1 Acidobacteriota bacterium
GCCGACCACTGTGCCGAATACGGTGGTGGCGGCGCTGGTCGCTGCGAAGTCCGACAAGGTGTACGAGGACCCCTATTTCGGCAAGAACCTGCTGAATATGCCCGGCATGAACTACGAGCGCGGAAAAGTGTTCTCGCGTTTGCCGATGCCGGATGATTCGCCGTTCAAGTGCTCGTGGTGGTATCGCACGCAGTTTGTGCTCCCCGCCGCCGACAAGGGACGCCAGCTATGGCTGAACTTTGGCGGCATCAACTATCGCGCGAACATCTGGCTTAACGGAATGCAGATCGCCAACTCGAACGACGTCGCCGGAGCTTATCGCACCTACGAGTTCAACATCACGGACGGCGTGAAGGTCGGTAACGCGCCCAACGTGCTGGCGGTCGAGATCAGCGCGCCTACGCCCGACGACCTGGGCATCAACTGGGTGGACTGGAACCCCGCGCCTCCGGACAAGAGCATGGGCCTGTGGCGCGAAGTCAACATCACCACCAGCGGCCCGGTTGCGATCCGAAATCCACAGGTGATCAGCAAGGTCGATCCGAAGACGCTCGCGGCAGAACTAACCATCACGGCCGAGGTGCGGAATGCCTCCAACACGCCGATCAAGGGCGAATTGTCGGCAAGCTTCGCGACTGAGGAGTTGGCCCTTTCTGCTCGTACGAACATCCCCAACTTCACGCAACCAGTTGAACTAGCAGCGGGCGAGACCAAAGTCGTGACGTTTGCCCCCGGGCAATTCGCCGCGTTACGGTTAAAGAACCCGAGGCTGTGGTGGCCGTACCAGATGGGCGAGGCAAACCTTTACTACGGCTCCGTCAGTTTTGTGGTCAGTTCGCCTTCCCAGAAGGTCGGGGATGTGCAGCGCTTTCGTTTCGGCATTCGCGAAGTGACGAGCGAGATGACCGACAACGGCTCGCGCCTGTTCAAGATCAACGGCAAGCCGATCCTCATCCGCGGCGGAGGATGGGCGCCCGACATGCTGTTGCGCGAAGACCCGGCGCGCACGAAGAAGGAATTCCTCTACGTCCGTCACATGGGGCTTAACACGATACGCCTCGAAGGCAAGATGGAGACTGACTACTTTCACGATCTTGCCGACGAGATGGGCATCCTCGTGATGCCGGGCTGGTGCTGCTGCGACGTATGGGAGCAGTGGCAGAAGTGGACGCCCGAAACGCACCGCATCGCCCAGGAGTCACTGCGCTCGCAGCTTTACCGCATGCGCAATCACCCGAGTGTTTTCGTGTTCCTCAACGGCAGTGACAATCCGCCAACGCCGGATGTCGAGCGCGAATACCTGGCGGTTGAAAAGGAACTGAACTGGCCCAACCCAGTAGTCTCGTCGGCAACGGCGAAGCCGACTGACGTCACAGGTAAGTCCGGCGTCAAGATGTCGGGACCTTACGACTGGGTTCCGCCCGCGTACTGGCTCACCGACAAGAACAAACTGGGCGGAGGTTGGGGCTACAACACAGAAACCGGTCCCGGTCCGGCCATTCCAACGATTTCGTCGCTGAAGAAGTTCGTTCCGGCCGACCAACTCTGGCCCATCAATGACTTCTGGCTCTACCACGCTGGCCTGGGCAAGTTCCAGCAGGTCGACCTCATGTCTGAGGCGATGAAGCAACGTTACGGAACGCCCGCCGACCTCAATGACTTCGAGCGAAAGGCGCAGGCCATCGCCTATGAAGGCGAGCGCGCCATGTTCGAGGCCTACACGCGAAACAAGTACGACTCCACCGGAGTGATCCAGTGGATGCTCAACAATGCGTGGCCGTCAATCATCTGGCACCTCTACGACTACTACCTCGACCCCGGGGCCGGCTATTTCGGCACGCGCAAGGCCAACGAACCGCTGCACGTACTCTATGGCTACGATGATGGTGGGGTATACGCGGTAAACAGCACTTACAGGCCTGTGCGTGGGCTGAAGGTGAAGGCCACGATATTGAACTTCGATCTTTCTCCGAAGTTTACGAACGAAGTGTCATTGAACGACCTGGTGCCCGACGGCAGCGTGCGCGCATTTGTACTACCGCCGCCAAGCGAAATTCAGGACCTGAGCCAGACCTACTTCCTGCGGCTGGAACTCAGCGACGCGAAGGGTCAGAAAGTCAGCGAGAACTTTTACTGGCTGTCGACGAAGCCAGATGAGTACGACTGGGCCAAGTCGACGTTCTACAACACGCCGGTGACACAGCACGCAGACGTGACCATGCTCAACACGTTGCAGAAGGTGGATCTTTCGCTTACACCGGGAGAGACCGTCGCCGGACAACAGCCGCACGTGACGGGCATCGACTCGAAATTCCTGCCGCACGATTCACGCACAAGTTTCGTTACGTTGAAAAACCCGTCGAAATCGCTGGCGTTCATGGTGCACTTGACGTTGCTGAAAGGCAACCGCTCCGGACAGGTGAAGAATGCGGCTGCGAATCCCGGCAACGCCACTTCCCTGAATCCAATGAACGCGGGCGGGAACACCGTCCTGCCCGTGCTCTGGAGCGACAACTATTTCTCTCTGCTGCCCGGGGAAGAGCGCCGCGTCGACGTGACCTACTCGGAAGCTGACCTTGGCGGGGCACTGCCGGTAATCGCGGTTGACGGCTGGAATACGGTGCCGAAAACGGTTGCGGCGAAGTAGAAGAATCCAGTAACACGGATCGCCACGGATTCGAACGGATCAAGATGTTCGAGATTCGAATCCGTGGAATTCGTTTGCCGTGGTGTTCGTTTGCCGTAACTGCGTCGTTCCGTTTATCGTGTTGTGTTTGCTACTGATTTCACGACTGAGGACTGATGATGCGTGGTGATCCAAAGGTAATTGCTGAACTTAATGCGGCGCTCAGCTCTGAGCTGACCGCAATCGCTCAATATATGGTGCAGGCGGAAATGTGCGCCAACTGGGGTTACCAGCAGCTGTCGCAGTACACGAAGAAGCGTGCCATCGACGAGATGCACCATGCAGAACACCTCATCGAACGCATCTTGTTCCTCGACGGCGTGCCAGGCGTGGACGTTGCGCTCAAGCCGCAGATCGGCGCCAGCGTGAAGGCCCAGCTCGAGATCGACCTGAAGGACGAAGCCGACGCCATCAAGCAGTACAACGCTTCGGCAAAGGTCTGCGAAGCCGCCGGCGATCACGGTACTCGGGAGATGTTCGACGCCATGATCAAAGACGAAGAAGCCCATGCCGACTGGCTCGAATCGCAGCTCAACATCATCGAGCAGGCCGGTATCCAGAACTACCTCGCCCAGCAACTCGAGAAGAAGTAATAGTCCGGGCCAACGCAGTTTCAAGACGGGAGCCTCATCCGATTGCCTTCGCGGTGGGGCTCTCGCTCCCATTCCCGAACGATCTCTTGTCGGGTGCCCCATCCTAAGCGCCGCCTGCGCTTAGGGTAGGTTTTTGACTTTTTGACCCGAAGAGCGTTGCGCTTGGGCAGCACTAGTTATTCCCCACAACCAGTTGTTCTGAATTCGTAACATTTCGAGCCGTCATGTTCGCCGACAGCGATTCCTTGCTACATTCGTCCCATACACGCGCTCTTTGACAACTGATCCTGCCTCCAGCGGCACGAGTGCTGTAAAGGTTTGTAGAATCAAGATTTTACCGGGACGATTCGCGGAAACCCGCATGAATACTGGGGCTCAGGTCCGGTTCCGCGCAGGGCCCGAGGGAAGTAAAGGTATGTAGAATCAAGATTTTGCGATATCCCGCATGGCCGAAACCCGCATAAACACTGCCTTTGCGCACAAGGGTATAGGGGAGGGGGACGGGTAGCAATCCTCCGCTGCGCCCTGCACAACGCGAAGCTCGTTCACTCGTACCGCAGCGCCTCGACCGGATCGAGTTTTGCCGCTCGCAGCGCCGGAAAGATTCCGCTGAGCACACCGACTAATACCAACACTGCCGTTGACAGCAGCACGGTGGCAACGGAGATCTGCAGCTTGATGTCGCCCTTGCCTGAAGTGTCTTCAAACAGCGGCCCAAGCAGCGGCATCGTGGGAACAACTGCGGCGATCACGTACGACAACCCGATACCGATGGCGCCGCCGAGCAGCATCAGCAGCAGGGCTTCGATCAGGAACTGAATCCGGATGTGCCATTTCGTGGCGCCCAGCGCGCGCCGCAGGCCAATCTCGCGAATGCGCTCGTCCACGGAAACCAGCATGATGTTCATAACGCCCACGCCTCCAATGCCGAGCGTCAGCGCGCCGATGAACATGAGCAGCACCTGCAGCCCGATTGTGATGCCCTCGATGATGGGACGGAACTCCTCGCGTCCGAACATCTGGAAGGCTTTCTTGTCGGTGGGCGAGAAGTTCTGCCGCGCCGCTATCGTGGCCAGCACCTGTGCTTCTGCCTTGCTTTCGAAGAGCGGCGCAATCGGGGCGAACACCATCACGCTGGCATAGTGCGTGTCCCAAAGGTCGCCTGCGGTGCTGTATGGAATGAACACAGACTCGTCATCCGAGCGGAAATAGTTCGACATCTGAAGCTTGCGCTCCATGGTGCCGATCACCGTGAATCGCATTCCATTGATCGAGATCTCCTGCCCGACAGGCGGCATGCCGCTGAACAACTGCTCGCGCAGACGAGCGCCGATGAACGCCACGCGTCTTCGTTCCAGCACGTCCTGCGCGCTGATCCAGCGTCCCTGGGAAGGCACTTCATTGCGCATCTCGCCATATTCTGGACAGACGCCGCGCACGGCCGTCGAAGCAAGCCGGTCACCATAAGAGACCGACAGGGTCTTCACGGTTTCGAGACAGGCGGTTTTGACCAGCGTCGCCTCCGAACGGACGCGTTCGAGGTCAGCCTGTTCCAGCACAACCTTCTTGCCGGCACGCTGTCCGCCAGCCTGGTCGCTGGTCTGCCCAGGCCAGGCGACGACGGCACTCTTGCCAAAGGCCTCGAAGGCCCGCATCAGGATGAACCGGAAACCGTCGCCATAAGCGATCAGGAGAGTGACGGCAACGATGCCCCACACGATGCCCGCCATGGTCAGCAGGCTTCGAGTCTTGCTGCGCTTAAGTGCGTGCCACGCGTCGGATATGGATTGGAAGAACATCTCGCCATTGGGTCATCGGGCGATCGGGCCATTTGCCCGATTCCGATCGGTTGTGCCGTTTTAGGCGCTGCTGTTTCAGGGCGTCTCGCGATCTGCGCCTTCATGCGACGGCAGTTTGTGAATCGCCAGCTGCCAAAACGCCCGATGGCGAGATGGCGCGATGGCCAGATTCTTCTATCCTCCCGCTTCGTAGCGTAGCGCCTCGATCGGGTCGATGGCGGCCGCGCGGCGCGCAGGGTAAATTGCTGCGAGAACGGCGACCGTTCCGAGTAACGTGAATGCCAGCACGCCTGATTTCCACGTCGGAAGCAGTCCGGCGAAGTAATCCGGCATCGGGAATGAGTCGACCATCGCGCATAATCCGAAGGCAACTCCGAATCCGATTGCGCCGCTGATCAGCACGACGATCATGCTCTCCAGGAAGAACTGGCGCAAAATAGAGCGCGACGTTGCGCCGATCGACTTGCGCACGCCGATTTCGCGTGTTCGCTCGCGTACGGCTACCAGCATCACGTTCATCACGCCGAGCCCGCCCAGAAACAGGGTCGTGAAGCCGACGGCTCCGAGGAAATACTTCATGCCATCGGTCATCGTGCGGAAGGCTTGGGCCTCTTCCACGGTGTCCCAGATGAACGCGGCTTCCTTGTCCTGACGATCGAAGTCGTGCAAACTGGCGAGCGCTGCTCGCACCTCGGTTTTACAGGCTTCGTGTTGTTCGACCGACTTGGGCGTTACCAACATCCTGTCGAGCGTATGCGGCGTGTCAGGAGGCTTGTTGGGAAAATCCGCCCGCATCGGCGTGAAGGGAACGAAGATTTTGTTGACGTCCATGCCGTCGTAGCTGGAGTCCTGCTTCTTCTCCTTCATGTAGCCGATGACCTTGTACGGGATCTCGTTGAGATACACGTTCTCGCCGATCGAAGGGCGGCCTCCAAACAACTGCTTGCGCGCGTCCGAACCGAGGAACGCGACACGTCTTTTTTCGTGTTCGTCCTGCCAGCTATAGAACCGGCCCTCCTCGACAGGGATGCTGCGTACCTCGGCGAACTCAGGATGAGAGCCCGCCACCAGCAGCAGCGCCGCGTTGTAGTTGCTGTGGATGCGGACCTGATTTCCGATTTCTGGCAGTACGTGACGGCAGTCGGGCGAGCGTTCCTTTACAACGGGCACATCGCTGTCTTCCCAGCGAATGCGCCGCCCGGCGCGCACGCCTCCGGCTTGGAGACTGGTTCGTCCCGCAAAAACGATCATCACGTCGCGGCCGAAGTTCTCAGAGACCTTCTCCTGCCCGACCCTCAGTCCTTCGCCGGCCGCCACCATGAGGACGATCGAGACGATTCCCCAGGCGATACCGAACATGGTGAGGAAAGTACGCAGCTTGTGAGACCAGAGTGTGCGTACCGTATCGAGAAAAAGGTCGCGAACGTGCATGAGCCCCTACCCACCCCTTGTGGACTGATACGAATGCTGCGAGAGATTGGTTCCGTATCTCGTATTGTCCGGCGCTTTTTTGGACGGCTGTAGCGCACGAAGGTTAGGACGGAGTGGCGCGAATGAAGCAACCAAGATGAAGGGCGAGTGGAAAAGGGGCGAGCTTAGTTCCCAAGCGAAAATGGGACGTGCCAAGGAATATGCCTCACGGCTAGAGGTTCCTTGCTTCGCTTAAAATGACAAATCACTGTGTTGAATTGGTTGACCGACGACAACACCAACCACGCAATTTCTTGGTGAACGTCAGTCAGCTACCGTGGTATTTGCGAGCGGCTCGGAGAGGCACAAGGCCGCAGCTCCGACGACGCCAGAGTCTTCGCCGAAATGAGCTCGCACCAACGGAGTGTCTCCGCAGCGCTTATTCACCGACCACTTTGGCAGGTCACGCTGCATCTGCGGGAAGAAGTGGAGGAAAACCTCGCTCATTCCCCCGCCGATCACGAAAACGTCGGGTTCGAGAAGGTCGACTACATTGCCCAGCCACGCCGTGAGTACACGGGCGGCTTCGGTCAGCAACTCGGTGGCAAGCAGGTCGCCGTGGCTCCACGCCTGGCTCACGGTGCGGCCGGTGACCTTCATGATGTCGCCACCGGCGATTTCAAGCATGTGTTCGCCGCCGGTCGGGTCGCGTCGCAGGGCCTCTCGAGCCAGGCGCGCAAGGGCAGTGCCGGAAGCAAGCGACTCGACGCAACCGGGCTTCCCGCACTCGCAGTGGCAGGCAGCGTTCAGATCGACGGTCATGTGTCCACCTTCGGCAGCCAGTCCAGTGCGACCGTAATACAAGTTGCCGCCGAGCACGATGGCGGTTCCGATGCCGGTACCGAGCGTGGCGTAGAACACGCTGCTGTAGCCGCGGCCGGCGCCGAAGATGGCTTCAGCCAATCCGGCGGCGTTGGCATCGTTGTCCACGTGCGTACGCAACTGATATGACTGCTCGATGGCTTCTCGCAGGTTGAAGTCGTGCCAGCACGGAATATTGGGGGTGAACAGGATGACGCCAGTGCGCGGGTCAAGCGGGCCGGGAGAAGCAAGGCCGATGGCTGCAATCGCCGCCTTGGGATTGGCCGCGAGCACCCGGTCGATGGCCGCCTTGACCGAGGCGAGCCCATCTTGTGCAGTGCCGCTGCCGTGCATCGGCACGCGGACTTTGTAAAGGATCTTGCCGCCCGAATCGACGAGTCCGGCGGCGACCTTTGTCCCTCCAACGTCCACACCAAGGTAAACCGGGCCGCGCATAGGCATCCAGTTTACGTCAGTAAGCGCCATAACGGAACATGCAACGAATTATTTAAACGTTTTTGGCCTGCGCTTGCGCCCATTCGGGGAAGTGACAACCGGGCGTATTCGGCAATACACTGTACGGGCCAGATCAGTGGTTTAACTCTAACCAGCTACTCTCAGAGGACCGATCCATGTCGACTCCGGCATCAAGTCCGACAGTCACCTCAGCTCCACGCCTCAAGCGTGCTCTGACGCTCTGGAACCTGATCATCATCGGCATCATCATCATCCAGCCTACGGCGCCTATGGGTATTTATGGCGTCATCAGCAACAAGGCACAAGGGCACGTTGTCACCACCATTCTGATCGCGATGGTGGCTATGCTGTTCACGGCCATTGCTTACGGGCGAATGGCTCGCGTGTATCCGAGTGCGGGTTCGGCTTACACGTACGTTGGCCAGGAGATCCATCCGGCGCTGGGTTACATCACCGGCTGGAGCATGGTGATGGACTACGTCCTGAACCCGCTGATCTGCACGGCTTTCTGCGCCAAGATCACCATGAATATCCTGCCGGTCATGCCGTATTACGCGTGGATCATCGTGTTTGCGGCGTTCTTTACCTGGATGAACCTGCGTGGCATCAAGACTTCGGCGCAGTTCAACAACGCGCTGTGCGCGGGCATGGTGGTGGTGGTCGTCATTTTTCTCGGCGCAGTGGTGCGCTACGTTTGGGGCCTGCAAACCTACGGGCCGGGATTCTTCACCGAACCGTTCTACAACCCGCAGACATTCAACCCTCACGCGCTATTCGCTGGCACGAGCGTGGCCGTGCTGACCTACATCGGGTTTGACGGCATCTCGACGCTATCCGAAGAGGTTGAGAATCCGCGCCGGAACATCCTGCTGGCCACGGTACTGGTCTGCTTGATTACGGGCGTGTTGAGCGGAATCCAGGTTTACGGCGCACAACTGGTTTGGGGTTCAAAGCCATTTCCCAGCGACCAGGTGGAGTCAGCTTTCCCGATGGTGGCGAAGCAGGCCGGCGGAGTCATCTTGTTCCACATCATCAACTTCACGCTGCTGGTGGCGAACATGGGCAGCGGCATGGGCGCGCAGCTGGCGGCCGGTCGGCTGCTCTACGGCATGGGACGCGGCAATGCCTTGCCGAAGAAGTTCTTCGGCGCAATCGAGCCGAAGAAACGGATTCCGCGCAACAACATCATCGCCGTCGGCGCATTCGCACTGGTCGGCGCGGCACTGCTGGAGTTCTTTGCCCAGAAGCTCGGCGGCGGCGCGTACGAGATCGGGGCGCAGGCGCTGAACTTCGGTGCGTTCATCGCGTTCATGGGCGTGAACGCAGCGGCATTCGTTCGCTACTTCCTGAAGGGCGAAAAGACGCTCGGCAACTTCCTGCCACCTGTGCTGGGCTTCGTAATCTGCTTCTACATCTGGCTGAATCTGAGCCGTCCGGCGCAAATCGTCGGGGCCTGCTGGATGGCCGCTGGCATTATCTACGGAGCGATCAAGACCAAAGGCTTCAGGGGCGAACTGGTCAGCTTCGATATGCCGCCGGAAGATTAAGCACGAAGGAATCGGGCGATCGGGTAAATGTGGTACCCGATCGCACCTGTACCTTCCCCTCCCCTATACTCGGAGAACCAGTGTTTATGCGGGCTTTGCCGGTACAAGCCTCGCAAAATCTTGATTCTGTTCAGCATAGGTTCTGTTTAAGCCCATTCTCCGTCCCCGGCGTTCGCTGTGTTGTCAAAGAGCCTGCCGCGAGATGAATTTAGCAGTGAATGGCCGCCTGGCAACATGGACCTGTGGAAATTCACGAAAACGGAACAGGGCGAGCGTGTTCGATTCGCACGCGTTCCGAGGCGTGTTGCATCCGGCCCGTGGGGAGACGTTTGTGGCGGAATGGCGGAAATGCGCTTCGGTCGTGCCTCCGGCACTTAATCGTTTCGTCCGCTCTACCCAGCACTGCGTGC
>JAEZPW010000162.1 GCA_023441255.1 Acidobacteriota bacterium
TATCCCAACACTTCGAGCCAACACCCGGCGCCGAGGATTACGCCACCCAATTTCTCGAGAAGATGGAAAGGAGTAGCAATGGCAGACAACGCTCTATCCGGCAAAAAGGTAGCCATCCTGGTTACAGATGGGTTTGAACAGGTCGAGTTGATTGAGCCACGAAAGGCGCTTGACCAGGCTGGCGCCAGCACGCGCATCGTTTCGCCCAAGAAAGATCGAGTTCGCGGATGGAATCACACGGAATGGGGAGACGAAATCAAGGTCGACGTCCCTCTCGACCAAGCCCGGCCCCAGGACTTCGACGCACTGCTTCTTCCCGGCGGAGTAATTAATCCTGACAAACTTCGGCTGGAACCAAAGGCCATCGAGTTCGTCAAAGCCTTCTTCGACAGCAACAAGCCCGTCGCTGCCATCTGTCACGGACCTTGGACCATCATTGATGCCGGCGCAGCGCGGGGCCGAAAGATCACCTCCTGGCCTTCGCTGAAGACGGACCTCCGAAATGCCGGTGCCGACTGGGTCGATCAGGAAGTCGTCAACGACCGCAACCTTGTAACCAGCCGCAAGCCGGACGACATTCCCGCATTCAACCGCGGAATGATCGAACTCTTCAGCAGATCAGCAGCGCAGCGTGCCGCCTGACTGATACGAACTGGCCCGACACGGAACGGCACAGCAAAAGCGAAACGCCGCGTTCTCGCGGCGTTTTCTTCAGTACCAGAGTTCCAGCCTTTAAATGATACGACCGTGCCGCCAGCAACAAACAGGGTAGTTCCCGCCCAACTCTGGTACCATACGCCTCAAGCATAGGATCACCGCGCGCATGTCAGGTCCGGCAAATACCGAATCAGGCCAGCTTATGTCTCTCACCGGCATGTCTATCGGCCGCTTCGCCATCCGCGAGCGCCTTGGCAGCGGCGGCATGGGCGAGGTCTACCGTGCGCAGGATACTAGGCTGAACCGCTCGGTTGCGATCAAACGCATGGCTGGCCCGATGCGGTTCGACCCCACCAGTCGCCGCCGTTTTCTCAAGGAAGCTGAACGCGTTTCACAGCTCACCGATCCCCATGTCGCGGCCCTCTACGACATAATCGAGGAGCAGGGCGAGGTCTATCTCGTGATGGAACTCGTCGAGGGTCAGAACCTCCGTGAGCGGCTAAAGGCTGACACGAGCCTGAAAGAACTGCTCGCCATTGCCATTCAGACCTGCGAAGGCATACGTTCCGCCCACGCCCGGCAGATCATTCATTGCGACATCAAGCCGGAAAACATAATGATTAATGCCTCCGGGCAGGTGAAAGTTCTTGATTTCGGGCTCGCCCGTCAGCTTTCTCCGCCAGGACACGCTACTTCGCTCCTCAGCGCAAGCGGCGCCGTCTCCGGAACCCCCGGCTACATGTCCCCTGAAGTCATGATGGACGAAGCGCCCGATGCTCGATCCGACATCTTTGGGTTGGGGGTGGTTCTCTATGAAGCCCTTTCCGGAAAGCACCCCTTCCTCAAGCGGACTGTTTTCGAAACCGCTGATAGCGTCCTGCACGCCGCCCCCGATCCTCTGACGTCGTTCGGAGTCCCCAGTCAGCTTTCCGACATCGTCGCCCGAATGATGGACAAGGATCCGGAACGCAGGTATCAGAACATGGACAGCCTGCTTGCGGACCTTAGTGCCTTTGCGCAGACGGTTGATTCGCAGATAACAGTTCCCCGTGTCACCACATCCGTCAAGCCTGGCTTGGCTAGGCGTTGGCCACGGAAATACGTTTGGCTCGCCGCCGCGCTTATAGTCGTCCTTGCGCTCGTTTTCGAGTTTGGTCCGGCGGTCCGCACCGCAAAACGGATCGGCAAAGCAGTAGGACTCTCGAAGGCTCCGCAAATCGCCGTGTTGCCCTTTCAGAGCATCGGCGGCGACAAATCTCAGCAGGCATTCGCAGACGGCCTCAGCGACGTGATCACGTCTGAGTTGACGCAGATCAGCGATCGTTATCTTCTGCAGATCATCCCTTCCAGCGAGGTCCGTGCCGAACACATCAGTTCGGCAAAGTTGGCAAGGCAACAGTTCGGAGCCGACCTGGTCGTCGAGGGCTCGCTTCAACCCGTCGCAAACATGATCCGTGCCACCTTCAGTGTCGTGGATGCGACCACCGGACGCCAGTTGCAAGCCGGCACTGTTTCGGTTCCTGCCAGCGATCCTTTCGGACTGCAGGACCAGTTGGCAAACAGCATCGTACGCGCCCTGGGTATCGACGCTTCGGAGTCTTTCCGGGCTCAGGGTTCCACCCGAGGAACAGCCGTCCCGGCTGCGTATGACGAGTACCTCCAGGGCCTCGGCTATCTAGAGGACTATCAGCGGAAGGAGAATTTGGATCTCGCGATCTCGGCCTTCAACCAGGCGCTTTCTCGTGACAGCGGTTTCTCGTTGGCGTACGCCGGTTTGGGAGAAGCGCACTGGCACAAATATCGCGAACTGAGCGACCCCGCGGAGCTCTCAGACGCAACCCTCGCGTGCCAGCGCTCCCTCGCTATCGACCGCGACCTTGCCGAGGGGCACCGCTGCCTCGGAGAGGTCTACGGCAGCACTGGAAAGCACCAGGAATCGGCCGCGGAACTCGAACTTGCCGTGAAGAAGCGCCCCACCAACGACGAGTCCGTTCGCGCGCTGGGTTCCGCCTACGAGGAATTGCAGGAATTCGATAAGGCTGAGGCGACTTACCAGCGGGCCATCGAC
>JAEZPW010000206.1 GCA_023441255.1 Acidobacteriota bacterium
GGGTGCGGCGGCCGCGTGTAGTCGTATGCGTGCTGCCGGCGGAATCGCTCCACCTTCGTATCGAACTCGAACAGAAACGGGTGCTGCGACTTGTAGGCCGCCACCATCTCCTCTTTCTTTTCAAGCTCCTCCGGCGTCACCTCCAACAGCGCCTCCTCCTTCTGCTCCGGCACGATGAACCGCTGATACACCAGTTCTCCGGACGATATTCGGTGATAAAGCGGAAATTCCCATACTGACAGCTCGTGCTGGCGCCCTATGCTCGCCGCCAGCAGACTGCAAGCATCGTGGTCCGGGTGTCCTCCCTCATAGGCAGTTGTAAGAATCGCTTCCGGACGCTGCCTCCGTGTCAATCCGGTCAACCGCTCGCACGCCGCGTCCATGTACTGATGAAGCTCCTGATCGACGATTCCCTCTCCGCTCGGCAGCGGCGCCTCCGCCAGAAACTCGACTTCCGAAACACCAATAACCGCAAGCGCTCGGCGCGCTTCCTCCTGGCGCGCACGCGCATACTTGAGCCGTGATCCATATTCCTTCCAGAAGTACTCGTCGCGCGGCGCACCATCTGTGCAGAAGACCACGATTGGCTCTCGCATGCGCTGCATCAGTGCGCCGCACCCGACCGCTTCGTCATCAGGGTGGGCCACCAGTACCAGCGTTCGCCCCAGGAGAGATGTGATATCCGGCATCCCTCATTTGGATGCAGACGACCTGCGCGATGCCATCCGCTATACTCACCTCGTGACTGAACTTCAAGCCGCCATCCAACGTCTCTTCGCCCTCGGCCCGGAGGCGCGCAATCAGTCCGACGCCCGCTCCACGTTCGAAGCCTTCCGCGGCGAACTCACGGCCGGACGCATCCGCGCAGCCGAGATAATCGACGGCAAGTGGCGTGCGAATGTCTGGGTCAAACAAGGCATCCTGCTTGGATTCCGGCTCGGCGACATGGTCGAAATGGGTTCCGCCGCTGCTTTCTCGTTCGTTGACAAGGACACATTCCCGGCGCGCCACTTTCATGTGAACGACGGCGTCCGCGTCGTCCCGGGAGGATCGTCCGCACGCCTCGGCGCCTACGTCGCTCCGTCTGTTATCTGCATGCCGCCTATGTATATCAATGTCGGCGCTTATGTCGACGCCGAGACCATGGTCGACTCACATGCACTCGTGGGTTCCTGTGCACAGGTCGGAAAACGAGTCCACCTGAGTGCCGCCGCCCAGATCGGCGGTGTGCTTGAACCGGTGAACGCTACCCCTGTCATCATCGAGGATGACGTGCTCATCGGCGGAAACTGCGGCGTCTACGAAGGTACGCAGGTGCGCGCACGCGCCGTGCTTGGCGCAGGAACGATCCTCACTCGCTCGACGCCGCTCTATGATCTCGTACGGGGTGAGATTTACCGGGCCACCGCCGACCAACCGCTCGTCGTGCCCGAAAACGCGGTCGTAGTTCCAGGTTCCCGGCCGGTCGACCGAGCCAGGCTGACGGGCAACGCCGTCGAATGGGGTCTCTCTCTTTACGCCCCAGTCATCGTCAAGTATCGCGACGAAAAGACCGACCGCGGCGCCGCACTCGAAGACGCACTGCGGTAGTTAACTTTGAATCTATTCCCTAGACCACTCCAGATCACCCGATCGCGAGATGGCCGGATTGCCAGATTCTTTGCTGTTCCTGCCGCGTAATGTTGAAATAGAATTCATCGTCCCATGAAGAATCGCATTCTGTTCACGGCGTTGGCGCTGTTGGTGCTCTCGGCTCTTCTCTCGGCCGCAAATCATTTCGGCGTCTTTCAAGTGTCACCGGCTGTTCTTGCCGCGTCGAGGTGGCTCTTCATAGGCGCCGTGGTGGCCTATGGGATTGCGAAGCGCTCGTTAACCACGTGGATCGTCGTCGCCATGGTCCTTGGCGCCGAAATCGGCCACGACTGGCCCACTTTCGCTACAAACCTGCGCGTCGTCAGCCAGATATTCCTGCGCCTGATCAAAGTTATAATCGCTCCGCTTCTCTTTGCAACCTTGGTCAGTGGTATCGCCGCTCATTCCGACCTAAAGAAGGTCGGCCGCATGGGCATAAAAGCGATCGTTTACTTCGAGATCGTCACGACCATAGCGCTCTTCATTGGATTGGGCGCCATAAACTTGAGCAAAGCAGGCGTGGGTGTGCAACTCGCACCTCCTCCCCCCGGAGAGCAACTGGTCGCGGCCAAGCCGACCGCGGCCGAAACGATTCTCCACGTCTTTCCCGAGAACATCGCCAAGTCTGTCGCCGAAAATCAGGTACTCCAGGTAGTCGTCTTCAGCATCATCTTCGGTATCGCGTTGGCGATGGTGCGCGAGGAGAAGCGCCGGCCCATGCTGACCTTCTGCGAGAGCCTGGCCGAGACGATGTTCAAGTTCACGAACATCGTCATGCTCTTTGCCCCGTTCGGCGTTGGTGCGGCGATGGCATACACAGTAGGGCACACGGGTGCAGGCGTGCTCGTAAACCTCTTCCAACTGCTGGCCACCCTTTATCTCGCCCTCATCGCCTTCTTGTTGTTCGTGCTTCTGCCAATTGCCTATTTCAGCGGCGTGCCCGTGAAGCGCTTTATCAAGGCCGTCGCCGAGCCGGTTTCCATCGCATTCGGTACCAGCAGTTCAGAAGCCGCCCTGCCCCGCGCCATGGAATCCATGGAGGCTATTGGAGTACCGCGCCAGATCGTCTCTTTCGTGATCCCCACCGGCTACAGTTTCAACCAGGACGGCAGCACCCTTTACCTCTCACTCGCGGCCGTATTCGTCGCTCAAGCCGCTGGCGTTCACCTCACGTTCGGTCAGCAGCTGCTCATGATGGTCACTCTCATGCTTACCAGCAAAGGCGTGGCTGGCGTCTCGCGAGGCGCACTGGTAATCCTGCTTGGCAGCATCGGCACGTTCGGCCTGCCCACGGAACCCGTGTTCATCCTGTTGGGAATCGATCAACTGATGGACATGGCGCGCACTTCAGTCAACGTCATCGGCAACTGCCTGGCAACTTGCGTCGTAGCGCGCTGGGAAGGTGATTTTGGCAAGGAACAGCCGTCACCGACGGTGCAGGCGGCGCTCGCGGAATAGGAACAGAATGTTCTTCAGAATCGGATTGCCGGAAGTAATGGTTGTTCTCGCCCTACTGCTCGTCCTCGGCGCACCCACGGTCGCGCTGGTTGTGATTATTTCGGCCACTCGCCGCAAGAAGCCAGTGGCCTCCGGGTTCTGCACGCGTTGCGGCATGGTCCTGGCGCCTGTAGCAAAGTTCTGTTCCCGTTGCGGCGCTCCCCGTTAGGCGGATGGCAGCGACTGCATGCCGTCGATCACTTTCATCTGCTCTCGCATGCGCAGATGCTTTTGCCGAAAGTGACTCATCGCCCTCTCGCCCCAGGCTCGCACGAAGTAATAGTTCAGTCCCGCCCCTATCGCCGAACTCAATACCGGGATCAGCCTTCCGGCCCACTTCTCCACGACTTCTCCGCTCGTCTGGGCCGCGATTCTCTGGATCACCCGTGGCACGAACCGGTTCACAAGCTGCTTTTCTGCCAGTTCCCTGCCCAGATCAACGCCCGCCGCGCTTGCCGCCGCCACCCAAAGCTCCGCGATCTCGTCATCCGTATTGAACTCGAACCCATACACGAGACTCAGCTTCTGGATCGTGCGCATCGTGATCGCCGCCAGTATCCCGAGGTCGGGCACAACGGTCAGCATGCCTCCAAGCCCCATCCCGGCCCCCTCGACGCCAGCCATCCTCATGCCTGCCCGCACCACGTCCACCGCGACGTCGTCGAGTTGTTCAACCGGCACTGAAAACGTCCCCCGGAATGAGTTCACGGGAAGCCCATAGGCAGCGCGCATCTGCATCAGGAACTTCGATGGATCTACTCTTACCGTCTCATAGGCGTCCGTCAGCCCGCGCCTGATCGCGTCCTCCACCTTCAACCTTAGCCAGCCTTTTCTCACTTCAGCCATCCCTGCCAGTTTACGCGAACCTCGACGGCGTGTGCGGGACGCTTGTCCTGCTTTTCAGATGGCCCGGTGGCGAGATGACCCGATTTAGCGTGTGGTAGCATCAAAGATTCAGAATGACAGACGGAAGACTCCAGATCGTGCCGCTTGGTGGTTGCGGCGAATTCGGCATGAACTGCACGGCCATGCGCTGGGGTGACGACATCATCGTCATCGACGCAGGCATGATGTTCCCCGAGGCCGAACTCCTTGGCGTCGACGTAGTCGTGCCGGATATCTCCTACCTGATCGAGAACCGTGAGCACGTACGCGCGATCGTTCTAACCCACGGTCATGAAGACCACATCGGCGCTCTGCCGTGGATACTCTCCGAACTGAACGTTCCCGTTTACGGCACCGAGTTCACGCTGGCATACGTCGAGGACAAACTCGAGGAGCACAAGCTGCTCGATGACGCCACACTGAACGAGATTGCCCCCGGCGACCGGTTCACGATCGGCCCGTTCACGATCAACCCCATCCAGGTCACGCACAGCCTGGTGGACTGTGTCTCGCTCGCGATTCACACTCCGATTGGCGTGATCATCCATAGCGGCGATTTCAAAATTGATCCCACGCCCACGGACAATCGCCTCTTCGACCTGCACACTTTTGCCGAGTACGGCAAGCAGGGCGTCCTCGCACTTTTGCAGGACTCGACCAATGCCGAACGCCCCGGCTACACACCAAGCGAGCGTGCCGTTCGGCCTCGGCTGGAAGACGTCTTCGTCCACGCTGCACAGAAGATTTTTGTCTCCTGTTTTTCATCGTCGATTCACCGTATCAAGCTGACCGTCGACATCGCCTATCAGCACAATCGCAAGGTCGCCCTCGTCGGCCGCTCCATGAATTCTTCCGCCGAGATCGCGCAGGACCTCGGCTACGTCGATATTCCCGACGGCACGCTGATTCACCCGGGCGAGATTAAGAACTACCCTGCCGACCGCG
>JAEZPW010000322.1 GCA_023441255.1 Acidobacteriota bacterium
TGATGCTAATGCCGTGGGATGTCGCGATCGTGATGGAGACCACAAGGGCGGTATCGAGCAGCAAAAAAACGGGGCGACCCGAAACGCTCGGGTCGCCTCAGGACTCTCCCGTGGGGGAAAAGGGAGCGTCAAGTGAGCTCAGCGTTGTTCTGCTGATGCTCTCTGCTGGCGGTTCGCAAGGAGGCACATGGTTAGCCCACGGCGCTCGCGGCGTGCTTCCAGGCTGCGACCGGTGCGGAGATCGGCGTGATCGTTGCGGGTTTCGGATCAGCCTTAGTCGGTTCGTCAGCCTTGGAAGCAGCCGTGTGGTAAACACTCTTCGACCAGCGGAACACGTTGTTGAGTCGCACCACTTCGCGCATCGCGCGCATACGAATGGTGCGCTCTTCGGCGTTCATCGAGCAGGCCTGCGCTATCGCTTCGACGAGTCCGTCGGTATCGTAAGGATTGATAAGTAGAGCGCCGACGCCAAGCTGGTCCGCGGCTCCGGCGAATTCACTCAGAATGAGCACGCCCCGTTGCTCGACCTGCGCAGCACAGAATTCCTTGGCGACCAGGTTCATCCCGTCTTTAAGAGGAGTGACGAGCGCAACATCGGCGGCGCGGTAGCAGGCCAGCAGTTCGCCGCGGGGCACATGCCGGTGAACAAAATGGATCGGCACCCAGCCAGGAACGCCGAAGCGTCCATTGATCTGGCTGACCGTTCTCTCGATCTCAACCTTCAACTCCTGGTATCTAGGGAGGTCCTCTCGGCTCGGTACCACGATCTGCAGCAGTGATACCTTGCCGCGCATTTCAGGATGAATCTCCAGGAAAAGCCGAAAAGCCTTCAGCCGTTCAGGGACACCCTTCGTGTAGTCGAGGCGGTCCACGCCAAGCAGCATCGTTTCCGGGAACGTTTGCCTAATGGCCGCGGCGCGTTCGGCCACCTCTTCAGTTTCACTTGCCTGCGCGAATTCGTCGTAATCGATTCCGATCGGGAACGTGCCGATCATCGTGCCGTGATCAGGCGTCCTGACAAGGAGAGTGTTTCCAAGCCGCTGGACCTTTATCCAAGGCAAGAAACGGCGCACGCAATGCAGGAAGTTCCGCTGGTCGCGCGCAGTCTGGAATCCCACGACAGAAAAATTCAGCAAAGCCCGCAGAATATGTGCTCGCCAGGGCAGCTTTTCGAAGATGTCGGGAGGAGGGAACGGGATGTGGTGAAAGTAAGCCAGTCTGCCCCGGAAGCCGCGGTCGTGGAGGCAGTCAGCGACGAGCATCAGCTGGTAATCGTGTACCCATACGAAATCGCCCTTGGCCGAGTTCGCCATGAGCACGTCGGCATATTTCTCGTTCGCCTCGCAATAAGATTCCCAGTACACAGGTTCAAAAGTGCAGCGCGATTGAAGGTCGTGGAAAAGAGGCCAGATGACCTCGTTGGCGAAACCGCAATAGAAGTTGCGGCGCTCTTCTTCGGTGAAGAAAACGGGGACGAGGCGGCAGCGTCCATGTGAGGAAACACCTCTCAACTGCAGCTCAAGATTCGGGTCGCAGTCGGTCCCGGTCCACCCGATCCAACAACTCTCGATCTGTCGCATGATCGGCGACAACGCCGTGACTAAGCCTCCCGCGGTCGGAGCAAGCTTGTAGGATCCGTCTGATTTTTCAAACGTGACCGGGAGACGATTCGAAATCACAACAAGCCGTCTTGGCGCATTCACGCTTCACCTCCACAGGCGCGGGTCCAGTCTTTCAAGAACCGGACCAGGTCCTCGGGTGGGCGCAGCCAGGTCTGAGCGGCGGTGAATCGGTAGGTGGACCTGACAAGAACGGTGAGACCGCGGCCGGCCAGAGCGCGAAAAGCGTATTCATCTGTAAGGTCGTCGCCGAGATAGGCGACCGGAACGTCGTCGTTCACTTCCGCGACGAGCATCTGGACGGCATCGCCTTTGCTCCCGCGTCGAGCGCGCAACTCCACTCCTCCATCGAATTCACACAACGATAATCCCGCGATGCCCGCAAGCGCTGCTAAAACGCGGTATGCGCATGTTCTTGCTTCCTGAGCCTGCTCCAGTGGCAGGCCTCTCCAGTGGACGGCGACTGCTCCGTACTTCACATCCGCCGTTCGTGAAAGCCCTTCATACTCGAGCCATGCAGCGGCTTCCGACAGAACTTTCAGCGCCTCTTCAGGGACGAGACAGAGGTCATGGGAACCGTCGGGACGAAGCCGCTCAAGGCCGTGAGATCCCCAGATTTCCGGCCGAGGATGAATCGGAATAAGCTTCGACAGCTCCGTGGCCTGCCTGCCCGTTATCAGGCAGACCCGCGTATTGCAGCGGGTCATAATAGATTCCAGCAGCGCCGGAACTTCTGGATACGGCAACGCGCAACCGCGATCCAGGGTGAAGGGCGCAAGAGTGCCGTCATAGTCGAGAAGCAGCATGCGCTTACGCGCGCCGCTTAGCTGTTCCATAAAGTCGCTGTAAACTGAAGCTGCAACTGCTGTCGCCATTTCCGTCACCCCACCCGTCCCAAGTATTTCAGCA
>JAEZPW010000333.1 GCA_023441255.1 Acidobacteriota bacterium
TCCATAAGCACTATGCGGACCTGCGGGTCGCGGACGGCGGCCTCTGCGGTCGCCAGGTGCTTTGCGTCCACGAAAAGTAGTCGTGCACCGCTGTCGTCCAGAAGCCTGCGTACCTGGTCGGAATTGAAAGCGGTATCGAGAGGGACAGCGATGCAGCCGGCCGCGAGCGTGCCCATGAAAACTGCGAGCCATCGGGGACCATTGGCAGCCAAAATGATGCATCGGTCGCCTCGCCCTATGCCGGAAGCGAGAATCCAACCGGCCACGCCGTCGCTCATGCGGCGGAGTTGCGCGTAGGTGAAGCTGTCGTTAGAACCGGACGAGTGCTGTACCTCGACTGCGACTTTGTCCGGCCACTTGGCTACGCTGTCCAGAAAACGCTGATAGTAGTTTGCCATTGCGGGTTTGACCTCAGCTGGCCAGAGACCAATATACCTTGGGACGACTGTGACTCCGAGCATATGAAGACGGACTGTGGCCACTGCTGTTCTCGAAATGGAAATGCGCGCATCCAAACTGCATCCACCGCGGAGGAAGATAATGGAATCAGCTCGCGAATTTTTTGTCCATGAACTCAGTGACATGCTGGATGCCGAACGCAAAATCCTTGAAGTTGTCGAGCAAGCCCAGGACGACGTGCAGAATGATCAGTTTCGCAAGGCTCTTGAGCAGCACTACAAGCAGACCGAAAACCAGATCAACCGACTGGAGCAGTGCTTCCAGGAACTCGACGAGGAACCGCAGGAAGCAGAGTGCAAGGGAATCGAAGGGCTGCGGCAAGAGCGTGAGTCGTTCATGCAGGAGGACCCCAGCGAGGAGCTGCTGCAGATGTTTACGGCGGGCGCGACCACAAAGATCGAGCACTATGAGATCGCCTCGTATAACTCCCTCATTGACCTTGGGACCAAACTAGGGCTGAACAAAGGTGTTCGGCTCTTACAGCAAAACCTCAGAGAAGAGGAACAGATGCTGAAGAAGACGGAAGGCATCGCCAAGAAGCTGAAGCCATCCGTTACCGGGTTCGAGGAGGAAGAAGAGGAGGAGGAGTCGAGGTCGTCGCGTGGACGGTCACGGTCATCGCGCGGAAGAAGAGCAGCATGACGAGTAAGTCCGGGTGATTGCGTCCAGGCCTCGTCACGGACGGGGCCTGGGGAATCCGCGTGGCTGAGGAGACGAATACATCCGGAATTTCATTTGGACATTTACGGTTACTGCAACGGGTTCCGATTTCATTCGAGCCGGCTGAAACTTCCATTCCCTGACTGTGTTCGAGGCTTTCTCGTCGAGACCATAGCCGAGACCTTTTTCGACTACTACATTCTTTACAAGACCATCTTTCCCGATCACAACGGTCATGACGACGGCACCTTGTATGCCGTTGTGCCGGGCTTCGTCACTGTATTCAGGATCCGGTGCGTAGATGGCCTTGGGCGGGACGTCCGCACACTCGTTTTCGTTCTTTGCTGCCTTTGCGCAGACATGGTAGACCTTGTCGGCTGGCGGAACGAAGTCCTGTGCCGCACAAACCGGAACGAGCAGAGCGACCCCTGTTACTGCAAACATAAGTCGGAGCATGGCGGTCGAAAATGTACTCTGGAATGTGAAGGTGCGCAACTCAAATAGGGGCAGCGACCCTGTCTGAAGCAGAGCATCTAATGTGGTAGGCTGTACTTTCAGCACACCTGCTTTCAGGCCGCTACAATAGTGTGCATGAACGCCGCTGCCTCGCAGCGCGGGCGGCCTGTTCTGGAAGGAAGCACATACCTTGAGCGTATTTTCAGCAATTTTTGGCACCAAGAACGAGCGCGAGGTCAAGCGCCTGATGCCCAACGTGGAGCAGATCGCATCGCTCGAAGCGCAGATGCAGCAGCTCACCGACGAGCAGCTCCGGGCGAAGACAGACGAGTTCCGGGCGCGTATCAAAGAGCGGACCGCGGATATCGAGGACGAAGACGAGCAGCGGCGACTTGAGAACGAAGTTCTGAACGAGATACTGCCGGAGGCTTTCGCCGTAGTGCGCGAGGCCGGACGCCGCGTGCTCAACATGCGGCACTTCGACGTGCAACTCATCGGCGGCATGGTGCTGCACCAGGGCAAGATCGCCGAAATGAAAACCGGCGAAGGCAAAACGCTGGTGGCAACTCTGCCTGTCTACCTCAACGCGCTGCCCGGTCGCGGCGTGCACGTCGTGACCGTCAACGACTACCTGGCGAAGCGCGACTCCGAGTGGATGGGCAAGCTGTACAAGTTTCTTGGCCTGACGGTCGGCGTGATTGTTCACGATCTCGATGATGACGAGCGCCGGGAAGCATATGCGGCCGACGTGACGTACGGCACGAACAACGAGTTCGGCTTCGATTACCTGCGCGACAACATGAAGTTCGATCTGAGCGAGTGCGTGCAGCGCGGGCACAACTATTCGATCGTGGACGAAGTGGACTCCATCCTGATCGACGAGGCGCGAACGCCTCTGATCATCAGCGGCGCCAGCGAGGAATCCACCGACAAGTACTTCAAGGTCAATCGCATCATCCCGCAGCTTCAGAGAGGCGAGGAGATCAAGGGACCGGCGGGCGAACCGCCGACGTATACCGGCGATTTCACGATCGACGAAAAGCATCGCACGCTTACCGTCACCGAGCAGGGCTGGGAGAAGGTAGAGAAGCTGCTTGCAATCGGGAACATTGCCGATCCCGAGAACTGGGCGTTGAAGCACCACGTTGAGACTGGTATCAAAGCACACGAACTCTACAAGCGCGATCGCGATTACATCGTCAAGGACGGAGAGGTAATCATTGTCGACGAGTTCACCGGGCGCCAGATGCCGGGTCGCCGGTGGTCCGACGGTCTGCACCAGGCTGTCGAGGCGAAAGAGAACGTGAAGGTCGAGCGCGAGAACCAGACGCTGGCCACCATCACGTTCCAGAACTACTTTCGCATGTTCAAGAAGCTGGCCGGCATGACCGGAACCGCAGAAACGGAAGCGGCGGAATTCGACAAGATCTACAAACTGGAAGTCGTGGTTATTCCGACCAACAGGACGTTGTTGCGTGTTGAGAATCCGGACGTCGTGTATCGCACCGAACGCGAGAAGTACAACGCGGTGTCTGACGAAATCGCCAATCTGGCCGAAAAGGGACAGCCGGTACTGGTCGGCACCACGTCGATCGAAAAGTCTGAGCGGCTCGCTGACCTGCTGAAGAAGAAGGGCATTCGCCACGTGGTGTTGAATGCCAAGTTCCACGAACGCGAAGCCGAAATTGTGGCACAGGCCGGGCGCAAGGGCGCCATTACGATTGCGACCAACATGGCCGGCCGCGGTACGGATATTCTGCTGGGCGGCAATCCCGAGTTCATGGCCAAGCAGGAGTGCGTGAAGAAAGGCCTGGCACAACCGGTTCGTGAAGCGGGCGGCGAGGTGGAAGCAGAACGCGATACCGAGAACAACACGTTCTGGTACTACGCCGGCAACGAATACGTGGTGCCCACGGCGCAGTGGCAGGAGATCTTCAACACCTACAAGGCGCGCACTGATGCCGAGCACGACGAGGTTACGCAACTAGGTGGCCTGCACATTCTGGGAACGGAACGGCATGAGGCTCGCCGTATCGACAACCAGCTTCGCGGGCGCGCCGGGCGCCAGGGAGATCCCGGAAGCTCGCGTTTCTATCTGTCGCTGGAAGATGACCTGATGCGCATCTTCGCGAAGGAGTGGGTGTCGACGCTGCTGCAGCGGCTGGGCATGGAAGAGGGCGTGCCGATCGAGTCCAGACTCATCACGCGGCGGGTGGAAGCGGCGCAGAAGGCTGTGGAAGCACAGAACTTTGAAGCCCGCAAACACCTGCTCGAGTACGACGACGTGATGAACAAGCAGCGCGAGGCGGTTTACAGCCTGCGCCGGCAGATACTTGAAGGACTCGACCAGAAGGAACTCATCGTAGAGGATTACGTTTCCAGCGTGCTCTCCGACGTTATGGACGAGTTCGCGCCGAAAGATGCTCATCCGGAAGACTGGAACGTAAAAGGGCTTCAGAACGCCGTGTTCACCCGGTTTGGAGTGGACCTGGCAGCCGAAGGGGTCAAGCCGGAAACGCTGAACCGGCAGGAACTGGGCGACGCGATCTTCGAAAAGCTGAAGGAGCGCTACGACGCCAAGGAGCGACTGATCGGTCCTGACCAGATGCGGCACCACGAGCGCGTAATCATGCTCAGTGTTCTGGATGGGCAATGGAAAGACCATCTGCTCAGCATGGACCACCTCAAGGAAGGCATTGGACTCCGGGGGTATGGCCAGCACGACCCCGTGGTCGAGTACAAGCGCGAGTCGTTCGAGATGTTCGAGCAGATGATGACCCGCTTCCAGGAGGAGACGGTACGATATCTCTACCTGATGCAGGTGATCGATGCTGCCGAGGCCGAGCGCATGCGGCTTCGGGCCGAGGCCGCCCAGGCGGATATGGAGTTCTCCGGACCCGCAACGGACGCGCGAGGCGCGAACGGCGACGGGCGTGCACGCCGTGCGGCTACTTCGATAGACGATATGGAAGAGGCGTTCCAGCGCCGCAAGCGCCGAGAATTGGAACAGGCACGCATGGCAGGTGCGGGCGAATTCGCCCATGTCGAGCAGGTGCGCCGTTCCGGCGACAAGGTGGGTCGCAACGACCCTTGTCCTTGTGGCAGCGGCAAAAAGTACAAGAAGTGC
>JAEZPW010000403.1 GCA_023441255.1 Acidobacteriota bacterium
GCTGCGAAGTTCCTTGACAAAGACGGACATAGCCGGTCGTATCCGGGAGTTGCGGGCCATCAAAAAGTCCATAAGGAATAGGTCGCCGGCAAACTAGCGGCGCACAATCCCGTTAAGATGCAATAAACCAGAGCGCCGGGAACGGGATCTAGTCTTGAAAGCGAGTAACTAGCGAGTGTTGTTACCGCGTCTTCAGAGCGGATGCAATTCCTCCCACCAACACGCCGAACCCGATTATTGAAAGAAAAGGAAGAGCGCTGCCTGCCGGGGGAAGGTCGTCATCAGAGCTGGGCGTTGTGCCAGATGAGGATGCGCGGTCAGCCGTTTGCTGGTCCAGCGCTGCCGTGACCAGGTGAGAGCCTTCCTTGCGCTCACGACGCATGCTGGTTGGCGACTGAGATGCGCCCGCACCAGCACCAGCCACCATGAACTGCACTTCGGTACGAGTGCCAGTTACGGGTATGTTGTTGGCGTCTACCAGTTCGACCGATATGGTGTGCGCGCCCGGCGCAAGTCCTGTGAATGTGTGGTCGGTGGAACTGGTGCGAATCGGGTCACTTCCGTCGAGCTGCACTTGAAAGGTCGGCAGCGTGTTTGCAGATGCGGCCGGGTTGATGATTTCGTAACGAACTCTGACGTAATCCACCGCAAGCTTCTGGTTATTTCGGGGAGACACAATACGGAGGTTCGGCGCCAACCGAGGGCCGTCGGGTGTTTCAACGGGCGTCGTTCCAAGTACCTGAGCTGCGGCAAGTACAGTGAACCCGACCGTCAAGGCGAGTGCTAAGGTGATCCTCGCAGCCAACATAAACTCTTCTTCTCCTGCAAGTAGATGAGCGCGTAAAACTGAGCACCCGAATTCTCATCTTTGGTCTTTTTAGTACTCCTCGGGGCTACTGCGCTTCATGCTTTCCATGGCCACACATTCATAACCAGCTCTGGTGAGGTGGTTTACAGGGCCAACCCGCAGCGTGTCTCCTGCGGTAAATCCGAATACGCAATTCACTGAGCAATCCGTTTGCCCAAAGTAGCTGAAAAGCGCGTGCTAAGGCGATATTTGGGCTCGCTGCCGTATTCGTGTGTTCTGTTCAGATTAGATGCACCGGCTGGAAAGATGTGAAGCACGGTGGCTAAATTTGCTTTCGTTGACACTCCAGCAGTTCTGCTCAACAATTGGTGCAGCTACTTTGCAAGGCCAACCACGGTTTGCGGCCAGGCCCGCGAGCCCACGAGGTGCATATGCCAGAAGAGGGCGAAGGCGTTACCACAGGCAATACCGTTCGCAACGTAATCATCGGCGTGGTCATCGTGTATGTAATTGCGTCCTTATACTTTATTTTTGAAACTCGCGGACGCGTCGCTGTGCTCGAAAAGGCCCAACAGACGACGGTTGGGGATGTCAAGACCCTCACGCACAGGATGGGGGCGAACGAGGCCAACCTGAAGGCATCGACCGACGAGCTCGGCTCGAAGCTGGGGATGACCGAGCAGGAACTCCAGACCCGGCTGGCCGCGCGTTCGGCTCAGCTGGAGCGGCAACAGCGGGCTGCTGAGCTGAGGATCTCCGCTGAGCATAAGCAGGCGATGTCCGCGGTGACGGGCGAGGTAGCCGGCGTGAAGACGGACCTTGGCACAGCCCGGACCGACATAGCTTCCACCAAGACGGATCTCGAGGCAACCAAGGCGAAACTCGAGCGCGCTATCGGTGATCTAGGAGTGCAAAGCGGTTTGATCGCCCATACGCGGGACGAACTCGAGGTCCTGAAGCACAGGGGCGATCGCAACTACTTCGAGTTCACGCTGCAGAAGGGGGCCAAGCCAACTCCCGTTTCGACCATCAGCCTGCAACTGAAGAAAGCAGATCAGAAGAAAGGGAAGTTCACCCTCAACGTAGTAGCCGACGACCGCACGATCGAAAAGAAGGACCGGACGATGCTCGAGCCGCTGCAGTTCTACAGTGGCCGCGATCGGAATCTGTTTGAGGTGGTCGTATTCAACGTGGAAAAGAACAAGGTGTCCGGTTACCTGAGCACGCCCAAGGGCGGCGTCATTTCCGGGCAGTAGATTCCTGAAGGTGTGTAGATTCCTGAAAACAGACTGGGACGGCTCATCTGAGCCGTCTTTTTTTGTGGTGGAGAGTGCTGTTACGCCCATCTCATTGAAGGCAGGGTGTCTGGGCTGTTAAACTCGGCGGTCGATATTTTCAGCAGGAGAACTGCATCCTATGTCACAACCAGCTCGCGCGCTTCCCATTGAGTTGCAGGAAAAGGTTCAGAGCAGGACAGCTAGAATCGGCATCGTCGGCATGGGGTATGTCGGACTACCACTCGCCCTGCTATTCAACGGCGAGCGGTTTCCTGTGACTGGCTTTGATATCGACCAGCGTAAAGTTGACGCTCTCAATTCGGGCGGTTCTTACATCGTCCGCATTCCGGCCGAGGATATTCAGAAGGCACGGCAGACCGGCTTCTCCGCTACACAGCATTACGAAAAGATAAGCGAAATGGACGCCATGATTATCTGCGTCCCGACTCCGCTGAACGAGTACCGTGAGCCGGATTTGAGCTTCATCACGAAGACGGCGGAAGCGATTGCGCCGCATCTTCGCGCGAACCAGCTCATCGTACTCGAAAGTACGACGTATCCGGGGACTACGGAAGAAGTTCTGGTGCCGATCCTGGAGAAGTTCAACAAAGCCGGCCTGAAGGCGGCCAGAGATGAAAACGCGACTGGCGACGTTTTCTATGTAGCCTTCTCGCCCGAGCGGGAAGACCCGGGCCGAACGGACATCGAGCGTCACGATATCCCGAAAGTTGTCGGCGGATTGGAGAAGACAGCGTCGGAGCTGGCGCGCGCCCTGTATGGCTCGATTTTCCGGCGCACCGTCCCAGTCTCCACGCCCGCAGCGGCAGAGATGACGAAGCTGCTGGAGAATATCTATCGTTGCGTCAACATCGCACTCGTCAACGAGTTGAAGCTGCTGTGTCTCCGCATGGGCATCGATATATGGGAAGTCATCGAAGCTGCGAAGACGAAGCCGTTTGGTTTCCAGGCGTTCTATCCCGGTCCGGGGCTGGGCGGCCATTGCATTCCGGTCGACCCTTACTACCTGTCCTGGAAGGCTAAAGAGTTCGACTTCCAGACTCAGTTCATTGAGCTTGCCGGGCAGATCAATACCAACATGCCTTATCACGTGGTGCAGTCGGTGACTAAAGCCCTGAACGAGCGCAAAAAGGCACTGAACGGATCGAAGGTGCTGGTGCTGGGCGTGGCCTACAAGAAAGACATCGATGATCTGCGCGAATCGCCGTCTCTGACCGTCATTGAACTTCTGCAGAAGGAAGGGGCGGAGGTCAGCTACAACGATCCCTACTTCGAATACGTGGGCAGAGGACGCCATTACGACCTGCGGATGCACAACACGCCTCTGGACAGGATCGGCGAATTCGATTGCGGCGTCATCGAGACCGACCACTCGGATTACGACTATGAGAAAATCGCGCGCGAAGCGAAGCTGGTGATCGACACGCGAAATGCGATGAAAGGTATTGAAGCCGGAAACGTCGTGCGCTGCTGAACAAGTCTTTCGAGTGCAGATTGGTCGCTCGCAGCGCTCATTGTCTTTGGCGGAGAGAATATGGCGAAATTCCTGGTGACCGGCGCTGCCGGATTCATTGGTTGTTCTCTCGTCCGTGAACTTCTGAAGCAGGGACATGAAGTTCGCGGTTTTGATAACCTCAGCACTGGAAAGCGGGAAAACGTAGCGGACATCGAGAAGGACTTCGATTTCCGAGTCGGCGACCTGCTGGACACGGCTGCCGTGCGGAAAGCCTGCTCTGACATGGAGTATGTGCTCCATCAGGCGGCAGTCGCATCGGTGCCGAGGTCGGTAGAAAATCCGGTCGGCAGCAACGACTCCAACATCAACGGCACACTCAATCTCCTGATCGCAGCCCGCGACTCTGGCGTAAGGCGTGTGGTGTTTGCATCGTCGTCCAGCGTGTACGGCGAAAGCGCAACCCTGCCGAAAGACGAAGAGATGATGCCGGAACCCATTTCACCCTACGCGGTGACGAAGCTAGCCGGAGAAATGTACCTGAAGTGCTTCTACCGCGTATACGGATTGGAGACGGTCTCGCTCCGGTACTTCAACGTGTTCGGACCAAGGCAGGACGCAAATTCGCAGTACTCGGGCGTGCTGGCAAAGTTCATCACTCGGATGCTCCGGGGGGAACAACCCCAGATATTTGGCGACGGTACCCAGAGTCGCGATTTCAATTACATCGACAACACTGTCCAGGCGAACCTCAAAGCGGCCGGAGCTCCGGCATCGGTAGTAGCCGGTCGCGCTTTCAACATCGCGACAGGCACGCGAATAACTCTCAACGACACATACTCGGTACTGCAGAAGCTCACCGGATATGGAGAATCGCCCAAGTATGGCCCGGAGCGGGCCGGCGACATCAAGCACTCGCTGGCGGACATCTCGAAAGCCAAACAGGCATTTGGCTACGACCCTACGGTCGATTTCGAAGAGGGAATGCGTCGCACCGTGGAGTGGTACCGCAGTTCCATGGTCACTCACGTGGCTAAGGCAACTTAGAACTTGCTCTGACTGATACAAAAGGCGCTGCAACTCGCAGCGCCTTTTGTTATGAGCATGCCTGCTTAGTGCCTTGCGTGAAAGAAGTCAGCGATCGCTGAAACCGTTGCCCCCAGCTGTTCCTGAGTCAATTCGGGGTAGATTGGAAGCGAGAGCACTTCTTTCGCCGCGGCTTCTGAGTGCGGGAAATCGCCTTCCTTGTAGCCCAGGTATGCGAACGCGCGCTGCACGTGCAGCGGTAGCGGGTAATAGATCTCGCTCGGGATTCCACACGCAGCGAGATGTGCTTTCAGTTCGTCGCGCCGTGATATGCGAATCGTGTATTGGTTGTAGACGTGTTCGTACCCCTCCGGGCTAACAGGTAGCACGACCTCGTTCAGTTCAAATTCTGCAAACAGCTTCCGGTACGTCTCTGCGTTGCGCCTGCGTCCTTCAGCCCAGCTGTCCAGATAACGAAGCTTGACTCGCAAAATCGCCGCCTGGATCGAATCGAGTCGGCTGTTTGTTCCAACGATGTCGTAGTAATACCTGCTGCGGCTGCCATGACCGCGCAAAATTCGCAGGCGATCATTCAGTTCGGGATCGTTGGTCGTCATCAACCCCCCATCGCCTGCCGCTCCGAGGTTTTTGGAGGGGAAGAAGCTGAAGCACCCGATTTCGCCTATTGTTCCGGCCTGCCTCGATTCGTACTTTGCACCGATCGCCTGCGCCGCATCCTCAACCACGGGAATTTTGTGACTCCCGGCAACGTCCATGATCGGGCCCATGTCTGCTGCGAGGCCGAACAGGTGTACCGGCATGATGGCGCGGGTGTGCGATGTGATCGCTTTCTCGATCTGTGAGGGGTCGATGTTGAACGTGACCGGGTCAATGTCAACGAATACTGGCTTTGCTCCGAGTCGCACGATGGAACCGGCGGTCGCTACGAACGTGAACGGTGTTGTGATCACCTCGGCGCCCTGTCCCACTTCGTAGGCCATCAGAGCGAGCAGCAGTGCATCCGTTCCCGAGGCGCAACTCACGGCGAAACGACTGCCGACATAGTCCGCCACCTCAGTCTCAAACGCATCGACTTCGGGTCCGAGGACACACTTTTGCGACTCAAGCACGCCGGCGACGGCGTCCATGATTTCCTGCCGCATGGCGCGAAACTGGGCTTGAAGGTCGAGAAGCGGGAATTGCATGGACGCGGGCTTTGCTGAAGGTGCGGTCTTGGTTGTCATTGCTTTACAGCAATTGTAGCAAGTCTCACCGGGACCGCACGTCCTCAGATCTCTATGTCGATCGGTTGCCGGGCCGAACAGCTCTCGAGAATTTTGAAGGTGACCAGGGTCGTGTTAACGATCGAATCGAACGAGATTGGCGAGGGGCGTCCTTGCTTCAGTGCGTCGGCGAACGCTTGCCACTCGCCAACGTGTCCCTTGTCCTGGCGCAGGCGCGAACGCAGTACGCTCTTTCGTCCTGATTTCACCGTCGTCAGCGAACGGTAATCGTCCAGAACGAGTGCTGCACCTCCACCAAACACCTCGACGCGCTCCTTCGGTAGATTTTTGTCTCCATTCGCGACGTACGTGATATTAGCAACAGAACCGTTGTCGTAGCGAAGCGTGATGGACAGGTTGTCGTCGCGATAATGCTGCCCGTTTGGCAGAGCGGACGCGTAAACAGATGTGACAAGCGATCCGGCAAGGAACGAGCAGAAGTCTACGAAGTGACATACCTCGCCGATCACACGCCCGGCGCCCTGCTCAGGGTCCTGCGTCCAGTGTGAGGGTGGGATAAACCCGGCATTCACGCGGTAATTGATCATGATCGGCTCGTTCAATCCGCGCGTGACTTTTTGCATTTCAGCCGCAAAAGGCGAGAATCGCCGATTGAACCCGACCATGAGCATGGGGCGGCAGTCATCAGAAATCTGGCTGTAGAACTCGACGAGCCTGCCGAGTT
>JAEZPW010000081.1 GCA_023441255.1 Acidobacteriota bacterium
ACGCTGGGCGACAAGGTCCTACCGCCAGAGCTGTACACGACAAGGATTGATGGCCAGAACCGAAAACACGCGCGCTGGGCTCTACCTGAAGACAGGTGTGGCAATTGCTGCGGTTGCGGTGCTGATAGGTCTGGCCGCGCTCTACCTGAGCAGTGCAAAATTCGAAGGCTGGTTGCGGAATAAGGTCGTCGAGCGCCTGGAGACGGCGACCGGTGGGAAGGTCGAACTGGGTGCGTTCCACTGGAGCCCGTTGAAACTCGAGATTGACACACGTGACCTCACCATTCATGGGCTTGAGCCAGCGGGCGAAAAGCCGTATATGCATGTTGAGCGAATTTACGTCCGGGCACGAATTGTTTCTTTACTGCGGCGGGACATTCGCCTGAAATTCCTCGAACTGGATCGTCCGGCTGTGCACCTGATCGTCTACCCGGACGGACATACGAACCAGCCCACACCGAAAGTCGAAACGAAGACGCGGGACTCCGTGCAGGATATCTTCGATCTTGCCGCGAGCAAGGTTGAAGTGAAGAACGGCGTTCTGATCGTGAACGATCGCTCCACGCCAGTCGATTTTGCAGCGAGCGAGGTTGCGCTGGGCCTGGGTTACCAAGCCGTGGCGCGGCGTTACGACGGCACCCTGCACGTTGGTAAGGCAGATGCCAAAGTCACAGACCTGCGGCCGTTCTCGTTCGCTGCGGACGCCGCATTCAGCGTGTTTCCGGACCACGCACAGCTCAATTCGCTGACCTTGCGGTCAGGCGACTCGCACCTTGAAGCTGCGGGTACGCTGCAGGATTTCGCCGACCCCAAGGTGAAAGCGAACTTCACGGCAAAGGTGGATGCGCGGCTGGTTGCGAGTATCGACCGGCTGCCCGCGATGCGAGGCGGCACGTTCGACGCTAGCGGCGAAGCGCATTACGGGGCTTCGAAATTCGGCGCCTCGGGGAAGGTGAACGTCCGAGGATTAGAGTGGATCAGCGATTCAGCGCGCATTCACAAGATGGGCGTCGCGGCCGACTTCACGCTGGATAAGGAACGCATCGTTTTTCCACGCCTGGTCGCCAACACACTCGGTGGCACGCTTACAGGCACAGGGGAAGTGACGAACTGGACCGTTCAGCAACACGGGACGCTAAATCTGCAAGCGTCGAACATACAGGTGGCGGAGATTGCGAATGCGGGAAGCACGCCATCGCTTCCGCTCGATCAACTCAACCTGGCCGGCAGCACCAGTGGAACTGTGAAGGTCACGTGGGTAGGGCCTTCATCGAGCGCTGTGGCCGATCTGGCATTGCAGACCGTACCGCCGGCGAGCGTCGCGCCCAACCAGATTCCGGTGAAAGCTACGCTACTTGGCGTCTATCGCGAGACGACGAGGATCATCGACATTCGGGAGCTTGAGCTGAGTACGCCGGTTTCGCATGTACTCGCAGCAGGTTCGCTCGGCAGCATAACGGCTGACCTGAAGCTGACGGCAAGTACGTCGAACCTTGGCGAGATCGGCCCCATTATCGCGGCGCGCGCTCCCGAGGGACTTCCGCTGGATATACATGGGCAAGCGTCGTTTGCCGGCACGATCAAAGGCAAGTTCGCCTCGCCGAGCATCGCCGGGCACCTGCAGGTCGCAAATTTTGACTCGCTCATCGCTACTCCGCCTTCCACCGAGGCGCACGAGCACGGCAGTCGCTATGCTCGCACTACTGTCGTGAACGCACCGAAAGCGAAGCCGGCGGCCCCACGACGCATTCACTGGGACGCTTTTGCAGGGGATGTGCAGTATTCGCCAGCTGAGATTGTGGTTCGAAATGGCTCGCTGAGGAGGGGTACTGCGCAGGTGAAGTTTGATTTCTCGGCGAAGTTGCACGAAGGCGCATTTACGCAGGAGTCTCCCATCGAGGTGCGGACGAGCGTTCGCAACGCGCAGTTTGCCGACGTGCAGGCGCTGGCTGGATACAGCTACCCCATCACAGGGGACCTGAACTTCACGGCCGACGTGAAGGGCACGATGCGGGAGCCGAAAGGATCGGGCGTTCTGCAATTAACGAATGCAACGCTCTACGGTCAGCCGATGTCGCGGATGACGTCCGATGTGGCTTTCGCAAACCAGGAAGTGCAACTGACGGACATCAATGCCGCGCAGAACCAGGCACGCGTCGCGGGGTCGGCAGCTTACAACCTGGCCAACGGCAATTTCCGCTTCGACCTGCGCGGCAACGACTTCAACCTTGCAAACCTGAAAGCGATACAAAGGCCGCGGCTGAGCATCGGTGGCACGATGGCGTTCTCAGCACACGGGTCGGGATCGCCGCAGGCGCCGAGCATCAACGCGGACCTGACGGTACGCAAGGTGGCAGTGAATGGCGAACATGTGGGAGACCTCGTCGCGCAGGCCCGAACGGAGGGCGAGGTGATGACGATCTCGGCGCATTCGAATGTGGAGAACTCCGACTTCCGGATCGGCGGAACGGTGCGGCTGCGCGGCGACTACCCGGCGCAACTGAGCGCGACGTTTACGCACCTGGATCTCGACCCGTTGCTGCGCGCCTATCTGCATGAACGGCTGCGTGGGCACTCGTCCTTTGCCGGCAAGATCGACATTCAAGGCCCGTTGCAGAAAGCGCGGGACTTGAACGTCAGCGCGGACATAACCGACTTCTATATTCCGGTTGAAAGCGTAGCGATCCGGAACCAGGGGCCTATCAAGTTCGGGGTGGCGGGCGAGGCGGTTCAAATGAAAGAGCTGCACCTCGTTGCGGAGGACACCGATTTTTCGGCGAGTGGGTCGATCGCGCTGGGCGGCGACCATAATCTCAACATGCGCGCGTTCGGCAAGCTTAATCTCAAGCTGTTGCAGAGCCTGGACTCGAACTTCGCTTCTTACGGCCTGGTCAGCCTGAATGCGCAGGTAGGCGGCACACTTGCCAACCCGCTGGTCGACGGGCAGCTGCGGGTCCAGAATGCGGGCATTTCGTATATCGAGTTGCCGAACGGGCTCTCGGACATCAACGGACTGCTGGTATTTAACCGCGACCGGCTGCAGATCCAGAGTATGACGGCACACACGGGCGGCGGCACACTGGACTTGACGGGGTATGTGACATATGCGCGCACGATCGGGTTCAACCTGCAGGGGCTCGCGAATGACGTCCGCCTGAGGTACCCGCCGGGCGTGAGCGCAATGGCCGACGCGAACCTGCGGCTTTCAGGCACGCTGCAGAACGCGCTGCTCTCGGGCGACATTACGGTCACGCGGTTCGGATTGAATCCGCAGTTTGATTTTGCGAGCTACGTGGCGCGCAGCAATCAACCGGCTGACGTGACGAGCCCGAAGTCCCCGCTCAATAACGTGAGAGTGGATGTACACGTGACCTCCACGCCGGGACTGCAGGTACAGACGGCGCTGGCGCGGATATCGGGGAATGTCGACCTGCGCATCCGTGGCACAGTCGCGCGACCCAGCGTGCTGGGGCGTGTGACGATCGTCGAGGGCGACATTTTCTTCAATGGAACGCGTTATCGGCTCGAACGCGGCGACATTACATTCACTAATCCGACCCGCATTCAGCCGTACCTCGACATGCAGGCGAATACGCGTGTTCGCGATTACGACATTACGCTTGGGTTTCATGGACCGGTCGACAAACTGAGCACGTCCTACCGTTCTGATCCGCCACTCGCGACGGCGGACATCATCGCGTTGCTTGCATTTGGTCGAACGAGGGAAGAGTCCGCCATGCGGACGGTTTCCAACCAGAACTTCACGGAGACTGCGTCGAATGCCATTCTGGGGCAGGCACTGAACGCAACAGTCAGCAGCCGCGTGCAGAGACTGTTCGGAGTGAGCAGGTTGAAGATCGACCCTGAAGTGGGCGGGGCGGAAAACAACCCAAGCGGCGCACGCGTGACTATCGAGCAGCAGGTTGCGAACAACCTGACCATCACCTACATAACAGACCTGGCGCGTTCGAACCAGCAGACCATCTCGGTCGAGTACAACCTGACCCGCGCCGTTTCCATTCTCGCAGTCCGCGACCAGAACGGCATCGTGAGCTTCGACGTGCGCATCCGGCAGCGGAAACGCTGACCGGCGGTGGCGCGGTCCTAGCGTCGATGACAGGGTAATTTCTGACAGGTTACGCGGGCACTCGGTGAAAGTCTTACCTTTCGATACAAAACTTTACTCCGGGCTTGGAATCTTACTAGCGAAACTTCTATCAAAGTAAGTGTTCACTTACATTGAGTGACGAGCGCAAGGAGGAACAGAACGATGAGTAAATGGCAGAAAGGTACGCTTGCGGCGGTGTTGGCCGGTGCTCTTGCGCTCCCTGTGATAGCACAGACACAGAGCACGACAGGTGAGCAGTCACAGGCGTCGAGTTCGCAAGCAGCAATGCGCGGCGCGCAGTATGACCAGCAGATACAG
>JAEZPW010000204.1 GCA_023441255.1 Acidobacteriota bacterium
GACCGGCACGGCAGCCACTACCGGAACCGCCGCACAGGATCAGACCGGAACCGCGGCGCAGAGCGGAACGTCAGCAGGCACGAACAGCGCAAGTTCGGCCGACCAGAATTCGAACGCTAACCAGGCAGGGGCGACGAACAATGCCGGCGGGCGAATGCCTCAGACCGCCTCGCCGCTACCATTCCTCGGGTTGCTTGGCATGGCCTCGGTAGGCGCTGGCTTCGTAGGCCGCAAACTCGGATTGAAGAAGTAGCAAAAGGATTTTGATCCCGCTGCTCGCTGACGCCAATTCACGGCGAAACAAAAAGAGCCCGGACTGCGGTACGGCAGTCTTGGGCTCTTTTTCGCTTTGTGCCGTTCCCCTGCCAGCTCTAAAACCGAAAAGAAGTTCGTTCTGAGTCTTTCCCGTTGACCTCTCAGGAACTTGGAACGAAAATCACTCCTTCCATGCTTGCATATCTTTCAGGCTCCATTGAGTATGCCCCGGACAAGGGCAAGTCCTGGAGGGCGACTCTGACGCCCTTTCTGCACGCTCTAGGGCATGAGGTCTACGACCCGGCCGCGGACGAGAAAAAAGATCTCACGGACGAGGAAATCAGTCATTTTCGCGCCTGGAAGACGTCTGACCGAGCGCGATTCACCGACACCATCCGAAAGATCATCCGCTGGGACCTCGATTGGGTGGAGTCGAAGGCCGACTATATCGTGGCTTTTTGGGATGGGAACGCGCAGCGCGGGGCGGGAACAGGCGCAGAGATCACGTTAGCGCATCGCCGTGGCAAGCCCGCTTACCTGGTTGCCGGCATGCCGGTAGAGGAAATAAGCGGGTGGATCCTGGGTTGTGCGACCGAGGTATTCGCTAACTTTGAAGAGCTGAAAGCGTATTTGTCGCGGAAGTACGCTGCCGAAAAGAGTGAAAGAAAACTGCCGGTTGCGGCAATCTGAAGCAACAAAAGACAGGGACTGGACTTCAGCATGAATTTTTCGAAAGGCACCCTGGGCTGGATCGAAGTGATCTGCGGCCCCATGTTCAGCGGGAAGAGTGAGGAACTGATCCGCCGGCTGCGTCGTGCGGAAATCGCCCGGCAGCGGGTTCAGATCTTTAAACCCGGCATCGACCAGCGTTATTCGGAAGACCACATCGTCTCACACAGCGAGCTGAAGATCCGGTCGGAGTGTGTGAGAGATGCGGCCGATGTCGAAAGACGGCTGGACATTCGCACTGAGGTAATCGGCATCGACGAAGCGCAGTTTCTTGGCATGGAACTGGTCGAGCTCGTCATTCGGCTTGCCGACATGGGCAAGCGAGTGATAATCGCCGGATTGGACACGGACTATCTCGGACGGCCGTTCCATCCGATGCCGGAGTTGCTTGCCGTTGCGGACGAGATCACGAAGGACCTGGCGATCTGCATGCGTTGCGGCAATCCGGCAAAGCACACTCAACGGCTCGTCGCCAGCGATGAACTCGTCGTGGTAGGCGCGGCAGGCATGTACGAGGCGCGTTGCAGGCGCTGCTTCGAACCGAATCTTGCTAAGCTCGAGGCCGAACACAGAACGATGGCGGTCGGCGCCACGGTCGCGAAATCCTGACCAACAAAAAAGCCGCCCGTGGTGGCGGGCGGCATGATTGATATGCGGAGCAACGGCCCTTTATTTGTCTGTATCCAGTGAGTCATCCGCTGCGGGCTCCAGGAAATAGGCATGGCAGCTACGCAGGACCGACTCCCTGTCCAGCGAGGGTTGCGAACCTTCGAACCGGGCTGCCCAGACTATCTGCTGAACGAGGTCGCGCGGATAGCACGCCCGAAGCGGTTGCTTCATTTCGTTCTGAACCACCGAAATTGCATAGTCCACAACCGGCTCGCTGTAGGTCAGCTCAAATTCTTTGCAGACGTTCCTGAATATCTGATGGAACTGCTCACGGGTGACGAATCCAACGTGAATTTTCGTCTGGATCCTTCGCAGGAACGCCTCGTCCACCAGTTTGCCGGGGTCAAGATTGGTGGCAAAGACGGCAAACAGGTCGAACGGGATTTCAATCTTCTTGCCTCCCATTAAAGTCAGAAAATCGATCTGCCGGTCCAGTGGCACCACCCACCTGTTCAAAAGTTCTTCCGGACGGATGCGCTGGCGTCCAAAGTCGTCGATGATGAGCAGGCCATTGTTGGCTTTCATCTGCACAGGAGCGGTGTAGAAGCGTGCCGACGGATTGAACTGAAGGTCGAGCATTTCCACGGTTAGCTCGCCGCCGACCATGACTCTTGGGCGATGGCAGAGAACCCAGCGCTGGTCGTATACCGATGGGACCGGCATGTCGCTGATGCGGTGGATGTGCGGGTCGAAGACCGTGATGATCTGACCGTCAACTTCGACCGCGTGCGGTATCCAGACGCTCTCGCGGAAAAGGATCCGCGTCATTGTGTCGGCCATCGTGGTCTTGCCTGTGCCGGTCGAACCGTAGAGGAAAATGGCGCGTCCTGAGCTGAGCGCAGTACCGAGGCGGTGCAACATCTGCGGCTCCAGAACGAGGTGATGAAATGCCTTTTCCACATCTGCGGGACCAACCTGCAAGGACCGGATACTCTGCGCGCGCACTCGAGCTATGTAGTCGTTGAGCGAAACCGGCACGGGCCCGATGTAGCCGTTAAGGGCAAGAAGCTCCATGGCACGGGCCTTGCCCTGCGAGGTGGTGGCTACGCGGTGAACAGCGCCGACCATGCCAGTAACTTCGACCAGTTGCTCTCTTCGCAGACGCTGGAAAATCTCGTCGGTGATGGTGTGGCTGAGCTGCAACTGATCGGCGAGTTCGCTTGTCGACAACTCGCCCTGAACGTAAAAAGTCTTAAGTGCCAGATCCTCGAGAACGGACCTGCGAATGCCGAGGTCGTGAAGGTGGGAGGGAGCCGGCATGACCGCAGTGCTCATAACAAGTCTCCTGGTCTCGTTAACCGTCTTTCAGAACTGCTGAATGGTTAGATGCAGAAGCAGGGACCACATGAGAAAACGCGCCCCAAGAATACGCTGATTGCGGCAAACTGGATGACGAAGCCCTTTTCGAACGGAACAGCAATTCCCACACTGGGAAGCCAGCGCAAACGGCAGGAGCCTACGCCGTTGCAAAGCGGCGCAGGTTTACTGGACTCGTAAACTGCACACCCGCGCGACCCGATTTGTCTGACCACACTATTTTGCCGGAGCCTTCAATCTGTTCAGCGG
>JAEZPW010000216.1 GCA_023441255.1 Acidobacteriota bacterium
TCCGGAGTCTCGATCGCTCGGCCTTGGCAATGCCGACCTGTTGGCTGTCTCAAGCACGGGTGAGCTCGCAGTCTCTCTCCATCGTCACAATCGCGAAGGGTTCATCTGGACGGGCACGTTGGCGCGAGTACCTCTTTCCGGTGGTGCTCCGCGCGAAATCCTTGAAGATGTTGAAACCGCGGACTGGTCACCTGACGGTTCGAAGTTGGCTGTTGTTCGACTGGTCGGCGGCAAGGAAAGGCTCGAGTATCCGATTGGAACGGTGTTGTACGAGACGGGCGGATGGATCGGCCACCCCCGGATATCGCGAAAAGGCGACAAGATAGCGTTCGAGGATCATCCGGTAAACGGCGACGACGGTGGAAACGTCGCCGTTATTGACGTAGCGAACAAGTCGGTAACCACCCTGTCGAGAGGCTACGCCAGCGTGCAAGGAGTGGCTTGGGGCCCGCAAGGAAAAGAGGTATGGTTCACCGCTATTAAGGAAGGAGCTGCACGAGCCGTTCATGCTGCGACACTGAGCGGAAGCACGCGGTTTGTATTGGCTGTCCCAGGAGTGCTTACACTGCAGGATGTTGCGCCGGATGGGCGCGTGCTCCTAACTCGCGACAACATGCGCACGAGCATCCTCGCGTCTGGGCCGGGACAGGAAAAAGAGCGCGACCTGGGATGGCACGACTGGTCGGTGCTTCGCGATATTTCCAACGATGGCAAACTGCTGCTGTTCATCGAGGCGGGCGTTGCTGGTGGAGCTGATTATGCCAGTTATGTACGTGGAACTGACGGATCGCCTGCTTTTCGGCTTGCCGATGGTAGTGCGGCTTCGTTGTCGCCCGACGGACGTTGGGCATCAGTGCTGTCGACACGCGAGAGCAGCGGAGACATCAATGTCCTTCCCGTTGGTGCTGGCGAGCCAAAACGCATACACGCCGACGGCATAGACGTACGCTGGGCTTGCTGGTTTCCCGACCAGAAACACCTCCTCGTTGGAGGCAGTGTCCCAGATCACGCCGAGCAGGGTTTTGTGCTTGATGCTGCTGGCGGCAAACCTCGGCCGGTAACGCCGGAGGGAGTGCGCCTGAACTGGAATACCATTTCGCCGGACGGACTGCATTTCATCGGCTTAAACAGCGATTCTCAGAAGCTGCTGGTTTACTCAACTGATGGTAGCGGGGAGCCCAGGCCTGTGCCTAACACAATCCCAGGAGAAGTTGGTATCCGTTGGAGCGACGACCCGCAGTGGATCTTTGTGGCCGTGCCATCTCAAATACCGACCATGGTGTACCGTTTGAACGTCAACACTGGCCAGAAGATCCTGTTCAAAACACTCTCACCAGCCGACCCGACGGGTCTGGACTCGACCTTTGGACTGCACATCACGCCAGATGGCAAGTCATATGCCTACAGCTATGAGCGGCTTTTGTCTGACCTTTACGTAGTCGAAGGATTGAAGTAGCCGAATGGCTAACTTGCGTTATCTCGTGTCTCTTCGGGATGGAAAGCGCCGGATGGCGACATAGGTCATTGTATCCCGTGAGTTGCGACTCAGATCGGACCACACGGCGAGATTTGCAAGAAGTAGTACATAATTATGACGACCATCGCGAGGTGGCCCATGTCCCACATGCGTAAGGACGTCTTCACTGGACGTTGGGTAATCGTGGCCGACAGCGATAGCGTGCAGCCGTCATTGTTTCGTTTCAAATCCTTCGCACGCGATACGTCCTTCTGTCCTTTTTGCGAGACCAACGAAGCTTCTACTCCGCCGGAAGTGTTCGCGATCCGCCGTGACGGCTCTAAGCCCAATACCCCCGGATGGTCGGTACGCGTTGTCCCGAACTCTCAACCGCAACTGAGGATTGAAGGCGATCTCGGGCGTCGCGGCGAAGGCTTTCACGACATGATGAACGGCGTCGGCGCCCACGAGATTATTGCCGAGACGCCGCGGCACGATCGCGTCCTGCAGGAGTTGGAGCCAGCCGAGATCTCTGACGTCATTCGCGCGTACGTCACGCGCGTCAATGACTTGGAGGGCGACGCCCGAATGCGCTCCGTACTTGTCTTTAAGAACCACGGGGAGGAGGCCGGAGCACACACAATTTTTCACTCGATATCCCATCTTATGGCGCTGCCCGTGGTGCCGCGTAACATCAAGACGAAGCTGATCACGGCACGCGACTACTTCCGCCAGAAAGAACGATGCATCTATTGCGACGTGCTGGATCAGGAATTGAAGACGCACCGCAGGACAGTGGCAGTGAACGACGATTTCGCTGCCTTTGCGCCGTTCGCGTCCCGTTTCCCGTTCGAGATGTGCATCATGCCCAAACGGCACGACAGCGCCTTCGGCCGAATCACGCCGTGTCAGATCGAGAACCTGTCGCGGATCGTGCGAGAAGTTTTACGCAAGCTGGATAACACACTGGAGGGTGTGCCCTACAATCTTTCCCTGCAGGACCGGCCTTTTCTTCGCCCGCGCAAAGGGTACTGGGAGACGATTGAAGACGACTACCACTGGCACCTGGAGATTCTGCCGCAAGTTTCGCGTAGCACCGGATTCGAGTGGGCGTCCGGCTTCTTCTTCAATCCCGTGCCGCCTGAGATCGCGGCACGGTGCCTGGCATGAGGAGTCGTCGCAACGCCACGCCCTCATGCACTTGAACTCCTGGCCGTTTCACGGTTCATTCGACAGAGAGTCGACTTCCACCGCTGCGCTCTGGATGATCTGATCGAGGCTGTCGAACGCGAAGCAAATGCCATTTCGGCTCTCCGTCCATTGCAAGTTGTCGGGCGAGAAGCAAATAACAACCGGCAATACGTGGTCGCAGTATTGCCGGTGTTTTTTCATGCTTTCTACACTGATTTGGTGGCTTGCGTGTCTAGAAACTCCCGACGAACTGGCCATCGCTCAGCAATCGTGAGTTGGTTGTCGACGTTGCGAAGACATTAGTCTGTCGCGCGCCCGTCCGGTACCCGGTGTACACCTTGTACGTGCGTCCAGAAATGCTGTACGACGTGTCGCCACGTCCGCCACCGAATACAGCCCAATCTTTGGAGGAGCTGCTATCCCTGTTGTAGTAGCACAGCATGTGCACGTTGGGTTTGCTGGATGCATAGCTGAACAGCGACGTGATCCAACTGTTCTTGGTCGACACGCTTGTGCCTGTTGACGTATAGCTAAGGGCACCGTATTCGGCGATTGCTATTGGTCTTGTTGTGAGCTTCGCCAGGCGGGCCAGCATGGCATCGAAACGCTGGGCTGGTGTCTTCCATACTCCCGTTGTGTATGAATTGTATCCGTCGGTGCCGACCCAATTGACGTAAGCGTCGCCAGGATAGTATTGCTCCGCAGTGTAGCTACCGACATCGCCGACATTCGGAACCCACATCCACTGAACGTAGCGGGATCCGAGCCCACGTGCGTCGAAGATCTGGTGCACACGATGCCACATGCCGATGTACTGCGCTGGACTTCCACTCCACGGATACCATGTGCCATTCATTTCGTGAGCCAGGCGAATAAAAACCCGTCGGTCATCGCCAGTCCCGAGTACGCCGTCGGGACCTGCGAGAAATCTCCGCATGTTGTCTGCAAAAGCCTTAACGTACGAGTCATACTGGCCGTTTGCAATGCGTGCCTCGATGTCGCTGGGGGTGCTCGAAGCATCGCAGAGATACGGTTCCCAAGTGATCAGGGGCACGTTCTTATTAGCCCAAATCGCGGGCAATTGCGTTCCGAACAAGTTTGTCATGCTGTTGGAACAAAACGACTGAAACAGCATGATTGCCGCGTTTTTCTTACCCTGCCAAGCTTCCATGTCCCGGACTTGCTGCATGTTGAATCCTTGATTCCCGTAGTACGTGGCAAGGAGCAGGTTGCTCCCGTGCGCCACCGGAACGGCTGCCATGCTGCTGAATGCAATGATCAGGCCGGCTGTGAACAGTTGACGGGTGCGGCCGATTAGTCGATTTAGTTCCACTCAGGACCTCTGTTTTTTTTGGAGTTGCGGCAACCATACAGAGGAAGGAACTCAGGTCAAATCGGTGAACCACCTTAAGGCCCTTACGTCGAAGGCCTTATAAATATGCAGATCGCAACCCGACAGAGTGTTAGGGTGTCTCACGCCATCCGCTCGCACCCGGGCTGGAGAGTGCTGGCGTAAGTAAGGGGTACGGTTTAACTTGCATGCGTTGCTGTCGTGCTCGGAATTCGCGCAACCCGCACCTTGTTCACACACGCGGGCTGCTCCGATCTGCCACTCGCACCTGGGTTACTGCTGGACAAGCTCGCTCACGGACGCAAAGACCCTAATGATTTAACGCGAAGATGTCGCGCCCGTGAAATGGGCCTACGACTGTGCGGGGTGGGCACAGGATCATTCGCCTATCAAGGGGCCTGTCCCGCGAAAGCTGCTTTCCGAGCCTTTTCGTCTGCGCATTTCCGTATGTCGGACAGGCGTTCAGGAGGAAGCTGCATCTCCAGGTGGCGCAGCGCAGCCCTGGTCTGCTCAGCCAGAATTTCAGTGAGCGCATCCGCCATGCAGGCGTGCATGTAAGCTTGCTCGGGTGCCGCAATATCGCTCGGGCTTTGCAGGCATTTTTCGCTTACACGGAGGATGGTCAGAAGACATCGATACAGCTCACAAAAGCCTTCGCCGTCCTGTGGCGGTTGCAAGACACATGGGAATTGTACGGGCTCGGAACGGACGCCGGCATGGCTCGAGGCATACAACACGAGTTCGGCACGGGAGGAGACACCCAGCTTGTCGAAGATGCGAAACAGGTAGTTCTTGACCGTATGTTCGCTCAGCTGCATTCGTTGAGCGATCTCGCGGTTCCCAAGACCTTCCGCAACCCAGTAGACGACGTGCTGTTCGCGAGGGGCGAGCAGAGCAACACCATTAGCGTTCAGCAGCGGCATCGGGAACGGCCGACCCACGGCATCTGCAAGCACCTCCAACTGCGACTGGGTTGCCCAGATGTGTCCGTTGTTGATTTTGAGAACACATTTCGGAAGTAACTTATAAGAACTGCTCCTGCAGAAGATCCCGCGCGCGCCTGCTCGGAAGACTTGAAGGACGTCGCTTGGTCCAGGTTCGTCCATCAACGCGACCGGCTTAACGCTGGGCTCCAAACCTCGAAGGCGTCTGAGCAGCTCGAGTTCTTCCGATCGTGCCGGAGCGCAGGATACAACGGCAACATCTACGTTTCCGGGAACAAACTCTTCCGGCCTGTCCGCGAGATCAACGACTTCGAAACGCTTATCGCGACGAAAGACATCGGCGAGCAGCTGCGTGGCCATACGGGTCGTGTCACGTAGGCAAACCCGGACAGGCCCGATGTCGTTCGGTTGAACAAAACAACTCATGCGGCTGGCACCTCATAGCCGCGCTGGAATTAATGCACAGCGGGTTTGTGTCAAGGTACAGGATGCGCCGGACAAAAGGAGGTTGGCTTCCAAGTTGAATTCCTGTCACCGCCTCGTAACTGATGGTCATAGTGGGACCCTTGGAGAGCACCCTTGGTGATGAGAAATTCTTCTCAGGTCACGCCCCCCGAAATAGTGCGCATAGACCCCGATGTATCCCTAGATCGTTGATGAAATAGAGTGCAGGGTCTTCCTGCACTTCCTATCTCTTGTCGCTGCTTGCCGAGCAGAGCTATCTTCACGACTTATGAGGCTAGGCCTGTTTGGAGGCAGCACATTCGGACCGAATGAAGTGGAGCGAAGAACGCACACGCGTTTCGCGATCCGTGCTCCAATCATTTTCAAGACCTCTTCGGTACCAGAAACTCCCATCGCGGGTGGCTTCACGCGGGACATTAGCGCACATGGCGTGTGCATCCTCTGCGATGAGGCGGACCGTCCAGCTGTCGACAATGAGATCGCCATTGAGGTTTTGCTGCCCTCAATTAGCGACCAGCGCGGGTCGCGCATGAGATTGCGCTCAACCGGGCACGTTGTACGGATGAGTTCGGCGGATGAGGCAAGTGGGTTTGCGATGTCGGCCCGGTTCGATACCGACAACGACCAAGGCCGCTAAACAAGGCCCTGGTCGGACCTCCGATCCAATCAGGGCCACGCCGTAGTTATCGGCATTTCGCGAACCATGCAATTGGCTCCCGTGCCGATGGGACTCTGAGGGCGGAGCTGCATCCGCCTGACAAGCCAGCGCAGCCGGCGAGATACGCTTAGGTCCGATGGGACTTTGAGGGCGGAGCTACAAATGGCCGCAGGTATGCACGACACCACCGATTTAGAGCAGCCTTGCTGGTATGCGCTTCATACGCGCGCCAAACATGAAAAGTTTATCGGCGACCAGTTGCTCCAGAAGGGAGTGCACACGTTTGTTCCTACCGTGCAGCAGATCCACAGGTGGAGCGATCGATCAAGGGCCGTGGATGTCCCACTCTTTTCATGCTACGTCTTCGTACACGATGTATTCTCGCGAGCTCACGTACCCGTGATGCGCACTCCTGGAGTGTTTCGCTGGATCGGACCAAACGGTAGGCCAGCTGCCATTCCAGACTCTCAAATGGACGCCGTCCGATCGCTGATCGAGAAGAATGTGCCTGTGTCGCCACACGCCTTCCTTGAAGTGGGACAGCGCGTGCGTATAAGAGGCGGTTCGTTGGATGGACTCGAAGGGATTCTGATCGAGAAGAAGAGTGAGCACAGGCTGATAATTTCCGTTGACCTCATCCAGCAATCACTGGCGATAACGGTAGACGGCTACGAACTGGAGCGAGTGCAGCCTGAGACATAGCACACGGCAATGCACCAGATACATACGACCAGGAGACAACGTGAACAGGTCCCTATTTGCTCATTTCTCGCTTGTTGCCTTCGCTGCATTGACCTGGGCGCAGGCACCTCCCGCACAAAAGCCGGCCACCGTTGCAGACCAGGGTGGCACCTCCGTAACACAATTCTCACAACGTTATCCCCGGTACCAAATCACGGAAAGCGACAGCATGGAGTTGAGTTTCGAGTACAGTCCGGAATTCAATCAGACCGTATCCGTACAACCGGACGGTTTCGTTTCGCTGCGCGGCGTCGGGGACATTCACATTGCCGGCATGACCTTGCCAGAAGCCACGGCGACACTGACACGAGCGTACTCGAAGGTTCTGAGAGATCCGGCAATCTCGATCGTCTTGAAGAGCTTCACGGAGCCGTCCTTCATTGTGACCGGAAAGGTTCCGCGGCCCGGCAAGTACAACTTGCATGGCGACATGACACTGATTCAGGGATTGTCGGTCGCTGGAGGCTTCACGGAAGAGTCGAAACACTCGCAGGTCGTGCTCTTTCGGCAGGTCTCGTCGCAATGGTCGGAGGCGAAAGTACTCGACGTGAAGAAGATGTTGGGTTCCAAGCAGCTGGCGGAAGACTTGCATTTGCGACCGGGCGATATGATTTACGTCCCGCAGAACCGCATATCGAAGTTTCGGCGCTTTGTTCCTACCTCGGCATTAACAGTTAACCCAGCACAGTACTGATGGAGGTCTTTTGCATGCCTCAAGACCAGGAATTTCCCTCCGAGTCTAAGCGGGTTGTGACAATTCGTGAGCTTGCCACCGTTCTCTTCAGGCGCCGTCGGTTCTTGCTGGGTTGCGGTGTTGTAACGCTTGCACTCGCTCTACTCTCGATGTGGCTTATGCCCAGCTACAAAGCCACGATGAAACTCCTCGTTCAGCGCGACCGACAGGATCCGCTTGTGAGTTCGTCGCAGGAGATGCAGAACCCTCTCGCGCCAGCAAGCCAACCGGTTTCGGAAGAGGACCTGAATTCCGAAGTCGAGCTGCTCACGAGCGATGACGTGCTGCGGCAGGTGGCCAGTGATTGTGGCCTTCAGAATGGCAGGTTTTGGCAGGGGCTATTCATGAAGTTGAACGACGATCAACGACTGGCTCTTGCAACGAAGAATCTGGCTAGAGCTCTCAAGACTGAGCCTGTGAATCGCGCAAACATCATCAACGTGTCGTTCTCCTCCTCGGACCCTCAGATGGCCGCGAGGGTACTGCAAAAGCTGCGTGATGTGTATCTCGCAAAGCATACCGCGGTCCGGCGTCCTACCGGTCAGTACGATGTCTACAATCAGGAGGCGAAGACATACGAACAAGACCTTCAGGCGAGTGAAGCAGCGCTAAGTGACTTCACCACGAAGTACGGAGCCGTGGCCCCCGAACAGCAACGAGAAATCGTAGTTCAGAAGAAGAATGAGTTTGCCGCCACCCTCGCGCAAACAAAGGCCGCAATCGCCGAGGCGCGTAATGAGATTTCGAATCTTCAGAAGCAATCCTCGGTTTTGCCAACCCGTCTCGTTACGCAGCTGCGGCATTCTGACAACCCACAGTTGCTGGAGCAACTGAAAAGCACTCTGCTGACTCAACAACTGAAGCGCATCGACCTGCTGACAAAATACCAGCCTGATTACCGCCCGGTGCAGGATTTGGAAAAACAGATAGCCGAAACACAGCAGGCAATCCAGAAGGAAGAGAGCGCGCCGGTACGCGAAGAAACGACTGACCAGAATCCGACGCAGTCGTTAGTTGAATCCGAACTGGCCAAAGACCGTGCCACTCTCGCCGGCCTGCAAGCACGGGCCGAAGCTACCGAGGAGATTGTCAGCCGGTACGAAGAGCAGGCGAAAGAACTCGATCGCCTGACGTTAGTACGGGACGATCTTCAGCGGAACCACAAGATTCTGGAACAGAATTACTTACTTTACGTCAGTAAGCGAGAACAGGCGCGTACCGGTGATCTCCTGGATAAGAACCGGATACTGAACGTCACCGTCGCCGACGACCCGAACACGCCGGCGCTTCCGTCACATAATCCTCTCCTGTACGGAATCGTCGTGACGTTCGGTTGCCTGCTACTCGCGGCTGGCGCGTTGTTTGCTGTAGAGCAGTTCGATCCATCCTTCCAGAGCCCCCTCCAGATCGAAAGTGCGCTCGGTATGCCTGTGTTGGCCGCGATACCTACAAATAGCTTACTGAGATCAGATCCGGATGACGGCATGCTGGAAGGTGAAATCCTAAAACCGCCACGACGCCGCGATCGGATTGGTGCGTAATACTAGAAGGTGAACGTTATCCATGCTTCAGTTTTTCGGCCTGCACGAACATCCGTTTGGCGTTACGCCGGACCCACACTTCCTATACATGACTCCCGGACACCGCGAAGCACTCGCGTCCTTGCGCTATGGAGTTGAGCTGAAGCGCGGCTTCATGTCTCTAATCGCCCCGCCAGGGTTGGGCAAGACCACACTCCTGCTCCGCTTGTTCGATGAACTGCGAGACCAGGCCGAAACAGCTTTCATTTTCAATACCCAATGCTCGTCGAACGAGCTCATGGGTCACCTCTTCAGCGAACTCGGCATAAACTGCCATCATGGCGATAGGGTTCAAGCGCATAACATTTTCAACTCATTCCTGCTGCAGCAAAGCCGCCGTCAACGCGATGTCGTGGTTGTGATTGACGAGGCCCAGAATCTCGGAGAGACATTGCTGGAGACCGTGCGCCTCCTTTCGAATTTCGAGACCCCAAGGACCAAGCTGCTCCAGGTTATACTCGCCGGACAACCACAACTTGACGAACTGCTTTCACGGCGCTCCATGATTCAATTGCGGCAGCGAATTTCGCTGATGGCGAGATTGCGACCGCTGACGGTACTGGAGTCGTCGGAGTACATTGCACACCGGCTGAGCGTCGCAGGTTACCAGGGGCCGGGGCTTTTCACGCCGCGAGCAGAACGTCTGCTGATCGACCTCAGCGAAGGAATTCCGCGCACCCTTAACAATCTCTGCTTCCACTCTCTGTCGATGGCTTACGCGGCAGGCACCCCGGTCGTGGATAGCGCTACCGTTCGGGAGATCGCAGATGATCTGCAACTCCACAGTAATGCGACCGAAACAGGGTGGCAAGATTTGCCGGACAACATTGAAGAGCAGCTTCCAGCAATCGTCCCAGCTTGCACAAGTGCAGAAGTGACACTCGGATCGGGATCGACCAACCGTTCACACCGCGATGCCGAGATCATCAGCGGACCAGCACCGGTTGAACCGAAACAAAAAGGTCTGGCAAGGGCGCAACAGGCACCACCGCCAGAAAGCCAGCCTACGACCGAGCCATCTTGCACCGACGATCCGAGCGTAGACGTGGCTAGTCTGGTGCCCTCTCCTGAACCACGAATAGTCGAAGGCGAGAGATGCATCTATTCGCAGCCGCCCAAATCTTTTTTGTTTTCGTTGAGAAACATTCTTTCTATTTGGCTTATGAGCGCCATTGAGCTAGTCCTGGGCACTTCCGAGGCCGCGCTTGCCAGTAGAGTTGTGACACGAGTCGCTCACGGCAAAGCGACTGGCGTCCCCTCGCCGGCGAAACGACAGCTCGTGGGTTGATGAAATCACGCAACTGACCATTCATACTGCGTCGGTTCGCCAGCAATTATCCCCCGCCCCGCGGTCGTCAGACCGCTACCGTATTTCGATCGGGGCGCCACACCCTGAGGATCCATGAGCAGAAACTTCGAAGTGTTGCAAAGGCTTGAACGCGAGCGCGCCAAGGCGCCGTTCACTATCTCTGGAGTGGCAAACAGCACCGCTCCGGTCACTGTCGCGCCTCCGTTTGATCAACAGAGGCCCGGGTTGCGAACCAGACCCGGCATCCCGACTTCAGAAGTTGAAAAGCTCGTACAGCGGCTCTTCCTTACAAATGACGGGACGGCCGAAAAGCCGTTGGTGGTGGCCTTTGCGTCGATCGACTCCGGAGATGGCACAACATCTATTTGCTCGGTTGCAGCAAGCACTCTAGCACGCGATACGGCGGCGTCCGTATGCGTGGTGGACGCTCGCGGCCAAAACGGAAACTGGGCGCTGCACGATTGCTGGGGTTTACAAAACGCAAATGGCCTTCGCGATGCGTTGCGCAGCACCGCTCCGATCACGGCGTTCTGTGCGCCCATCTCGGCGAACCTTTCGCTCCTGACAGCGGGATCAATGGGCAGCGAGAATGAAGAGCTTCGTCACTCAGACGTGCTCCGATTCCGCTTTCGTGAACTGCGGGAGACCTTCGACTACGTGCTGATCGATGCCCCGCCTCTCGCCGAATCAAGCCAGACCATCTTCTTGGGGCATTTGGCAAACGGGATCGTTCTGGTGCTCAGGGCTAACTCCACCCGCAAAGAGGCCATCCGGAGAGTTGTTGCCGAGTTCGAGGGAGCCGGCGTGCGCGTCCTTGGAGCAGTGCTCAATCAGCGGCGCTTCCCGATTCCAGATGCCATCTACACGCGCCTGTAGTGTGTTCTCCAGCATTGGCCGGGTAACCAGTTGTCTCGGCCGACCACAAACCCAACGATAGTTCGGCACCGCCGTCCACAGTTATCCGACTGAGGTTCTCTTGGTTTCTCGACCTGCGGCATCTCCCGAAAGCGGTCCCTCTCCACGGCTGACGCAACGATTGCAACGCGAAAGTGCGTCTGCCCGGAGGTTCTTTGTCGTACCAAGAACGGCGCCCGTGCCCAGGCTGCCGGTTCCGGCACTGTCGTGGGTGTGGTTGGTTACGGATCTAGTACTCGCAAGCGGGGTCGCGGCCCTCCTGGTGATGTTTCATTCCGCTGTCCCACTGCGCCACGCAGTGTCGATTGGAATTCTACTGGGCTGCCTGATCGTGCTTTGCTCTCAAGCTGTGGGTGGATATGGCGGACCCGCCCGCCGTGGCCGCATGCAGCAACGCATACGAACGTTATGTGGTTCAGTCTTGGCCGGCATGACGCTCCTGGCGCTCGCGTCTACTCTGCACATGAGTGACCTGCCTTCGAGCAGGGCATTGATTATTCCACTCGTTAGCGCATGCGTACTTCTTTCGGCTAGAGCGACAGTCGAGTGTGTCAGTGCACTAGACTTCGTGGGCCCGAAACAAAAGCGGCACACTGTCATAGTTGGCAGGGGCCCGGTATCAGAATATCTCGGCACATTCCTGAATGCCCATCCCGAATGGAATCGCACTGTGTGTGGGTACGTCGATGACGATACATTGAGACCGGGCGTGCTTGGTCCCATCAATCTCCTCCCAGCGATTCTACGGGCACATTTTGCAGACGAAATCCTCATCGCCCCGGACACAAAACCTGAAGTGGTAAAGAAGGTAATCACAGTAGCGCGAAACAGTCGTATCGATGTCACGGTTGTCCTCGAGTTCTATGATTGGGTTCCTGCACGTCCTCTCATAATCGACTACGTCGCCGGACTACCAGTCGTTTCGGTTCATCAGGAGCCGATTCCGGCGTGCGCGCTCGCGATCAAGCGATCCATTGATCTACTGTTATCGGGGATGGGAGCTATCCTACTCTCCCCACTTCTAGCCGCGATTGCCATAGCCATTAAAGTTGATTCAAAAGGCCCAATACTCTATCGCTCTTACCGGGTAGGTAAGAAGGGCCGTCAGTTCGTCTTTTACAAGTTCCGCACCATGGTGCCGGAGGCCGACAAGTTGAAAGATTCACTGCAGCACCTAAATGAG
>JAEZPW010000283.1 GCA_023441255.1 Acidobacteriota bacterium
ACTTAGGCGCGCGGAATTCGCTGGGTGGAAGACCCGGCGCTACACAATAACCTACTTCTTGTCCGTCGAAGAAGTGCTGGGCTTGCTCTCGGACTTCGTCTCCGCTTTCGTTTCGGTCTTCGATTCCGAGGCGGAAACATCGGTCGATCCACTGCTCTTTCCGTTGCTGCTGGTGGAGGGCGACTTGCCTGACTTGGCGTAGTCGGTGACGTACCAGCCGGAGCCCTTGAACTGGATGGCCGGAGGCGAGATGAGCTGCTCGACCGGGCCGCCGCACTTGGGGCAGGTCTTCAGCGGGGGATCGGAAAACTTCTGGATACGCTCGAAAAGGTGGTTGCACTGCTGGCACTGGTACTCGTAGAGAGGCACACTGACTCCCGATTCACTTGGACTTAGGCGCGCGGAATTCGCTGGGTGGAAGACCCGGCGCTACACAAGCTTCAAGCTGCGAAGCCAAGGCGCTGCCCATTTCATTTCGCTGAAAATACGATTGTAGGCTGCTGGGCAGAGCTGGTCAATGCACGCCCCGCAAGAACAATCGTTACATTCATCTAGACGCGGCTCAGGCAGAGCAGGATTCGGGTTTCGGTCGTTGGTCGACGGGAATATGCGCAACGACGAAGAGGGAGCCGCGAGGCCGCTGCGTCGCAATGTTCGGTGCGACGGATGTAAACTCTCTTGTCCGAGACATGCCGGGAGCGGGAGCGGCACCGGCGACCGGCTCCCACCTTAGCTTCGCGAAGGTGGGGCACCCAGCATGGAACGACACGGAGCCGCCGGTGAGGGCACCGGCGCTACAGAGGCGAACATGAGCGCGCGAAAAGACAATGGTACCGAGCACGAGCCGCTGGAAGCTCCGGCTCTCTATGTGGTGGGAACGCCCATCGGAAATCTTGAGGACATCACTTTGCGCGCACTGCGCGTGCTCAGGTCGGTGGAGATGGTGGCGTGCGAGGACACGCGCCAGACGCAGAAGCTGCTGAACCACTACGAGATCAAGACGAAGACGGTCAGCTACCACGAGCACAACGAGATGACGCGCGCCCCCGAGTTGATCCGCGACCTGGAGCAGGGGGCGACGATCGCGCTAGTGACTGATGCCGGAATGCCGGGTATCTCCGACCCGGGCTATCGGCTGATCGCGCTCGCCACTCGTCACCACATCAAGGTCGTCCCGATCCCTGGAGCATCGGCGTTTCTGGCGGCGCTGGTGGCGAGCGGGTTGCCGCTGGATTCGTTCCGCTTCAGCGCGTTCCTGCCGTCGAAGGCGGGCGAGCGAAGAGATGCGCTGGAAAGAATCCGGGAAACGCCGCGAACGCAGATCTTTTATGAAGCGCCGCACCGCATCGTCGAGACGCTGGAAGATGTGGTCGATGTGCTCGGGTGCGAGCGCCACGTGGTGGTCGCGCGCGAGGTGACCAAGTTGCATGAGGAATTTCTGCGTGGTCACGCCGAACAGGTACTGCTCGAGCTGAAGTCACGCGACGAAGTGAAAGGCGAGATCACGCTGCTGATCGGCAGGGCCGAGCCGAACCACCATCCGGTGACGAAGCCGAAAAACGTCCGCGCGCGCCTGGAAGAGATCATGGAAGCCGACACCGTGGACGAGAAGACAGCCATGAAAAAGCTCGCGAAAGAAATGGGCGTCAGCAAGAGCGAGGTGTATCGGGAACTGCAAAGGCAGAAGGCTTAGCCGCAAGTTTGCGCGGGTTGACGCGCGTTTTCAATTTCTGATTTCGATTTCTGATTTGCAAGACGAAAAGCCGCTACCCTGCCCATTTGTCACGAGCCGTTCCGCTCTGCCATTAGCTTCGGGCATCTCGCGCTCATGAAGCCTCACTCTGCATAAGTGGAGCGCTCCCATGAACGAGAGAAAGCCACGTATGCGTGCGATTGCGCGTGTTTTGCTGGTGGTGGTAGTCGCTGCGGTAAGTTGCGTTGCAGCGCAGAGTCAGGCGCCAACTCCAGAGATCGAGGGCAAGAAGGAAGCGGAGGCTAGTCCGGAAGCAAACGCCTGGCTGATTCTGCGGGCCGGCCTACAGAACAACAGCAAGGATCAGCGTTCAACAGCAGCTCGCGCCCTGGGGCTGATCCCGAGAAATTCGGAAGCTCGCAGGCTCGCCGAACGAGCGCTGGCGGACAAAGAGCCGGAAGTAAGAGTGGCCGCGGCAAGCGCTCTTGGGAGAATGGGGGCGAAACAATCGGCGCCTCGCTTGCGTCGCGCTTTGAACGATAAGGACCCTGCCGTCATATTGTCGGCGGCGAACTCACTGCACATGCTGCGCGACCCTGCGGCCTACAGTGTCTACTACGCAATATTGACCGGCGAAAGCAAGACCAGCGAAGGCTTGCTGAAAGAACAAGAGAAGATGCTGAAGGACCCAAAGAAAATGGCGGTGATCGGCGTCGAGCAGGGAATCGGCTTCATCCCGTTTGCCGGCATGGGTTTTCAGGCTTTCAAGATGCTAACGAAAGACGACAGTTCCCCGGTGCGCGCGGCAGCCGCCAAAGCTCTCGCCAGGGATCCGAAGCCGGCGTCGGCTGAGGCCCTAGTTGAAGCTGCTTCAGAGGGCAGTTCGATCGTGCGCACGGCAGCGCTCGAGGCGATCGCAGAACGGGGCGACCCGACCCTGCTGCCAAAGATCGTCAAGGCAATGGACGATGGCAAGGATGTCGTCAGGTATACGGCTGCCGCTGCTGTCGTTCATCTTTCATCGGTGAAGCCGAAAGCCGCCGCGACCGACGCGGGGACGAAGAGTACGGCGAAGAAGTAAGATCGCTTCGCACTTCGCAGATTGATCGGGAGCAAATCCGGGTAGCGCGGTGTCTATGTTGCTAGCGGAGGCAGCATGGAACGCGTTGCGCTCAGGTGGTGGATGCCAATCGTTGCAGTCGCAACAGTCGGGATATGCGTGGCGACGTTCCGCGCGCCTGAACAACAAACGAGCTTCGACGGCTGGGGGGTTGAGACGCCACCGCCGCCTGCCCAGTTTTTTGTCATTCTGGCGCTTGCGACACCTGCCATATTGACCGCCGGGCCTTTGCTGATTGCGAACGAGATGCTCGGGGGGGCGGTCTACATACGAATACCACTCTTGTTGCTGTTCACTGGCCTGTTTTGGTTCGCCGTGGGCTACAAGATGGATGCAGCACGAGGCCAGCTGCAAGACGAAACCGTACCGAAGTGGGTGCGCATCTATTTGCTTACGTTCAGGTGTATCAGTGCTGTCGTTGTGTTACTCATGTTTTTCGGTATTCTGATCTATCGTGCTCATTACGGTGCGCCTCCGCTGTGGAGCGAGTTGACCAGTTGGGGGATAGTTTTTGCCTGGTGTTTCATCGGCGCGTTGCCTCTACTGAAGCACTGGCGCAAGCCGGTCGAATGCGCATACAAAATCACGTCTCAGTCGGCTGACGAGTGATCGTGGACGATTCTCCATCCTTCCGGGAACTTGCGGAAGATTACGGTGAAGAGCCCTTTCGGTTGCTGGCCGTTTTTCATCGCGAGGTGCCAGCGTCCGCGGGCGACGGCCGATTCGGGACCGAGGATGTCGATGGTGGTTTCGGTGAAATCGAGTTTGCCCATCTCGCGCCCGCCTGACTGGTAGCGTTGGCGGTAGCGCTTCAATGTTGGCTCCCAGCCTTTTGTGATTGTGCCGCCCGAAAAGAACGTCAGCTCCGGCGAGTTCCAGTATCCGGACATGTAGCCCGTGAGGTCGCCACGGTTCCAGGCCGCGACCTGCTGGTCGAGCACGGTGCGGATGGCCTGCTCGGCGTCGGCCGCAGCGTGCTCGGTGTTTTGGGCCGCGGATGCTGTCGTCTCGGTGGTGGCCGGCGTGGTGGTCTGGGCTGTCGTGGTGATGGCGGCGAGCATGAGGACCATTGCGAGCAGCAGCGCATTTCTCATGGCCCGGATTGTAACTGGTGATATTTCGAGTTTCGAGCGGTATGCGTCCGGGTTGTGCGGACGCGGGACACTGAGCGGGGCCCGCCGCGCGGGACGGCGTTGCTGCGGTAGAGGTTCCTCGTCGCTTCGCTCCTCGGAATGACAACGTTTGAAAAAGTCACCGGCTCTCAGGGCGACTGTATTCTCATTGAGAAGTTACGCGGATGGCAGATGGCCCGATGACCCGATGGCACGATCACCCGATCACCCGATCGTGCGATGGCCCGATGGCCCGATCACCCGATACCTACATCCACTTCTTCACTTTGAAATAGATTAGCACAGCGATCGTTGACGTCAGCATGAGCAGGCCGGCATATTCGGTGCCGTGCGGACTCTGGAGCCATGGGACATTGAGGTTCATGCCGAAGAATCCGGTGATGATGACCAGCGGCAGGGCAATAGTGCCCCAGATCGTGAGGACTTTCATCACCTCGTTGGTGCGGTTCGCCACGGCCGAGAGGTAGATATCCAGTGAGCCGGTGAGCAGGTCGCGGTAGCTCTCGATGAGTTCGACGGTACGCACGAGGTGGTCATAAATGTCTCGGAAGTAAGGGTCGAGGTCATCGCCAATGGGACCGCCCTCGCGCCGCATGATGGAGTTGACGACTTCGCGCATAGTTCCGGCGATGCGGCGGAATTCGATCAGCTTGCGTTTCAACGAGAAGATGCGTGCCAGCACATCGGGTTCAGGGCGGGCGAGGACTTCGGATTCGATATCGGAGATCTGGTCGGCGAGCGTGTCGAGCACGGGTTGATATTCGTCTACCACCGAGTCCACGACCATGTAGAAGAGGCGGTCGAGGCGCTGAACGTGTTCCTGTTGCGCGCGCTGGCGAACTCTATCGAGAGCCTTGCAGGGCTGCTCGTGAACCGTGATCAGGTAGTCCGAAGAGTAAAAGACGTCGAGATCGTCAAAGGCGAGTTCTCCGTCGGAGTGAACGTGCTTCAGGACGACAAAAATATAGGGATCGTGCTCCTCGGCCTTGGCGCGCTGCGGGCGATGGCGGCAATCCTCGATCTGGAGTTCGTGCAGGCCGAATCGAATTGCGAAATCGTCGAGGGAACGAGAGGCCGGGTCGGGGATGTCGTACCAAGGGATATTCGGCAGCGGCTGATGCGCGGCGGCGTCGAGCGATGGCGTTTCCATTGCGATGGGAAGGATAGAACAGAATGAGAGGGGCAGGAAGACAAACCCGTGGAACACGGATCAGGACGGATCGGTGGGAGTTCAGAGACAAAAATGGCGAGTGGTGAGTCGCCTTCGGCCAGTTGCGGTCCGCAAACTCGCCACCTGCGCTCAATCACTCGCCACTGAGGACCTGGTACTGACTACTAGCTAGTAGTTGTTTACTTCCCGGCTGCGCCGGCGGTGCCTTCGATCTTCAGCATGGTCTTCTTGCCGCCGAAATGGATTTCCTGCACGTTGCCTTCGGCGCTCTTCAGAACCATATCGTGCTCAGCCGACTTGGGGTTATTGACGACAGTGGCGGGAACGGTCAGTTTCACGCCCTTGCCTTCGATATTGACCTGAACGTTGCTGCCTTCGCCGGTCCACGAAACCTTGTAGCTGCCAGCGTTCAGCTGAGTGCCATTGATCTTGCCCGGCGAGATGAGGTTCATGTTGGCCGTTACGGCAAAGGCGCTCATAGAAAAAGCAATAATTGCGATCAAAACAAACGTCATGTATTTCATCGGAGTCTCCGTGATTCTCAAATGGCCCAATTTGGGGTGGAACAGGCTATAGACACCGCGTATCGAGAAAAGTTCCCGTCCAGGTACAAAAGACGGGCATGGCATTAACCCTATATCGGCTGACGATTTACCTTAGTTACCTTCCTTTGGGTCATAGAGACACACCCCGCGCCAAAACCGGCGAAGGATGAGGCACCCAAGGCGGTTTTCTGGGCCATGTAAGAAGCTGAAGAACGAGAACAACAAAGAAGCGGCTCCGGTGACCTGCCCCGGAGCCGTGGGATGGAGAGAATCAGGGAGAAGACAATGTTTCAGTCTGTACTGGCCCTTGAAGCCGTACTCAGCCTTTTCAACCTGCACACAGCCGTTGTTATGCCTGCCAGCTATTGTTCAAAGACGATCGACATCTTTTTGCCGCCGAACCAAACCTGCTTAATGCTGCCGTCGTCGCCCTTCACAACAGCGTCGTTCAGGGCCGCCTGGGCACGCTCGACGATTTTTGCCGGGGCAGTCAGAACTTCCTGTTTGCCGTTAAGAACGGTCACCTTGACCTCATTGCCTTCACCGGTCCACTGCAGCTTGTAGTTGCCGGCCGCCAGTTGCTTGCCCGCAAGCTGCGCCGGACTGCTCAGACTCATGCTGGCTTTTCCAGCCGTGCCTGCCGCCAATGCACTCAAAGAAAACAAGGCCACCAACATCACACAGATCAGCTTCTTCATGTCACCCTCGCAAGTATTTGGGTGTGCCGGCCGCGGCCGCGTTTAAACCAGCATCACCAACCATTCCCTTGGACGAAGCCACGTTTCTTCGGTGAGCGACAGTTCCATGAAAAGTTAGGAAACGAACCGTTCGGGGGACGAAATGCAAGCGCGAGGGGGCAAAGAGATCGCAGATCTCAGATCGGGTGATCTCACATCGAATGGATGGTGTTAAATGGATGATGGATGATGTGACTACAGTCTGAAATGCGGTGACTGAGGGGTAAATTGCTTGTCTCCGGCACCACCCAGCCCTACATCATCCATCTGCCATCATCCATCTACCATTTACTTCTGCGCTCGCCCGATTTGAAATCTGCGATTTGAATGGCTTGACAGGTGCGGCACTTCGCACCTACAACTGATGTTTCCCACGCTATTAGCAGAGGTGGTCCTCATGAGCTTGTTGCACATCGCCGACCAGAACCCGACGGTAGCTTCTTTTGAATCCACCGTTACGCAGGCCATTCACAACATGTTGGACAATCACGTGGGTGCCGTGTGCGTGGTGGACAACGAGGGTCGCGTGGCCGGTATATGCACCGAGCGCGACATCATGCGGCGATTTGCGCTGAGCGGTAAGGACCCGAACACTACGCCGATACGCGAGATCATGACCACCCCGGTCGAACTTGCCACCGAACAGATGACCGAGGCGGAAGCGCTCTCCGTCATGCTCGAACGTCATTACCGCCACCTGCCTATCGTCGACGGCGACGCCCGCCTGCTCGGGATATTGTCGATCCGCCACGTCCTGGAGGCGCGAATCGACGAACTCGTCCAGGAACTGGACGATATAAAGGCGAAACGGTGAATCGCAGATCTCAGATCGGGTGATGGATGATGGCAGATGTGGTACCGCTTGTTATGCGGTTCGCACGAGGCAACACACATCAGGGTTTCTTGCCAGGAGTCATTTTGCGCCTTCTTGTCGAATTCGTTCGGCGAACCCTGCGATTGTGAGATCTGCGATTTGACTCCTGCGATCTGCGATCCATCATCCATCTGCCATCCTCCATCTACCTTCCTCGCGCTGCTATAATCAATAGATTGGCAATGAGCAAGAAACGTTTAGTCAGATCCACTACGGTTTTGTGCGTGCGTCGTGACGGCAAGGTCACCATGGCGGGAGACGGCCAGGTCACGATGGGCGAAGGCGTCATCAAGCACAACGCGAAGAAGATCCGGCGCCTCTACGAAGATAAGGTGCTGGCCGGCTTTGCCGGGTCGACGGCGGACGCGTTTTCGTTATTCGACCGCTTCAACGCCAAGCTGGAGCAGTATCACGGCAACCTGCAGCGTGCCGCAGTTGAACTCGCGAAAGATTGGCGTACGGACAAGATGCTGCGCCACCTGGAAGCGCTGCTGGTGGTCTGTGACAAGGACCAGACATACCTGATCAGCGGCGCGGGTGACGTGATCGAGCCGGATACCGGAATCGCGGCGATCGGCAGCGGCGGCCCGTATGCGCAGGCAGCAGCCCAGGCGCTCATGAACCACACGCAGATGGGCGCGCGCGACATCGCGGAAGAAGCGATGAAGATCGCCGGCCGCATGTGCATCTATACGAATGAGAAGGTCACGATAGAAGAGCTGTAAAGCGCTGTGGGCCGTGGGCTTTGGGCTGTGGGCACCGGCAAAAGCGCTCTTGGCCGCGGGCTTTCAGCTTTCGGTTGGCTCGCGGACCACACGACATGAGCGGCGCAGAATCAAATTAAGGCAACAGGGCATTACCCAAAGCCCACAGCCCAGGGCCCGAAGCGAATTATTCTTTATGGCAATTTATCTTCCCGGAACCGCAGAAGAAGAAGCAGTCACCCTCGACGAGTTGACTCCGCGCGAGATCGTGGCGGAACTCGACAAGTATGTTGTCGGCCAGAACGAGGCCAAGCGCTCTGTCGCGATCGCGTTGCGCAACCGCATGCGGCGGCAGAAGCTCTCGCCTGACCTGGCCGAGGAAATCATTCCCAAGAACATCATCATGATCGGGCCAACGGGCGTAGGCAAGACCGAGATCGCCCGCCGTTTGGCGAAGCTTGCCGGCGCGCCGTTCATGAAGGTGGAAGCCAGCAAGTTCACCGAAGTCGGTTACGTGGGCCGCGACGTGGAGTCGATGATCCGCGACCTGGTCGAGATCGGCATCGAGATGGTGCGCGAAGAGAAGCTGGAAGACGTCGCCGACAAGGCCGAGATGAACGCCGAGGAGCGGCTGCTCGACCTGCTGCTGCCTGCGGCGTCTGCCGGCCCGAGCGTCGGGCGACCGGCCGATCAGCCACAACTGGTCGGATTCGGAGCCAGCGGAAGCGACCACGATTCGCACACGCGCACGCGCGAGAAGCTTCGCCAGCAGCTGCGCGAAGGCAAACTCGACGACCGCCTGGTCGAAATCGAAGTGCGCGAGAAGTCATTTCCGGCGTTCGAGATCATCTCCAACCAGGGCGTGGAGGAGATGGACATCAACATGAAGGACATGCTGCCCAACATCTTCGGCCAGCGTACGAAAAAGCGGAAGATGAAGGTCAGCGAAGCCTTCGAATACCTGATCCAGGAAGAAGAGCAGCGCCTCATCGATATGGACCAGGTGACTCGCGTCGCGGTAGAACGCGTGGAGCAGAGCGGCATCATCTTCCTCGACGAGTTGGACAAGATCGCCGGGCGCGAGAGCGGCCATGGGCCTGACGTTTCGCGCGAAGGCGTGCAGCGCGACATCCTGCCCATCGTGGAAGGAACGACTGTCAACACGCGCTACGGCATGGTGAGGACCGACCACATCCTGTTCATCGCCGCCGGAGCGTTCCACGTCTCAAAGCCGAGCGATCTGATTCCCGAACTGCAGGGCCGCTTTCCGATACGCGTCGAGCTGAAATCGCTCACGGTCGAGGACTTCATTAAGATCCTGACGGAGCCGAAGTCGTCGCTGGTGAAGCAGTACACGGCGCTTCTGGAGACCGAAGGCCTGAAGCTGGAGTTCACCACCGAGGCGCTCGGAGAAGTCGCCAACTTCGCCGCACGTGTGAACGAAGGCACCGAGAACATCGGCGCGCGCCGCCTGCACACCATCATGGAGAAAGTGCTGGACGAGATCAGCTTCAATGCGCCCGACCTCAAGGACAAGGCAGTGAAAGTCGACGCCGACTACGTGCGCAAGGCGCTGGTCGATATCGTGAAGGACCAGGACCTGTCGAGGTACATTTTGTAAAGGCAGAACGTGGAAGGCAGAACGAAGATGTTTCTTGTGTAGCGCCGGGTCTCTGACCCGGCGTTGCGTTTTTGGGGCGTTACGAAGTCATAAAAGAAGGCGACATCCTTGCCGTATCCGCCCAGCAGTTTCGTTTCTCGATCGTGAGTGAGAAGGCGTTTAAACACTCGCTAACGTCAAACTCGACGAACACACTCTCATCGTGGCGCTGAGGGTCGTACCGCAGAGTTATTGTCAGAAAGCCGCACTGGCCCCAATTCAGACTTGTCGAATCAGCCTGCGGGCCTGTCAGTTTTGCCAGTTGGTGCTTGCCAATCGTGAACAATACCATAGGCCAACGTCGCCGGAGGCCGCGCTCGTTGAGGAGACATCGCATGACAAAACTACTAGCCGTATTGATTGCGGGATCGTGCCTGTTAAGTGGGACGTTCGCGCGAACTCAGACACCTGAGCAAAAAGAGAGCACTCAAAAAGAGAGCACTAGCCACGTTATTAGCGATCGGGATATGGATCTCCTCCGAAAGGATCTTCGGTCAAAGAGGAAGCAGTTGATTGCGGCGAATTTACAACTCACGGACACCGAAGCGGCAAAGTTCTGGCCAGTCTACGATCGATACGTCTCGGAGTTGGTCTCAATCAACGACCGAAAATTTCGCCTGATTCAAGAGTACGCTGACGAGTGGGGAAAATTGACGGACGAACAGTCGTTGTCGTTTGTCCGCAAGTGGTTGGACTTGGACATCGAGATTGCACAGTTGCGGCAGAAATACGTGCCCATCATGACGAAGGTATTAAACGGCAAAAAGACAGCAACTTTTTTTCAATTAGACCGACGCATCGCAATGATGATCGAATTGCAAGTCTCGTCGCAAATGCCCCTTGTACAGGAGCAGGACCGGTAGGAAAGGTAAAAGATAAATCCACCATTCGGCTTCAACGGCTGGGAAGCCGGATGAGGAACGATATGGCGATTTCGCAGAACGATCGCAGCTTTGACTCAGGAGTGACAAATTCATGAGCAACGCCCAGCTGCGTTAGCCGCCATTATTGAATTTGTTGTTCGGCAAAGAACGGCGCGACGAGATCTCTCAACATACTCAGCCGCTTCTCCAACATGGCTGCGTTTTCCGGCGTGGCGGGTAGATTGACGGGAGGAACTCCGTCTTCACCCGACTCGGCCTTTCCATGCTTCGCTAACTCAACCCAGTTGCCCATTCCCCATAGATAAGTCTCGAAGACCGCTTTTGGAGAATCACAGTCTTCTAACGGAAGATACGCAGGCGGAATATCACCTCTTACAACCCATATCCACTGCCCGATGCCGTCGCGTGACGGAACGATCGACAAAAGATAAACACAAAACACACCCCCAAGGCCCCCGCCGAAGTAGGCCTGTTTCACTGACTGACACCAAGAAAACCCGGCGCAATACTCGACCGCATCCTGCGCCATCTGACGAATCAGCAACGTATCCTCTTCATCGTCACCAACAGCTTGCGCTGCCAAAACGACTCCCGTTACAGGCGCTTCGTGATCAGCGTTCTTGTTTGAGCTATACGCCATTTGAGTGATTCTAGAGCGATAGCTGTCGCGAACAGGGTTTCGCAGAAGTAAACCCCGCCGCTCTGAATAGTGAGCGATAAGCGGATTTACCGACAGTAATCGCTAACACAATCATTGCGTCAGGCACGCAGCCAGAAGAAGCAAGCCAAACCACAGGCTTATTGTCAGCGCGAGGAACAGCCGTTTCCGGCTCGACGGATATGCTTCGGCGTGGTTGTTCCATATCGTGTTGCCATCGAAACTCCAAAGCCGTTCGTAATTCGTGCCGGAGGTTTCGTTGACCTCGTTTGTTATCGAAGTCGAGAAACGGAGTGACAACACGAACGAAACAAAAGCTCCCACCAACGCTAGTGTCTGAGATATCCGCATAAGAGAACCCTAACGGATTCTGCCATACAACTCACAGGCAACCGTAGATATCAGGCTCACAGTCGCGTTTCGGGATTGCTTGCGATAAGCGGATTTATCGCCAACAACCTGTCACGGTGCTACAGTGCGCGTTCCATAACAGCCAGAAGCTCAGGGCTGTTACGCCGCCGCGCGATGTCCAGCGGGGTATCTCCGAAATCGTCTTGCAGATTTAGACTAGCTCCCCATTCCACCAGGATTTTGACGGCGGCAATGTTTCCTTGCGCCACCGCGTCGTGAAGAGCGGTGCAACCGTGTTCACCTGCGGCATTAACAAACGCGCCGCCTTCGAGAAGAGCGCGGATGTCATCGATGTCTCCGCGAGTAGCAGCAACAGACAAAGGGAAGTTGTCGAACAATCCTGACTGGTTGACATCGGTTAGCACAATTCCACAAAAGTCGGGCAGGTCCTCGTCGTTGTACCGGCTCAGGACATCTGCAGCGGTCGGTCGGTAAGGTTGCATATCACCCATTGCGTCGCCATTTTGGGATTACTTGCGATAAGCGGATTTATCGTTGCCAATCGCCCTAAGCAACGCAAGCAGGGCGAATGGATGCGACGATTTATCGAATAGCCTTGTCTGTCGGAGGGCCAAACTGCCATATGGCAAAGGTATAGCCGACGAACAGTTCCACAGTGACGACGGGTAAGTAGTAGCCGATACCTAGGTAGGCCAGAACTGCGAGAAACACAATGACGTGAACTAGCGTCCACGTACCGAAGAACACGGCGAATGCTGGGGAGCGCAATCGTGAGCGATACCCCCAGCCCACGACCACAAAGAAACCCACGGCTGAACCAACGGCGAAAATCCATGCGGCGTTTAGGTGGTATGTATCGGCTGCCCAAAATGCGCCTGTTCCGACCACTGCAACGAGAATGGCAGTGACAACCAGTAACAAGAAGTCGGCTACTTTGCTGCATTTCTTGTCGCGCATCGAAAACCCCTTATGTGGCGCATGGAATCGCGTGGCAGCAGTTTACGCGAATGTTTGGCAGAGTTCCACGATTGTGGATAGGTGGATGGAAGTGCGATTTCACGTCACCTATCAGCCATCTTAGCTATCTGCGCTGCGCGGAAATACTCGTAATAGCGCTTAACGTACGGATTTTCGAGCCGAGCTTCGCGTTCGATCACAGGCCACCAATTACCGAAACCGACGTGTCGCAACAGCTTCGCATACTCTCGGAACTCATGGGGTATGTGACCAGCCAGAAATAGCTTTGCGATCCGTTCGCGAACTCGACCAATCTGGTGCTCATTCAAATCTGCGCGACGGAGTGCTCTAGCGGTGTTGGACTTGAGCACTTTGCCGAACGGGAAATGGGCATCTTCCTCGATGAACTCCACACCGAGTGCGATGCTAGCCTTATCGCCGCGCTCAATACCCTCGATGACAGACTCCATCACAGGGTAGACCCACGTCACACCACCTTCACTGTCTTCGCGGGGGGCTGGAACTGCCGGTGCTGCGACCTGATACGAGCGGCAATAATCGATGTATCGCGTCTGCACCGCAGCTACTGACCATCGACCAGTGCCGTTATAGTCATGAACTGTGCCAGCCGTATGAGTTGCAGATGAAAGTTTCTGTCGATTCATTCGTGGGCTAGTTTAGCCGCTAAACGTGTGTCACTAAAGAGCTTCTACAGTTAGTGGACGATAACAGGGCGTCTGTACAGTAATCCCGCTGCTCTGAATACTGAGCCGAAAATGCGATTTCCCGCACAGATATCAATCTCGGGTGCGAATAATGTTCAGCAGGGGAGATTGCTGCCCGACAACCGCAGAGCAGCGTCAGCGAGGTCGCGCCTGTCCTTCGCCGGTGTGGTGAGATTCGAATTTGGTTGTAACGGAATGACTAACTCCGGCCATCTGTTCCCATCCCCTGATCTGATACTCGAACCCCGCATCCGTACCTGGTCGTGGGCAGCGCAAGCCATCGACGCAGCGTTCGTTGACGACCAGCCAAATGTCTGCAGCCACAAGGGTCGGGAAGACTACTTGCGGTTCGTTTCTAGCTGCTGGAGCCGCGTCTCGAGTTCCGCCAAAGCGTCATCCAGCAGCTGCGAACTGGATAGGTCGATCTCCAGAAACCGCTTTAGTAGCTCGTCTGGCGGCGCGTCGAAACCGCTCTTTAGAAGCGCCACATAGCGGGGTGCGAACCAATCGCGGCGCGTCGAATACAGGCGATAAAAGTTCAGCGCGAGCAACCCACCGTAAGCGTAGTTGACGTCGTAGAGCGGATCTTCGTACATCAGTGACACCATTGCCCAGCGATTCTTTAACTCAGGCGTGGTTGCCGGAAAGATAGAAAACTGCCCATCGTTCGCCACCGTCAACTTATCCAGATCATCCGCGTTTCGCACCGACTCGTTAGCGACGCCGTCATAGATCGCCTGCTCCAGCAAGGCATCCTGCGCACCGTAAAACGCGTCGAGGCCCTTGATGCCGAGCCACTGCTTGCGGTAGTAGCGCTTAAGTTCGGCATTAGGAGCGTGCTCGGCGAGATAGTCGGCCAGAACCAGTTCGTTGAACGCCGCAAATGACTCGAATAGAAAATGCGGCCCATTCATGTATGCGGGCAACACATGATTGTCGCTCATCAACTGGCGATGAACGGCGTGTCCGCCTTCATGCGCGATCACGGAAAGATCTTTAAACGTTCCGTCGTAACGGCCGTAATAGAGAATACTCGGGTTCCCTGTCGATCCGATCGAAAAGCCGCCTCCATAACGGTTGGGCCCGCCGCCAGGTATGATGTCGGCGCGGCCGTTCGCCGGATCGAGCATTGCATCGAAGGCCGATTGGTATTCGCTTCCTAAACCGGCGAATGCTTCGTGATAGATCGATCTCGCCTCGGCCAGTGTCGTAATCGGCGGAGCAAAACCGTCGGCAGACAAATCCCATGCATGTGCCGGGGTGTGATACGTGCGCTCGAAGTCCGCAGCTCGAATCTTTTCGAAGCGCTTGGCGACCTCTCCATGCTTCGCCATCGCGGCGAGCAGACTGCGCGTGTCCTCAGGCCTCATATAGAGGCTGAGATACTTGCGCGCAGGCGCGGCGGCGTAACGATGCGCCTTGGCTAACGCATTCTGCGCCTGCACGGTGTGAATCAGCGCAAATGCCAGCAGATCACGCTGGCGAGCAAACCCGTCGTAGCGTCGTTTGAAACCTTCTTCGCGAACTTTCGGATCGGAATCCATGGCGATGAGGGTGCGCTGGCGAATGACGTCAAGCTCGCCGGACTTTGTCTTCACCTTCCCGAATGAAACACTCGCCTCGATCTGCTGATAAAGGTCGTACTGCCAGCCGGCAATTTGTGGCTGAAACTTGTCGAGCAGAGCCTGCTCCGGACCCGGCAACGTGTACGGCGCATTGCGGCGCATGTCGGCGAGTGCGTAACGATAGCGATCCAGCGCCGGTTCCTGGGCGACAAACTTCCGGAGACTTTCTTCGGGAATCGCGAGAATCTCAGGCGCGAGGAAGGCGACCTTCGAATCGACGTCGGACTCGATCTTCTCGTCGGCCTCGCAAGCAGGATCTTTGCGGTTCTGCGAGCATACAAAGTGCAGATAGCCTTCGTGCTTGGCAAACAGGTCCTGCACCGTATCGTACGTTCGCAGAGCCTCGAGCAACTGTGCCGCTGAGTTGATTTTTCCCTTCAGCGCCACAAGCTGGGCGACGGCATTATCGAGATCGGTGCGAGCCGCGAGTTCCGCCTTCGGAGAAGCAAAGTAGTAGCGGGACAGATTGGCACTAAGCCCAGGGGTCGCTGGATGAGATTGTGAGTAGGCCGATATCCCGACCAGCGTAACGAAAATCCATACTCCGCACCGCGTATTCTTTGTCTTTGAATTCATGTCGAGCCGCCCTGCGTCACTCGCCGATCTTGCCCCGGAGCACCGTGATTGACGCTTTCGGCAGCGTGTATAGCGTTCGGGGTCCGGCGTTGATTGTCCGCCCAAGGGCCGGACCGTCCGGATCGGCGTGGCTGTTCGGTCCGGCGTTGATCCACACGTATTGCTCGCTGCCGAAGGTCACGAACGAAACCGGCCCCGCGAACGAGGCGGGCTTTTTCCCGGCGCTCTCGAAAACCACGCGCACGTCGTGCGGGTTCGTCTGGTCGCGGTTCACGAGCATGAGCGACCAGTTGCCGTCCGGGCGGAGCACCGCATACGAGGTCACCAGCACGTGCCCTTCGGCGTCTTTGAGGTCCGATTGCGACGGGAACATATGGTGCATACCCGACCGGTGCTGCACCCACTCAAGATTGATCATGCGCGCTGCGAACCAGGGTGAGGTGTAGCCCTTGATCGTGTAGTTCTCGTCGGAAACAAAATTGGACCATGAGGCCCAGCCCAGGCAGGTGTTGTGCAGGCCCTGCGGCTGGACTGGCGAATGGTGGAACACGGCGCCTCCGCCCTCAAGAAACGACCCGACGTTATCGGCCAGCCAGAGCGCGGCGAAGATGGTCGTCATGGGACCGGTGAGGTTGGCGGCGAGATGGCTCTCGGTCACCATCAAGGGAACGTCCTTCGGCACGCCATCGTCGCGCCACACCTGCAGGATGTGCTTCATCAGCCGCGGCTCGTCGAACAGGCTGTTCCAGGTGACGGAGCACGGTTCAAACGGATAGTGTTCGAACGACACGAAGCTCAGGTCGGCTAGGCGGTTGTGGCTTTTCAGATAAGCGATGAAGCGGCCCATCCACGACGTTCGTCCTTGCGCGTCAGGCCACACACGAATGTCTTCGTTGACGCCTTCGAAAATGGGGCCGCCCAGCTTCAGCTTCGGGTCGACCTTGTGCAGCGCGTCCGCCCATTGGAGGTAGAGCGCGGCGTAATCTTCCGGCATGGTGTGCTTGCCGTCAGGCTCCTCGCCCATCTCGACATAGCCCATGGGATAGCCACGTTTTTCGAGGTAGGCGATCTGTGCCGCCGCGTCTTCCGGCGTGCCGTAAAGCATGGTTACGGGTATGGTTGCCGGCAGATTGCTCGTCAGACCGCTGGTGAAGAAAAGGTCAAAGCCGCTGTGCTGGTACTGTCCGTCGTCTTTCACGTCTTCCGCGGAATGCCACGGATCGATGGACGACACGGTGTAAGTCGTCGGCTTCTCGGCCGCGTCTTTCGTTACTTCGATGAACGACCCCTCCTGTGCCGCCGCATCCTGTGTCGCCGCACCTTCGCTTTCACGCTCGGGCTGTTGTGTGGTGGCGGGTCTCTGGCCCGCAAAGTCTCTGGCGTCGCCGATCGTGCCCAGCGCGATCTGCTGAATCGCGTAGCCGACGCAGTTCCGCACATCGCCCGAACCGTGTTCGTCGCAGGTATTCGACGATTCCGTCATCAACACCCGCACAAAGCGCGTAGTCACCGGGGCGTCAGCGAGCTTCAGCGTGACTGTGCCGCCCTTCGCGTCTTTCACCGTGCCTGACGGGAAGATGACCCATTGGCCTTTCGGTCCGCCGTCGAAGTCGAGCGCGTCCGTCCCGTCCCAATAATCGACCTGGTAGTTGGTGGCGTGAGGACTGGCCCAGACAATGCGGATCGAATTCACCTGTTTTGGCGCCTGCAGGTCTACGACGACCCACTGCGGGTGCGACGCATCGCGTTCGCCTGTGAACCTGCTGGTCAGATACGGATTGCTCTTCCAGTAGGTGAGGTTCGGCCCGGCAATCGGCCGGTCGCCGCTGGTGGCGAACCCGCGGTGCGGCAGAGCATAGGCAAGAATGTAGCGGATGGGGTCCCGCAGCTCGGTGCTGCCGGTGAAGTAGCCGCCCTGGTGCGCAGTATCGCTCCACGAGCCATTCGGGTTCCAGTGCCACGCTGCCATACGTAGCTCGGTGTTGTTGCGGTAGGTGATCGGCCCCCATCCGGCCGAGAGTGTTTCCTGGATGATGTGCGGCGTGTAGACCATGTCGATGTCGGCGCGCGACAGCACGTCGATCGAACTGCCGAGCGCACGATCCGGATCGAAAGCATTGATGACATGCGCGGGCGTGGTGTCCACGCGAACGACGCCCGCCGGTGGCGCGGGCACTTGTTCGGCCGCACTGCGCCCTGACACGAGAACTACGCCCGCCATCAGGGCGAAGCCGGCGATCAGTACAAGTGGAGTACGGTGTCGCGACAAGCGCGATACAACGACGCAGTTCGTCATACGCCGGGTATTCTCGGCCATTCACCGAATTCGAGCAAATAGGTCGGCAGCCAGCGTCCAGGAGGCATCAGGGCAATCGTATGCCGATTCGGGAAAGGTGAAGGGAGGGGGGATATAACATCAGCAAACGGGGAACTCTCGTTCACATTCGAGTGTCTATTCGGTGTATGCGCAGACGGTATGCAATCATTCTGCCCGGTTTGTTCGTTGCAGTATCGCTGTTTCTATTTGCGATTGGATACTATTGTGTGCGCTCGACTGCGTTCTGGAACCAGACAATGGCGGCCTCACACCATGAAGCCGAGCCGCCCCTCGTTCCGTTTCTGCTCCCTGCCGTGCTGCTTGCCACCATCCGAGGCCCTGCTGTAATTCTCAGCACCTTTGACATAAGCGAAGGTAGAAATCTTGTCCTGCTGCCGACCGGAATATTGTGGTGGTGGTGGGTAGGGAGGCAACTCGAAGTGCTCGGCAGGCGCAGTTACCGCCGTCCTCGTCTACGTGGGATCGTTTTTGCCGTTGTGGCGATAGTCAGCGGTTGTTTGTCGATAGCTCTCGCGGCGGAGGTTTCGCAACGGTATTGGTGTTATCCGCACTTCGGATTGTCCACTTGGTGTGCAGCCATGTGGACAGCAAACGTGGTCTGGTTGGGGGTGCTGACGGTATTGGCGGGTTGCATGTCTGCGATTTCGTTCCGCAGTAGCCGCGCAAACGGAGCTTAGCCGCTCAATACAATACCGCTCACAATCTGATTCGGGATTACCTTACGAGGCGGCCGATATATGTTCAACTAAACGATGCTGATCTGAGGAATCGCTTCGCTCTCTGCGTCCATTCAGCCGCCTCCACGCATATGACCAGCCGGAAGTCGCTATCCGCTGCGAACCCGTCCGTTGGAACTGCGCACGTCACGAAGAAGTCGAGAGCTTCTTCTAGGTTTTCATCTTCGTGCCATGTCGTCATGACTACGTCACTTGCAGTCGGCCCCGAAAATCGGCGCTCATCAAGATCATCTTCGACCACGACTTCGTCAACGATGTCGTGAAACCTCTCGCAATCACGTCCCCACGCACAGAAATAGACCATTCCGTTACTCAGGGCTGCTGACGCGAAGTCCGACAACACATCGGTACTGGTGTCCTTCACGTTAGCGGCTACAAACAGACGGAAACGCTTCGCTGGCAATCCGAGCGTTGTGGGCCATTTCAGAACGGGCAACTGAATGACTGCGAAGTCTTGGCCTTCGGTCATGGCTGTAGCGTATCACTCAGCATTTGGAACTCTGGATACCTGTATAGAAGGCGATTTATCGACAGCAACGGACCTAGATGCCCGACCAGCGGCAGATTGCGATAACGGCGATTATCAGGATAACGGCGATGCCGACGGCGAGTTTGGTGTTCCAGCAGGTGCTCAATCAGTATTGCCTTTGACGCACGGTAACAGTCCCGACAGCGGGATTGTGAGCGAGAGCCGATATACCGTGAGTAACCCCAACTTCTGGTCAAGAGCCGCTTGCTGCGTCCAGCAACTTAGCTGAGTGCTTTCTCAAAGAATCACGCAGTGTTAGGTCGTATCGGCAGTGACTAACTCGAATGTCCCGAACCGTGTTGAAATGAACTAATTCGTGCCATGCGTTATCGAGAACGCGGTTCTCAGCCACGGTCTTGTCCCATGAACGGTGCTCGACCTCCAGTAGCGCATCGCGGCTTGACCGCGAGCCATCAGCAACGGCGTTCAAGAGTCGTGAGAGATACCGTTGTTCGTCTGAAATTGAGACCATTTCGGTTCGCGTACAGCGTGCGCTTACGTTGAGCCAGTTGAGCATAATCTCGCGTCCAGCTGATGCGTATCCTATCGCCGTTTGCGGCCGCTTCTTACATGAATTTTCCGCAAAGGCCAAATAGTTGTCGGTAACAGGGCATCCCGCTCACTACCCGGGCACACTGGACATAGTGCTACCGCAAACCGTCAACGCTCAATCAAGACAAGCTTGAGTGAGCCACCAATTTCACTGTTCAAGGATCAGGCTCCCGTCCGGATTGAATTTCCATTGATCGAAATAGGCTACTTCCCACAAATAGCCATCCGGATCGGCAAAGTATCCGCTGTATCCTCCCCAAAAGGTATCCGCTGCAGGTTTCACGATCGTTCCGCCTGCGTTCTTCGCTTGCAGCAGAAGGGCATCCACGTCGCTCTTGTTTCGGACGCAGTGGCCCAAAGTGATCCCGGGGAACTTCGCTTTTGCGTCCGGCGAGACCTTCCATCCGACGTCCTCGCCAAGCTTCTCGTACGGATACAGCGCGACCCGCGTCCCAGAGGTAGTGAAGAAGACAATCCCGCGGTCGGGGGTCATGTTTGTCGGGAATCCGAGACCCTCTTTGTAGAACCGAAAGGACCGCTGCAGATCTGACACCCCAAGGGTGATGACGCTTATCCGAGGTTCCATGATCGTCTTCTTTTCCTTCGCGGGTGTAGGTGCAGAATGGCCCAGAGAGCAAAACGTCAGTACTGCAGCAATAGCAAACGGTAGCGTTACTACGATTCGCTCGCGCCAAGTCATGGTCAGCACTTTACGCTCGATTCCAGCCAAGTTCCACGGTTGTTGACGCGAACAGGCTTCATCCACCAATCCCGATTTGGTGATTGGAGAGCGAAGTCGGGGTGCGTTCAGTTTGAAGTGGCCGGCGCAAACAAATTGCAGAGCTGAGTTGGTGGATGGCACGTCTCACAACCCACATCTGCCAACATCGGGCAGATATGGGCACCCGCAAGTCTGTTGACCTGAAGCGAAAGCCCCTCGTTAGCTTCGCGAACGTGGGGCACCAAGGACCAAGTTGCCCCTCGGGTTTCCAATTCGGGAACTCTGGAAAGGCGCGTACACTGAAAAGCATTAGTCGTCTGCGGTGAATACCTGCATACTGTTTTGCGGCATGGGGAGCGCGTGGCGCGCAACTCCGTGCCCGGCACAGTTTATGCCCCCCGCCTGAGCTGCCGTGGTTGTGGGTCCTGCCCACAGGAAGGTGAACCATGCGCAAGCTGTCTTTTCCTGCGCTCCTTTGTTTATCAGCAGCATTGATTTTCATCCTGGCCGGATGCGGTGGGGGCAGTCATAACACAACGCCTCCTCCCGACCAGAACCAACCCGCGTATTCCAACGCGGACCTTAACGGCACTTACATTCTGACGGCGACCGGCGCCGATTTTCTCGGCACCAATGGCATTGCCGCCCAGTTTGTGGCCGATGGACAGGGCCACCTGACCTCTGGAGCGCTGCTGGCGAACACGGTCGGCAACGGCACGAAACTGGTAGATACGACATTCACGGGAACCTACAGTGTGCAGGAGGACGGACGAGGCAGCGCAACGTTCACGCTCGCAGCCGGCAATCCGATGAAGTTTCAGTTTGCCATCAATGCTTCCGGCATCACCGTGATCCGGTTCGACAACGACGGAGTGGCGGTCGGCGCCATCATGAAGCAGAGCTCGTCCATCTCGGCCGTGAACGGAAGATTCGTTTACAACCTCGATGGCTGGCAGTCGGCGAGCGGGGTAACGTCCGAGCAGCACAGCGTGGGCTCGCTGGTCGTCAGCAACTCCGAGGTGTACACCGCGCGCCAGTTGGTGAAAGTGGGCACACTCATCGAGGACACCTTCATCGATGACGAGATCGGATCGTTCACCCTCGGTTCGAACGGCATCGGCACGGCTGTCATGACCGGTTCGGCGACAAGCTTGCACCTGCGCCTGTACTTCGTTTCCAACGACAAGGCCGTGGTGATCGCCGACCAGGAAGGCACACTGCTGGCCGGATTCGCCGAAAGGCAAACCTCGACCGGGAATACCGGGTCGAACTCCGTCCTGAACGGCAACTACGTGTTCCTGACCGAAGGGATGGACTATCTGCCCGTCAGCGCGCGATGGGCGGGGATCGGCCGCATGACGGCCGACGGCAACGGCAACCTCACCGGCGTGCGCGACACCACGGGCCTTGCATCGAACGACGTGAATGCACCCTTCACCGCCACCTACGCGATGATCGCCGACGGACACGGCACGATCACAATCCCTGACGGGCCACAGCTCACGATATACACCGTGTCTGCGGACAAGGCGCTGATCGTCGGGTCAGGGCAGAATACCTACACGTGGGGCGTGATGCAGAAGCAGTCGGCGGGAACGTTCAGCGCGTCGACCGTTACGGGCAAGTTCAGCGTGGCTATGGGCGGTGGCCCGACCTACGTGGGCGGCATCTGGAACGCAAATGGAAGCGGAACATTGACCGGCACGGTGGATGTTTATAGCAATGGCACCTTGAGCACCGGGCAGTCCATCACCGGCACCTACCAGGTCGATTCAACCGGTCGCGGCACGGGCACAGTTGCTGCAAACGCAATCGGCCTCGGGGTGACGCCCACGTTCTACGTTGTATCGTCCAGCGAGGTGTGGACGATGTCAACCGACCCGGCGCGAGTGATCGGGCACGCATTCAAGCAGTAGCCGTTTCGGCGGGGTTCAGATTGCATTGCCGAGCGCGTGTTCCATGGACTCCGCTGGCGACGAACGCACGTCAGATCAGAGCAAACAAAAACGCCGAACCGCGAAGGTCCGGCGTTTCTTTTTCGTTACTTCTGATCCGTGTTGATCCGTGAAAATCCGTGGCTAAGCTTTTGACGTTACCAGCGGTTTCCGCCGCCGCCGCCGCGTCCGCCGCGATCGCGTCCGCCGCCGCCATAGCCGCCGCGTCCGCCGCCGCCACCGGAGCGTCCACCACCGCCACCGAAGCCGCGGCCACCGCCGCCTCCGCCACGCTCTTCGCGCGGACGTGCTTCGTTCACGGTCAGGTTACGCTTACCCAGCGGATGTCCGTTCAGGTTCTGGATGGCCGTGTCGGCTTCGCTGTCGTTGGACATTTCAACGAAAGCGAATCCGCGAGACTGGCCGCTGAACTTGTCGCGCACCAGGCTGACATTGTCGACCTGTCCGTACTGCTCGAACAGTGCGCGGATGTCCTGCTCGCTGGCGCCGAAATCGAGGTTGCCCACATAAACGTTCTTCATCAATTTTCTCCTCTGCATGCCATCCGTTGAGCGGAACCTAACGAATCATGTCGCGCGGTCAACCAAGCGGAGCAGCTCACAGTCGTCGAATTTGCACTCGTGCTGCGATTCACGAGTCGGGTTGTCCCCCAACTTGGAACCGGGGCCCGAGGTCTCAAGAGTATGACACAGTTTCAGCAAAGCTGTAGTTCGGCGTACCGAACGAGACAAGAGGGAAGTCTCTAGTTTCTTGTTTCTGGTTTCTCGTATTGTTGCGCCCGGCGTTCTGAAGGAGGCGGGTAGGTCAAGACTTCAACCTGTCACCCGCCACACGGAATGCACAGTTAGAAAGAAATAACCAGAAACAAGAAACATGCTGTTTAGTGCCTCTTCTGACCAGGCGCTTTCTTCGGCGTCGGTTTCACTGGCTCAGGTGGTGCTTGTTGGCCCTGCACGAGTGGCGCTTCGCCGATGGGCGGTTCCTGCAGCATCTTCTTGATGAAGCCTTGCGGGACGGTTGCCGAGAGCACGGCGCGGTCTCGTTCTTGGTCGACCTTGAGCGACTCGAAGAAGGCCTTTACGTCAGGATCGGGCCCTCGCAGTTGTTCGGTCTGTTCAAGGCCGCGGAAGATAGAAAGGAAGGCGTTCGCTTTTTCCGCCACCTGGGCGGCCTGCTGTTCGCTTTGCGTCAATGCCTCGGCCTTGATCTGTACTGAGCCGGTATAGCGCACAGACGTTACCACCACGGTACCTTGCGGCAGAAACAGTTGCGTGCTGATGCCGCCGGGCAGCTGCAGGGAACCCTGTCCCGGTCCGCTCGACGGCATGCGACCGATGCTCCACGCCAGGGAGGCGAGCGGCACGTAATGGTAGTAGTCGCGGATGAGAGGAGGTCCGCCGAAGGGCAGCGCGATTTCCTTGTACCTGTCGATCATGCCGTGAATGGCGGAAGGGCCGTCGGTGTTCGAGACCGCCGCAGTGCCGACGCCGAGCAGAGCAATGCGGACTGTGCGGCCTTCCAGCGGGATGCTGAAGATCTCGACTTCGCGGTACTTCTCGATGTTCGCGGCGTTCTTGCGGAAGTAGTCTGCGACCTTGGTGTTGTCGAAATGGCCTTCGAAGATTTCGGAAAAGCGCGAATACCTGTCCGGGGGCGATACATTTTCGCCGGGGCGAACGATGGGCTCGGGAAGATGGACGGCGAAGGCGGCTTCGTCCAGGTCACGCTCGAACTGGAATCCGGTCTGTTCGACGAACTGCTTGTACTCGGGGTCGGTGATCTCGGGCGGATGCTGGCCAATGAGTCCGGCGGTGCGCAGTGGTTTCAGGTTGACGTAGACGAAGGCGTCGGCATCGGGCAGCAGTCGCGCGGTCTCGGGGGCGGCGCGCTTACGAAGGAAAATGGCCAGAATGACGGCGGCGATCAGAACGATGACGGCCGCGAGCGAAACAACGATTCGAGTTGTGCGTCGTCGCATAGAGGCAGTACTTAGTACCGAGTACCGAGTTGCATGGCAAGTGAACGAGATACGCAGCGTCCGAAAGGCGCATCCATTGACGTGCGCGACCTGCCAGACCCCTGTAGAGTAGCGGAAGAAGCGGTGCTTTGGATAGAATCAAGCACGAAGCGAACTTGCGCAGTTCAGAAGGTTCCGGTGAACTAGGTGCTGGATTCTAGGTACTCGTTTACTGATTTTCCCGTGGCAGCGCCGCTGGTGGTTATGCCATAATCATTCTTCCGGAAGACAAGGGGCTTGTGTGCTTGCGGAGGGTTTTCCCGCTATGCTAACCTTTGTACTTTGTCCCGGCTTTCGGGATAGGTTTTTGCTGGCGTAGCTCAGCTGGTAGAGCATCTGATTTGTAATCAGAGGGTCGGGGGTTCGAATCCCTTCGCCAGCTCCACGTTGGAAAGACCACGCGAGCGCAGTTCTCGACGGAAGAAATCCCTTAGTGAGCTTCCCGTTCTAAGTTGTCGAATGCGGAAGTATGTTTGCGCGCGACGGGTCGGGTCTTTGGAAAGTTTGTGGTTGGCGCGGGCTGTTGAGCAAGGCTCCGGCAGGCGCGAACCAGATGTGCACAGGTGGCCGAGCGGTTAATGGCAGCAGGCTGTAAACCTGCCGCTCCTAGGAGCTACGGAGGTTCGAATCCTCCCCTGTGCACCATGAATTTGCATTTGGTGTAGCGCCGAGTCTACGACCCGTCCCTACACAAGCGAAATGAAAGCGGGCGGCGGTTGGAGCTCAAACAGAAGTTAATACTGGCGTTGACGGCCTATGCGGCAATCGGTTTTTTGGCCTGGCAGACGCTGAGTAGCGAGCCGATCAGCATAGGCAGCAGCTTTCATCTGAGCCTGCGAGGCGTAACGCTGGTGATCTTGGGACTGTTCGCGTTTCGCACGCTAATGTACTTCTGGCGCCGCAAGATTGAGGAAGAGAACGCGCGCCGGCAGTAGCAAGAATGCAGGATCGGGTTTCGAGGGCGGGAGTAACTCAGTGGTAGAGTCACAGCCTTCCAAGCTGTTGGTCGCGGGTTCGATTCCCGTCTCCCGCTCCAGGTTTTAAGGGCCGATGTAGCTCAGTTGGTAGAGCACTCCCTTGGTAAGGGAGAGGTCACCAGTTCAATCCTGGTCATCGGCTCCAGAGTTTTGAGTTGATTTGAGGCGTCGGGTTCCCTCCCCTGCGGGTCGGGATTTCGGCGCGCGGCTCAGATGCCGCGCAAACACCTCAACATCGGCTCCGGATTTTCAATATCGCAAGTCTCAGATCGGGTGATCACAGATTTTGCGAAGGCGGATTTTCCGAACGTGCCTTGGCGCGTCCGGACGTTCGCGTCTTTAGGTTCTGAAAATCTTGGCTCCGAGATATCGGGCTCCGGATTCCTGAATACGAGGCAATCATGGCGAAAGAAAAGTTTGACCGCAGTAAACCGCACGTGAACGTGGGCACGATCGGGCACATTGACCACGGCAAGACGACCTTGACGGCGGCGATCACGAAAGTGCTGTCGAAGCACAACCCGAACATCAAGTTCCGTTCGTTCGACTCGATCGAC
>JAEZPW010000395.1 GCA_023441255.1 Acidobacteriota bacterium
GGATTCCACGCTTCAGCGCGTTAATCTCCGCAGCTTCAATGGCGGCCGGCACACCGCCAAAGGCGACCACGTTAGCGACACCGGGAACTTGCAACACTGCAAGGCGCATCTGTCGTGAAATGCGCACGAACACGTAACCGGGAAACAGGGGCGCTTGAATGACGACGCGACGGTCGGACCACCGGTGAACTTCGGAATAGAGCGGCAGAAAATGTTCAATCCCACGTGCGGCACAATGATGCGCTACCTGCTGCTCGTGGCGAGAGGAGGTGTGCACTGCGAGCCACTGCGGCTCAACTGACACGACAGCTGGGAAAGTGTCATACGTAAAATTTTGCGATCGCGTTGCCATACGCAGCTTCGCCCCGCGAGTCCCAAGGGACCCTTTTCTTTACAAACGTTTTTCGGCATTCCCTACCAGGGTCAGCCGGAGACACGACTCCGACGCGCCGACAGGACCAGCGCTTATGTGTTGCAAACTTTCTCGTTGAAGTCGCGGCAACTGTATAGCACAGCGATTGCGGCTGGCGTACGACAAAATATTTCAAAAATGTGGAAAATATCGGTGGATTATTGCTGTGAGCTATACCCGCTCTTCCGGTGAAACTACTCGCCATACGACGTAAGGACAAGCAATTCACCGTTCAGAACCGCCGCCGAGAAGCAACATGACGTCACCGCCGGCATGCGTAGGTGTTGCGCAGATCAACACAGCCGGCATCAGCACCTGCTTTTTCAGGTGAAGTTCACGGACCCGTCCGGCAAGAAGCGAATGGAGCCGCGACGTCTGGACCGGATCGCCTGGACAGCATAGGCGCCCTGTGTTGTGACGAGATCTGTCGCCTTGAAATCGAATCCTGTGAAGAATTCTCCAGATTCGAGAGAAACGGCCAGCCACAAGAGCTGGGAAACAACGGTTTCGCGTTCCAGAAATGGAAATTAAATGGGGCGTTCTCAGGTAGTTTCGAACACTTCTCTGGGCACGAGGTCGCTACCGGCGTGCGTGTTGCACAGGTCTAGTCACCGACGACGGACCAACATCCGGAGGCATCTCGCCAGTCAGCGAGTTAAGGAACTCCTCAACGTCCTTGCGCTCCTGCGCGGTCAGGTAACTCAGTTCCTTCATCTTCGGGTCGCGATACGGATTGGAGTTTCCGCCTCCAATGTAAAAGTCAATCACATCCTTCAACGTCTTCAAACTGCCGTCGTGCATGTAAGGAGCTGTAAGCGCGACGTTTCTCAATGTCGGTGTTCTGAACGCGCCCTTATCAGCGTCGATCCCGGTCACGGTAAAACGTCCCAAGTCTTTTGGCATGAAATCGTCGCCAATTCCCACACCGAGATTGTGGAATTGGTTGTCCGTGAAGAGCGGACTGGAATCGCTGAAAGCGTGGCAGGATGCGCAATTTCCCTTGTTTGCACGCCGAAACACGTCGAAGCCTCGCTTCGCTGAATCCGAGACAGCGTTCTCCTCATGACCGAAGTACCACTTGTCGAATGGCGAGTTTCCCATGAGCACCGTGCGCTCAAAACTGGCGATCGCTTTTTCCACCATTTCGTAGGTGATCTTGCGTGGGCCAAAAGCTTTTGCGAATTGCTCGCGATAGCTGGCGTCCGCATTGAGGCGTTTCTCCACGCCCGTCAGAGTGTGGACCATTTCGACCGGATTCTGAACCGGGCCCTCGGCCTGCTTTTCCAGGCTGGGAGCACGGCCATCCCAGAACTGAGTGGCGTAGTACGCGGCGTTGGCGACCGGCGGAGAATTGCGCGTCCCGGTCTTTCCTCCAACGCCGACCGACACCGGTCGCGGGTCGGCAAAGCCGGCGGCCGGCTCATGACAACTCGCACACGAGATCGAGCGATCAAGAGAAAGTTGCGTGTCGTAATACAGGCGACGTCCAAGGGCGATTGTTTCAACTGTCGGCGGATTATCCGCCGGAATCGGCACATCCGGCAGGCCAAGAGGAACGGCGATTGCGACGGGGTAGCCGATCGGACGTGCAGACCCGTGCCGGCGGGCGACGGCGAGATAGGTCAAAACAGCAGCCAATAAAGCGACGACAACAAAGATTGCTGAAAGCGTCTTGCGCGAAGTCATGTCTCAAAGGACGAAGAAGCAGGCACCCTGGGCTGTCATCAATATACAATGCAGCACGGCAAAGATGCCCGTTTCGGCCGTGCGCTACGCCGCATCGGGATTCTGCGCATTCGGCGTGGCTGACTCGCTTGGCAAGAACACCGAGAAGCAGGTGCCCGACTTGCCTGGGCGCACACTGCTATGCACGCGAAGCACTCCCCCGTGCTTCTGGACGATGCCGTTGCTGACCCAAAGCCCGAGGCCTGTTCCCTTTTCGCCCTTGGTCGTGAAGAAAGGTTCAAACAAGCTGCGCCGGTTTTCCGGCGCGATGCCGGCGCCGGTATCGCATACCATCACCCTGACGCCACAACGCGCCGGTTGCGTCCAATCACGGCTCGGATACACGTGGATCTTGATCCTCCCCCCTTGCTCCGTAGCTTCAATCGCGTTGACGATGAGATTTGAGAACACCTGCCGCAATTCTGCCGGAAACGCGGGAACGGGTCCGACTGGCTCGACCTGCTGCTCCAACTTCAACCTCCGCTCCTGAATCTTCCTCGAATACAGGGCCACTACGCTGTCCACAAGACTTGCAACATCGATCATCACAGGAGCGGAGGATTCACGATAGAACCCAAGCGTCTGTCTGACGATGTGTGCTATCCGGTCCATCTCCTGAGCGGCAATGGTGACGTACTGGCGGCCTTGGTCGTCGAGAGTAGGGCTGCTGCCCAGGAGGTAGAGAACATTCGAAACGGCTTCCAGCGGATTGTTGATTTCGTGAGCCATGGTGGCGGCCAGACGGCCCACTGTGGCGTGCTTTTCGCTGTTCCTTAACGCATCCTCCGCGCGCTTGAGTTCCGTGACATCGCGGGCAATAGTAGAGGCGCCTGTCACTTTGCCTTCGGCATCGCGCACTACAGAGACCGAGAGCGACACGTCAATGTGGCGGCCGTCCTTGGTTAATCGCACCGTTTGAAGATGCTGGATTTGTTCGCCGTCTGCAAGCCTGCGAAGAATGTCGGCCATCTCACCGTGGCGTTCCGGGGGAGTCAAAATGGAGATGGGCTTGCCGATAACCTCTTCGGGTCGGTACCCGTAAATGCGTTCGGCGCCGCGGTTCCAACTCGTGATGACGCCAGTGAGGGTTTTGCCGATGATCGCATCATCGGAGCTTTCAACAATGGCAGCCAGTTGAGCGCTCGCCTCCTCGGCCCGTTTCTGGTCGTCGATGTCGGTGGAGGAGCCGAACCACTTAAGTATCCTGCCATCCGCATCGCGGAGAGGAACTGCACGGCCGAGGTGCCAGCGGTATGTTCCATCCTGCCGCAGAATGCGGCTTTCGACCTCGTAATAGCCTCCGGTCTGGACGGCGTGCGTCCAGCGGTCGATAGAAGGCTGCAGGTCATCTGGATGTACGACCAGCTGCCAACCCCAGCCTCTTGTTTGTTCGTACGACAAGCCTGTGTAGTCGTACCAACGCCGGTTGTAGAAATCGATGGCTCCGTCCGAATTTGCTGTCCACACGATTTGGGGCACTGCCTCAACCACGGTTCGGAAACGCTGTTCGCTGTCCCGCAATGCAGCCTGGCTGCGTTTGCGTACCATGTACTGTCCAACTTGATTCCCGAGGCCGCTTAAAATCCGCAGCAGTTCCTCGTCAGGCTCCTGAACTGTCCGGCTGAAGAACGCTAAAACGCCGAGAACTTCATTGTTGCTGGTCATCGGAAAACCGAATGCAGAGTGAAGGCCATCCTCGGCAGCAAGGGAAGCGCGCATTTGTCCAGATTCTTCTTGCATGCGCGTAACCCAGCAGGGAGAGCCGCTGGCCCAAACGCGTCCGGGTAGTCCTTGAGACCGGGCGACCTGCGCCTTGCGGGCGAATTCCTCGAAACGCTTGAAACGACCCGGTGGCGAACTCCAGGTTTCGATACAGCGCAGAACACCCGCCTTCGAATCGACCGTCCAGACCTCTCCGTAGTCCCAGCCAAGGTTTTCAGCTATCGCCTTCAGGAGCTCCAGGAAAACGGGTTGAGTGTCTACGACTCCGGACAGAATGCGCGCGACAGCGTACTGCACCGCGACTCGAGCTTCAGCACGTTTCTGCGACGTCAGATCGAGAACGAACGTGATTGCGGTGTTCTCACTGCCGTCCAGCCGCGCTGCCCCCAGCAGGACCGGCACACGAGAGCCGTCCTTGCGTATGTACTGCTTCTCCCAGGGACCTGCAACACCCGCGGCATTAAGTTGCTGAATGGCTTGCATGTCCTTGTCCGCATCTTCCTCCGCGGTCATGGCTTGCCAGTCGAGGTCGCCGCGATTCAGCTCTTCGCGCGAGTAACCGACCATTCTCAAGAATTCGTCGTTCGCTTCGGTTACGCCGCCGCTGAAGGTTGCGGTGATCACGCCCAACAAATTCGATTCAACCAGACGACGGAATCTCGACTCGCTGATGCGCAGCGCTTCTATCGCGGCATGCAACTGGCGTGTCCGGAGGCTTACCTCGTGCGCCAGTTGCTGAACATCATGCGTGTGAGTATTCAGTTCCTGCTGGAGCACGCGACGAGTGAGCGTCATGGATGCGAGGTTACGGACTCGTAATCGCAGCTCTTCCGCCGAGAACGGTTTCATTATGTAATCCTGCGCACCCATGCGGAGGACGTGAACGCGATGCTTCTGGTCAGCTTTTGCCGTAAGCAGGATGACGGGCGTTCCCTCGAACTCCGGCCTGGAGCGAAGGTCGCGCAGCAGGTCTTCCCCGCTCATTTCCGGCATCATAACGTCGGAGAGGACCAGGTCGGGTTGCAGCGTCAGCGCCTTTTTCAGTCCATCTCTCCCATCGAGCGCGCTTATCACGCGATACTCGCTCGCGAGGGTTTCGACGATGAACCGGTTCATCTCTGGGTTATCCTCGACGACGAGCACCAGAGGTGCGGATGCGAGCGCGCTGTCGACGTCACTCGAAGTAGTAGGAAGATCGACTTGCACCGGTTCCAACGAATGAACAACATCTTCCGCCTGAGCGTCGATAGGGGCGGCCGAGGCGAGAGCGGTCGAGTTCACGGTGGCCGAGTCCGGGGCCCGTACCGGAAGTTCGACGATGAATTCAGCACCACCCTCCGGTGCCTCGCCGACCTGCACCGAACCATGGTGTAGCTGCGCCATATCCCTGACGATCGCCAACCCGAGGCCGGTCCCGCCGAATCTGCGTGCGCTGTTTGACTCGACTTGGCGAAAGCGCTCGAACACAGCTTCGCGCATCTCCGGCGGTATGCCGGGGCCACTGTCGGCAACTACCAGCTTCGTGTTCGGCCCATCAGGAATCAACTCACATCTGATTGTTCCTCCATCTGGAGTGAACTTGAATGCGTTGGAGAGGAGGTTGAGGAGTATCCTCTCAATCTTTTCGGGATCGACCTGTGCAGGAAGCGATTCCGGACCCTTGTAGGCAAACCTGAGGTGACGGTCGGAGGCAAGCGAGTCGAAGTGCGCGACCGTTCGTCTGACCAAACGCGCCAAATCGACGTCTGAGAACTCCACGTTCATTCGGCCGGCCTCGAGTTTGGAAATATCAAGGAGGTCGTTGACCTGCTTGAGTAGCGCCCGGGCGTTACGATGAACTACTTCCAACTCACGCCGCTGCGCCGGCGCAAGGGTGTCGGAGGACAGCAGCTTTTCGGTGCGGCCGAGCGTCAGGGCAAGCGGCGTACGAAGCTCATGACTGACGTTGGCGAAGAATTGGGTCTTCAGTTCATCCAGTTCCTTGAGTTTGCGGGTCATCTCCTCCAATTCGCGATTTTGCGACTCGATCTGCAACTTGCGCTGCTCAGACATCTTTGCCGCCTGTATCATGGACAGCGTCTTTGGAACAAGCGGAGGCAAAACAACTGCTGTAGCGACCGATGCAACGGCTGTAATGAGTTTCACGTCACCAGAAAGCCAGTAGACTGGAACCCAAAGAGTGACGACTTCCATGAAATGGGTGCTGCCACAGGCGATGATGAAAAGACCGAAGGCCAGGAATATCCAGTGAAACGGGATGTCGTGGCGGGCTCGATGCACTAGCCATGCAAGCGTCAGCGAAATGGCGACGTAGGATAGGCCAATAGCCGAATCAGATATGACGTGGAGCCAGAGCAGGTTCGGTTCCCAGAGCAGGCACGAGCCATGCGGCACGAACGCTTCAGAGAACAGATTGCGCAGTAGCCCCGGCCACATAAAAAGCGAAGCACCGGCAACCGCCAGGATCATGAGGCTGTAGCGCACAAGGGGCCAGCGTGTATAGCGCAAAATACCCGGGCCTACCGCATTGCTCGACATGAGAAACCCTCAAAACTGTTTGATGCTACTTACAAGCAGGTACTCGGAGGCCGACTCAGTCTGACTCGGGAGGTGCGGCAAAGGAGAAAAGTTTACCACCTGGTAAACGGCCGAGGTCGTGTTGGACGCTTAATATCCGCGGTTCTTGTGTACCACTCCGACCAGCGGTTGCCCTGCAAGGAAACGGCGAAGGTTTTCTGAAACCATCGCGTAATGGCGCTCCCACAACCTATCCGTGACGGCGGCTGAATGAGGGGTAATGAGCACGTTCGGCAAGTCCCAGAGTGGGGAGTCAGCGGGCAAGGGTTCGGCTTCAAAGACATCCAGGGCGGCGCCGCCAATGATCCGGTGCTGGAGAGCATCCACGAGGGCGGTTTCCTCTATCAGCGAGCCTCGACCTACGTTGATGAGACATGCGCCGGACCTCATGTGCACAATGCTCTTGGCATTTATCAGCGCTTCGGTAGAAGGGCGCAGAGGGGCACAAAGTACGACGTAGTCAGACTCGGACAGCAGCACATTCAACTCGCTCGTCCCAAGTACCCTCACTCTAGGTGAATCGAGTAAATGCTCGCCTCCTACGGCGAGCACCTGCCGCAAGGTCTCTGGAACACCCATTTCAGGATGCTCCCGGGTGGCGATGACCTTCATCTGCAGGCAAAGAGCGCGCCGAGCGACTTCCGTGCCAATATTTCCGAGCCCCACAATCCCGAGGGTCGCGCCGGCAACCTCGCGCGGATGAGGGTGCTCGTCCCACAACTGTTGCTGTGACCAGACATGTTGCTGCTGGTAACGGACGGCAGAAGGCAGGTTTTTTGAAAGCGCGAGCATCAGAGCGATGGCATGCTCCGCGACAACGGGCGCGTGAACAGCACTTGCGTTCGTCAACACGATCTGGCTGTTGACGATCTCCGGAATCATGAACTGGTGGACAGCCGCGGCCGGCGAGTGAATCCAGCGGAGCTTCTTTGCAAGCACCACCTGCTCCGCATGAAGTGACCACGTGACGATCACATCCGCGTCCGGGAAGTGCGGTTCCGCTTGTGTGTAGTCTTGAAACTGCTCCACTTCCACGCCGGGGAAATCCCGTCGCAACCGTTCCGCGAACCAGGACGGTGGATTCCAAAGCTTGAAACGGTGGTGCAGTACGATCAGGACTTTCATGCGCCGTGCATTTTACGTTCTAACGAGGGCGTGCCGAAGGGAAAAGTGAGAACGGCGCATCCGCGCTGGTGCGCCGTTCGTGTCATAACATCGTCTATTTTTTCCCGTTTGGAACCAGGATTCGCAGGTCCTTGCCGGTCATTTCCTTAGGCTGAGGCACGCCGAGCAGGCTAAGCACCGTCGGCGAGATGTCCTGCAGCGCGCCGTCCGCACGCAATCCGAAGCTCTTGCCAGCTTCGGTAGCGACAATGAACGGTACGGGGTTGGTGGTGTGAGCAGTGTGTGGACCGCCGGTAACGGGATCAATCATTTGTTCGGCGTTTCCGTGGTCGGCGGTCACTATCATCGCTCCGCCATTCTGCCGCACTGCCTTATAAACCTGCGCGAGACATCCGTCGACCGACTCGATCGCCTTGATAGTGGGTTCGAGTTTGCCGGAGTGCCCAACCATATCGGCATTCGCGAAATTGACGACAATGACGTCGAAGGCGCCCTTATTGATGGCATTTACAACATTGTCCGCGACGCCCTGCGCTGACATTTCCGGCTTCAGGTCGTAAGTGGCGACTTTCGGCGACTGCACGAGAATGCGATCCTCGCCGCGGAACGGCGCTTCCACTCCGCCGTTGAAGAAGAATGTCACGTGAGCATACTTCTCGGTCTCCGCGACGCGCAGGTTGCGCATGTCGAGATTACCCATGACATTGGCGAGAATGTTGTGCAACTCATCTGGAGGCACCACGTACGGCAACGTGAACATCTTGTCGTACTGCGTCATGCAGACGTATGTGAGGTTCTTGGGAGCCTTGTCGCGTGACATGGCGCGGTCAAGTCCTTCCCAGTCGGGAAGGTCGCGCCCTTCTTGCCGGCTCAAGCCGCTGTTGCGAGCGATGGCTCGAGTGATTTCGCGGGCACGGTCGGATCGGAAATTGAAGAATATGCAGGAGTCGTTTTCGCGAATGGTCGCCAGCGGTTCTCCGCGGCTGTCGGTGCAAACAAAGGGCAGAATGAACTCGTCCGTCACGCCGCGCTCATACGAGTCCTTCACGGCCTTGACGGGATCTGCGTACTTGCCGCCCTCGCCGTTGCCTTCAACCATCGCGTCGAAGGCCTTCGCTACGCGCTCCCAACGTTTATCGCGGTCCATTGCATAGTACCGGCCCATAACGCTGGCGATCTTACCGACTCCGTATTCACGCATTTTCTGCTGCAGATCTTCAATGTAGCCGGCGCCTCCGGTCGGTGCGGTGTCGCGCCCGTCCATGAAGCAGTGCACGAATACGCGCTCCACGCCGTTCTCCCGGGCCATTTTCAGCAGCGCGTAGAGATGCGTGTTCATCGAGTGGACGCCGCCATCGGAGAGCAGCCCGAAAAGATGGAGGCGGCGCTCCCCCTCACGGGCATTCTTCATCGCGCTCATCAGGGTGGCGTTGGAGAAGAAATCACCATTCTCGATCATCAGGTCGATCTTGGTGATGTCCATATAGACGACACGTCCGGCCCCTATGTTAAGGTGGCCTACCTCGCTGTTGCCCATCTGCCCGGTCGGCAGGCCGACATATCTGCCGCTGGTGTGAATCAGCGTGCTTGGATAATCGCGCAGCAACATGTCATAGGTAGGTTTGCGCGCCAGCGCAATCGCATTTGCCTTGGTTTCAGGGCTGAAGCCCCAGCCGTCCAGGATGATGAGGACCAGCGGTTTAGGTCTTGCCATTCTTTACTGGAACCTTTCGCCGCGTAGAACGCGGATGAGTACGGATTAGTAGGAACAGAAAAGTATAGATGCTGCGGCACCGCTCGCGCGACCGGCAACGCACGCCCGACCGAGGCTCCCTGGATCTAGAGAGTATCGGCCTGCCGGAGAACATGGAAAGAATGAGTCTTCATCACGAGCCAGATCTCGCGGTCGAGTTGCAAGCCCAGTGACTCGGCCGCGTGCGGCGTAATGTGCACCTCGAACATGACGCCGCAATCAACCTGGATCACGATGCTTGCGTCGCGCCTGGTTATCGACATAACACGCCCGGGAATGACATTTCGCGCGCTCAAGCCTTCAGGGCGCGATGTCGCGATCAGTATGTCTCCCGCGCGAATTGCGATCCGCACAGGCGTTCCGATTTCAGCATCGGCAATGGTCCTCACCAGAGGCACTCCCAGTTGCACTCCTCCGGCCGAGCACGTCATTGTGCCGCGGTCTTGGTGGCGGCTGACGAGGTTTGCATCAAAAATATTCTCGAATCCTGAAAGCTGTGCAGTCAGCTCATGCTGAGGCTGTTCGAAAACCTCGAACGGACTTCCCTGAGCCAGCACTCTGCCCTTGTCGAGCACGACCACGTGCTCCGCCAGCGAAAACACTTCTTCGCGGCTGTGGCTGACGTAGAGCACGGGGATGGCGTGCTGGTCGTTCCAGGACCGGAGATCGTCCATGATGCGCGTCTTGGTCGGCAGGTCCAGACCGGAAAGCGGCTCGTCGAGCAGCAGAATGGCAGGATCGGTAACAAGCGCCCGGGCGAGTGCGACCCTCTGCCGTTCACCGCCTGAGATGTCGCGCGGGCGCCGATCTGCAAGATGCGCAATGCGCATTCTCTCCAGCATCCCTGTGGCCATCCGCTTTCTCTCGCCCCTGGCGCCGTGGCGGATTCCGTACGCTACGTTTTCCCAGGCCGAAAGGTGCGGAAAGAGCGCCAGATTCTGAAATACGTAGCCGATGCGCCGGCGTTCAACGGCGACATCGACCTGCGTGGCGGAGTCGAACAACACAATGTCGCCGATGCTTATGTGTCCTGCGTTGGGCCGCAATAGACCGGCAACACAGTTCAACACCGTGGATTTGCCCGCCCCGGACGCTCCGAACAGAACTGTGACGCCAAGCCTGGCTTCCATTGATATGGAAAGCGCGAAACTGTTCTCCGTGGCCCCTCGCAGACTTTTTTCAATGTTGACGTGAAGGGTCCTCTCAGGCTGTGCTGAGCCGCTTCGGTCCTGCCGCGGAGTGTCTCTCATTTGAACGGCCATACCGCCCACACCTTCCGGTTCAACGCGTAAATGACTGAGAGCACTACGAACGAGAGTGCGAGCAAAAACAACGCGGTCTGATTCGCGGCAAAATATTCGCCGGCCTGAACGCTGTCATAGATGTGAATGGATACCGTTTGGGTCAGCCCTGGGATGTTTCCACCTATCATGAGGACGACACCAAACTCTCCCATCGTGTGTGCAAAGCTCAGCGCGATGCCGGTCACCAAGCCCGGCACTGAAAGCGGCAGGACAACGCGATAAAAGGTTCGCCAGGACGAGGCACCGAGCGTGTGCGAGGCGGATATTAGCGTGGGATCGACACTGGCGAAAGAAGCGGCAAACGGTTGCACCGCAAACGGCAGGCTGTAAAGGATGGAGCCGACAACCAGACCCTCGAAGGTGAAAGCCAGCGTATGCCCGGTCACCGACTCCCACCAGCGCCCAAGGGGACTTCGCGCGCCCATCATGACCAGCAGATAGAATCCAAGAACTGTGGGAGGAAGTACCAGCGGGAGCGAGACGACGGCTTCGACGAGAAATTTCCAGCGCCAGCGCGAAAAGGTGATCCAGTACGCAATGGGCAGGCCAATGAGAACCAGAGCGAGTGAAACCACGACTGCCAACCTGATCGTGAGTGTGAGCGCCTGCCAGTTCATTTTATTTTTCGTCTTGCTGCCCGGCATTGCCAGGACTGGCGAAGCCGTACTGCACAAGTATTCGCGCCGCTTCCGGTCCTGTCAGATATTGCTGAAACCGGCTCGCCACATCGCGCTTGTGACTTTTTGAGAGTACCACCGCGCCCTGCGTGATCGGAGGATAAACCGAGGGCGGAATCCAGAGCCGGAACGCGCCTCCGCGCGACGCTACCAGCGCCTGCGACCGCGAGACAATACCTGCCTGCGCATTCCCCGACAGGACGAACTGTGTCGCTTGAGCGACGTTCTCACCCACGACCAACTTCGATTTAAGTGGGTCGTACAGTTTGGCGTTCTTCAGCATTGATTCCGCCGCGCGACCATAAGGAGCGTGAGCGGGGTTGGCGATGGCGACTCGCTTGACCGAAGTGTCGAGCAGGGCGTGCAGGCCGCGGCTCTCGATAGAAATATTGGATCCAGCGCGCACGAGCACTGCCAGTGTTCCAGTCGCATACGGGGCAAGAGTACTCTCGTCGGCGAGGCCGTCCTTTGCAAGAGATCGGGGATAGTCCATGTCTGCCGAGAGGAATACGTCAAACGGTGCGCCGTTGCGGATCTGCGAGGCGAGATTTCCGGACGAGCCAAAAACCAGTCTTACTCGGTTGCCGGTCTTCTTCTCGAACTCCGTGGCAATCTCCTTCAGCGCATCGGTGAGGTCAGCGGCAGCAGCCACGGTGATTTCCGACGGGCTGGAATTTTGAGCCACGGAGTTTCTCGGCGAGAGCACGCAAAGCACGAAAAGGCAGAGCGCGATGCCAACAGCAGCCGGACGCACCATCAGACGTTTTTTCCTTCCCGCAACTATAAGAAAACAGATGTGAACGGAACTGCAAGTACCGAGCAAGAGGAGGTGAACAAAAGAAAGCGCTGCGGTCCTGGTGAGAGCGCAGCGCACATATTCTGAGGAGTTGCTAATCCGTCGTGTAGTTGATCTCCAGGCGTCGCACTCGGAAGCATGCGAACGTCAGGATAACCGCAGTCACGAACAACGCTCCGATGACGGCGACCGGTGCGGGCACAGGCTCGGCGACGACCGTAAGCAGTGCGAAAATGCCTTCGGCCGGTACATCAACGGGCGTCAGGTGCCGTAGGTAGAAGATGATGCTGAGCTTCTGCATCAGCGAAGGCAGCACCGGGTTAATCGCCTCCCAGCCGAGCACAACGATGCCGGGCACTATCGGGTTCTTGAACACCATGCTCAGAGCAAGAAAGAGCGCGCCGTATCCGAGGCAAGCAAGAGCCGTGATACCGAGATACGCGGTCAGTTGACCCAGGCCAGGTCCGTCAAACACATAGGAAATGCCGGTCGGACCGAAGTGCAGATACATGAATGCGAATGCGCCGAACACGGCGAATCCGAAGACGAACATCGCCGTAAGCACCCCGGCACAGAACTTCCCTATCACCAGGATCTCGCGTCGTACCGGTGCGAGCAGGTAGTAGTGCAGGCTACGCTCCACCATTTCGCCACGGATCAAGCGCGTGAACACGCCCATGCAGCCGAAGAAGATTGCCAATCGGAGATAGTAGAACTGGAAAATGCCGGCCAGAACCTTCGTGTCATCCTGCAGGTTTCCGCGCCGATTGACAACGGCGTGTATGGCGATAATGACCACGGGGGCATAGGCCAGCAGGTACATCCAGATCCCTCTCCGGCTGAACAGGGCCCGTCGCAGTTCCATGCGAATGATGGTCGACGTCTGCGTGGACCAAAGCTGCCAAGGATGACTGGTGAACGCTCTCGTGATTTCTGCCGTCTTCATGCTCACACCACACCCCCGTCTGATCCAATCAGATA
>JAEZPW010000417.1 GCA_023441255.1 Acidobacteriota bacterium
CCCCGACACAATCAGGGCAGAAGCCGACGTTGCAGCCGCGGCCCAGAGCCTCGTCCAGCAGGATGCGCAAACGCTCCGCAACTGGCTTCAATGAATACTTCGGGTTCACCTGCCCCTTTGGCCGTCCGAGGTGAGAGGCAAGAATTAAGCGCGCTCCGTTCCGCAACGCGTACTCGATCGTGGGCAGCGTTTCACGTATGCGCGTATCGTCGGATACCCGCCCGCCGTCGAGCGGAACATTGAAATCCACGCGCATGAAAACTCGTTTGTCGTTGATTGGAAGATCTTTTATGGAAAGCTTGGACATGCGGTTCTACCTCCGCGCTGGTGGCGCGCGTGATCGGTCGAGAAAAAAAGGGAACCGAAACAGGACCGCCACTCACAGGGTGTGACGTGACGGTCCCGAATGAAAGATCAGAGACCTTTGCCAGCTAGATAGTCGATCAGGTCGCGGACGCGGCAGGAATAACCCCACTCGTTGTCGTACCACGAGATGACCTTCACGCAATTGCCGTTGACCACGCGCGTCATCGGAGCATCAACGATCGAGGAGCGGTCGTCGCCGCGGAAATCGATCGAAACCAGCTGCTCTTCTTCATACCCAAGGTACTTGGCCAGCGGACCTTCCTTGGAGGCCTTCTTCAGCGCTGCGTTCACTTCTTCCACGCTGGTCGCTTTCTCCACGAACACAACCAGGTCGACGACCGAAACGTTCGGAGTCGGAACGCGCATCGCGAACCCGTCCAGCTTGCCCTTCAGTTCCGGGATGGCAAGATAAATGGCCTTGGCAGCACCGGTCGAGGTCGGAATCATCGACAGGGCGGCAGCGCGGGCACGACGCAGGTCCTTGTGCGGGAAGTCCAGAATGACCTGATCGTTCGTGTAGCTGTGGATCGTGGTCATCGTGCCGCTCTGAATCTTGAAGTTGTCATTGACTACCTTCGCGATCGGAGCCAGGCAGTTCGTCGTGCAGGAAGCGTTCGAAATGACGTTGTGCTTCGAGGCGTCGTACTTGTCTTCATTCACGCCCATCACGATCGTGATGTCCTCACCCTTTGCCGGTGCGGTGATGATGACCTTCTTCACCGGGCCGCGCAGGTGAGCCTTCGCCTTTTCGGCATCCGTGAACTTGCCCGTAGATTCGATAACGATCTGCGCGCCGACAGATTCCCACGGAAGCTTCGCCGGATCCTTTTCGGTGAATACCTTGATCTTCTTTCCGTCCACGGCAATGTAGTCGTCGCCGGCTTCGACGGTGTGGCCCTTCAGGTTTCCAATCACTGAGTCATACTTCAACAGGTGTGCCAGCGTCTGCGGGCTGGTAAGGTCGTTTACGGCAACGAATTCGATGTTCTTGTCTTCGAGGGATGCGCGGAGGACGTTCCGGCCGATGCGGCCGAATCCATTGATACCAACCTTGATTGCCATACTTTCTCCTGAATGTCTGACTAGGTATCAGATCAGTTCCCGTTGGGTTTTATGAATCAAAAAATCGTACCATCCCGCCCAAATAAGCGGCAAATTGCCCTGAACGGCGCAACCTGATATGTTTTTATAATTGGGCCTGAGTACCGGCCTGGGAAATCGTTTGATTTTTGTCTAAAGATTTCTTGCAGTCCCCTACTCGAACACCTGTACCTATACCAAATGCAAAAATGGATTCGTGATCGCATGCGGCGCCGAAAGAAAAAGACCCAGCCCGAATCGGCCGCTGCAGCGCAAACCGCGCCCCTTCAGCCTGTTTACCCCGAACCGCTGCAGCCTTCCGATGGCTTTGACGCTTCTACGGAACCTGATGCTTCTGTCGACGGCGGCCCGGTCGAGCCCCCGGAAACGAAAGAAGCTGCCAAAGCTGCACCAACCCGAACCCGTCGGCGTCGCAAGAAGAAGCCGAGTCAGGCGGCGGAGCAGCCGCAGCCTCGGCCAGAGACTCAGGTATCCGTTCCGTCAGCTTCGAATGAACCCGAACTGTCCCCTGACGAAACTGCGGTTGGGTCAATGGGTCACGACGAACCAGCTGGTTCAGCGGCTCCCACCCCCTCAGCGACTGCGACACCCAAGACGCAGCGCGCGTCAAGAGGCGCGGTTGTGCTTGCCGTCGGACTACCTGGGTCCGGAAAGACCACCTGGTATAAGAGGCGTGGAGTCACACCGCTGTCCAGCGACTCCGTACGGCAACTTTTGTTCGATGATCCCACCGAGCAGCACCATCAGGACCTCGTCTTCGGCACACTTCGTTCTCTCTTGCGCGCTCGTCTTATCGCACGCATGCCGATGAACTACGTGGACGCAACTAATCTCTCGCCAAAGGAGCGCCGTCATTGGATCAAGATGGCTCGTGATTTTGGCTATGAGGTACAGGCCGTCTACTTCGACGTGCCGCTGGAAGTCTGTATGGAGCGGAACCGCCGCCGCAATCGAGTGGTGCCCGAGGATGTCATGCACCGGATGGCAGGTAAACTCAAGCCTCCAACCTTCGACGAAGGTTTTTCGAAGATCGTCGTGGTGCGTGTGAAACAGCACCCCTCACAGGCCGGTGGCGAAGAACCAGCGCATAGCGAAGGAGTAGCCGAGGCCGAGTGAGTCCAAAGTTGCAGAACGGCGACAATCCTGAACGTACCGCCGTAATGATGTACGGCAAGCCCGTCGCACAGCTTATCGAGAGCCGCCTCACCGCGGCTCTTCCCGGCTTCATAGCGAAGTACAAGACCGTTCCGCGGCTCGCTATCGTTCAGGTCGGGCAGAACCCCGCCTCGAACCGCTATATTTCGAAGAAGATCGAGGCCTGCGCACGCATCGGCATGCGTGCTGACCTGTTCAACTTTCCTGACGAGATCAGCGCTGATAGCCTCCGCGAAGAGGTCGCCCACCTGAGCGACGCCATAGATATTCACGGCATCCTCGTACAGCTGCCGCTTCCCGCCGAAGTTGAAGAGCCGCAGAGCGGCGGCACCAACAAATTCAACATTTTCGACGCGATTGCCCCTGAGAAAGACGTGGACGGCGTCGGCCACGAATCGATTGCGACCCTGTACCGCGCCCAGCAGGACCGCATGAAGTTCCTCGCCTGCACTGCGCTCGCCGTGCGCCGAATGATGAGTTACTACGGCGTTAAAACCGAGGGCAAGCAGGCCGTCACCATAGGTCGGAATGACATCACGGCCAAGCCCATCATGCACATGCTGGGAGGCCGGATGTGCAACGCGGCTGCCATCTGGTGCCATCGCTATGTCTCACCCGAAGACCAGCAGCGACTTATGCGAGAGTCCGATATTATCGTCACCTCGGTGGGCAGCGAGCATTTCCGGATCACGCGGGAGATGGTAAAGCCCGGAGTAGTGATTTTCGATATCGCTACCCGCGTCACCCCAGAAGGCAAACTCGCCGGCGATGTCGACCGTAATGTTGCCGAGGTCGCGTCCTGCATGACACCCGTCCCCGGCGGCGTCGGCCCTGTTACCGTAGCAGCATTGACAGAGAACCTGTTCCGTGCCGCCCAGTTCTGTGTGGGAGCAGCCGAACCGGGATACACGTTTTAGGTTCACCGAGTCGCTAGCAGCAAGATCCCTCGACTAAGAGCTGACAGCTAAGAGCTCACAGCTAATTCCCTCCCCGACTTCCGTCCCAATGGCAGCGATGACAGCAACCAGTTAACATGTCTTCATGATCCATGAGATCCTGCCGGTCGGCCCTTTGCAGTGCAACTGCTCAGTCATTGGGGACGAGTCGTCCCGCGAGGCCATGGTCGTCGATCCGGGCGATGACATCACTGACATTCTCCAGTTGGTCCAGAAACACGGGCTCACGGTTAAGCAGATCGTGATAACCCACGCTCACATCGACCACGTCGGCGGGGCGATGAAGCTCAAGACAAAGACCGGCGCTCCCATACTGCTCAACCAGAACGATTACGCCTTGCTCAAAATGCTCGACGTGCAGGCATCGTGGCTCGGCATGACGTCTCCAGGTCCTGTGCACATCGACGAGGCTCTTGCCGACGGGCATAAAATCTCAATCGGTTCACTTGACGCCAGTGTCATGCACACGCCCGGCCACACCGAAGGAAGCGTTTGTGTCTATATTCCCGCCGAGCAGAAGTTAATTGCGGGAGACACGCTCTTTGCCGGTAGCATCGGCCGCACCGATCTTCCCGGCGGCTCTTACGAGAAGATCATGCAGTCGCTACACAGCCGTGTGCTGGCACTTCCGGACGAAACCATTGTCGTTCCGGGTCATGGCCCGCTGACCATAATCGGCGCGGAACGCGAGACGAACCCGTTCCTCCAGAAATGATGTGTTGGCTGTATGCGACGAACTACCCGAGATACCGCAGCGTTCGTTGCAACCCTTCCCGCAAGACCTGCTCGGGAGTTATCAGGCTGATCACGAGGTATCCCTCCGACTGAAAGTCGTAGAAATATCCGGGCTGCACCAGCACGTTTTCTTTGGTCAATAGTGCGACCGCAAGTTCCTCATCTGAGCGGATGCGCGGCACGCGCAGAACAACGTACCACCCTCCCTCGACCGTCAGTCGGCTCACCATGCCTCGGCCCAGCTGCCGGTCGAGTTCGGAAAGATTGCACTTCAGCCTTCGACCAAGCTGGTCCTGCATGGAGGCTCGCTGCTGCAAGAGCACCGGCGCCGCCAACTGAACCGGAGCACTCATGGACAGGTACGTATCTGCGATCACCTCCAGCCTGGTAAGCGCCCCGCCGACCATCGCCTCTGGTCCACTTACCGCCATCCATGCCAGCTTCATCTGCGGCAGGCCAGAGATCTTCGAGACCCCGCTCAGCGTGAACGTCAGCGCATCCCGGTTGAATGCGAAACTCGGCTGCGGGTCGGTCAATGAGTAATCGAGAAAAACCTCGT
>JAEZPW010000010.1 GCA_023441255.1 Acidobacteriota bacterium
GGTTAGACCAAGAAGGGCCGGAAAGGGTAGCAGTCACAGGTGATTTCAGGAAGCGACCACTTCGAAACATCTGCTGAGATTTGCGATCAAGCCATCACTGCGCTCTTACTTTCCTCACAGGTGGCGCCAATCCATACTGCCGGATCTTGTACAGCAAAGCTTTGTAGCTGATCTGCAGCAGTTCAGCTGCTTTGCCCCGATGCCAGCCGGTCTGTTCCAGCGCCCGCGCGATGACTCTGGCTTCGGCGTCCCCCTTGGCCGAGCGAGCGACCGATTTCAAGCTGGAGGCGGCGGAATCGTTATCGGGAATGTCGACCGTCTCAGTCGTGCAAAGGTCCGCAAGCGCATTCTGCTCGCTGCCGAAAATCAAATAACGCTTCACAAAGTTCTGCAGTTCCCTCACGTTACCCGGCCAGGGATAGGTCACGCATGCCCGGAGCAGGCGTTCGCTGAAGGGCAGTGGATCTCGCCCGAACGCTCTGGCCATCCGCGACATGAAATGTTCAAGTAGGACGGGGATTTCTTCCGTGCGGTCCCGGAGCGGAGGCAGTTGCAACGTGAATGCATTCAACCTGTAATAGAGGTCTTCGCGAAACTTCTTCGAAGCGATCGCTTCCTTAATGTCGATGTTGGTGGCCGCAAGGACACGAACGTTCACTTTCATGGGGAAGCGTCCGCCGAGTCGGGAAATCTCATGATCCTGCAGCACATGCAGAAGCTTCGCCTGAAGAGCTGGGGCCATTTCGCCTATTTCGTCCAGCAGAATCGTGCCGCCATCGCAGAGTTCAAACTTGCCCGGCTTCGCTTTGTTCGCACCGGTAAACGCGCCCGGTTCATAACCGAAAAGCTCACTTTCAAGCAGATCGGACGGCAGCGCCGCGCAGTTCACCTTCAGGAAGGGACGGTCCGCGCGGCGGGACAGCTTGTGGATGAGCAGCGCGAGAACTTCCTTGCCGGTTCCACTCTCGCCCAGCATAAGGACCGGAATCTCGTGTTCGGCGATTAACGTGGCCATCGACTTTACGCGGTCCATGACCGGGCTAGCCGCAACGAATGAACAGTCCTCAGACAGCGGTATGACTTCGGTCGCACACTTCCCTGGTAATGCCGAACGGAACTGCGAACTCTGGTCGAGGCAACGTTGGATTACGGCGTCTAAAGTGGCCTTCTGAAAGGGCTTAGTCAGATAGTCATATGCCCCGAGCCGTATGGCCTGGACAACCTGAGGCACATCGCTCACACACGAGAGCATGATGACCCTTACGTCGGGGTGGTCGCGGCGAATGCACTCAAGCGTCTGCAGTCCGTCCATGCCAGGCATGACCATGTCAAGCAGTACAACATCTGGCAGAGCTTGACGCGTCGCGAGCCGCTCGATCAATTCCTCACCGCAACTCGCCGTTTCCACCGCATACGACTTTACTTCCAACAGGGTCTGAACGTACCGCAGCATGCTGGGTTCGTCATCTACGACCATAATGGTCGCCTTTGCCCGAATCGACACACTTGCTGGCGCAGCCACCTATGCCACCTGCCTCAAGGGGAGAAGGACCGAGAACTTCGCGCCTGCGCCGGGCTCGCTTTCGACCCAAATCTTGCCGCCGTGCAACTGCACCAGTCGTCGGGCAATGGCCAGACCCAGCCCAGTACCTTGATCCCGGCCGTGACGAGGTAGTCTGAAAAACTCCTCGAATATTTCCTGATGAAATTCCGGCAGTATTCCCGGACCTGAATCGGCAACGACGATTCTTACCGCGTTGGGACAGGAGAATGGGCGGGTTCGCCGTTCCGCACCCGGACGCGGCTGCGAAATCGCGGAGCGACGTTCCCACTTGTGCGGTTCTATTGCGACCCAGACGGTAGTGCCTTCGGGCGAAAACTTGAGCGCGTTATCGAGCAGGTTGGCGGTAATGTGCTGAACCTTATCGGGATCGAACGAAAACGGGCGTACCTGCTTGTTCGGCAGAAACAGCAGGGCGACGCCTTTCTTTTCAAACTGCGGGATCCAGAGGGCGATCAGCTCCGATATGCAGCGGTTCAGGTCGGCCGACTCCAGGCAAAGTTCCATCGGCGCCACCCCGAACTGGCTGTACGTCAAAAAGTTCTTAATGAAGCGCTGAAGTCTCTGCTCACTTGTGTGCATGTCCTGCAGCACGGCACGTTGTTTTTCCGTGAGGGGGCCCAAGTCCTCGTCCATAAGCAGCTCAAGATATCCCGCAAGTATGGTCAGGGGCGTCTTAAGGTCATGGGCGGCAGCAGCGAGGGCCTGCTGGGAGGTGCGCAGATGCACGTCCGCGAGCGGGGGTTCGGTGCGAACTGTCGAGGTGACGCTGTTGTCCTGCATCGGCTCCGGTTGCCGCGGATGTCCCTTCCCGGGTTCCGGAAACCGCAGTTGCTTTGCGGCGCCGGACTGAACGCAAAGTTTCTCGTTGCGAATCATGTCAGCACTCTTCAATGCCAACCAGATTGTGGGGGAGGGGACAACAACAACCAGTTGTTTGAACTTGCTGAATCCTAGCAAGTTCGCGAGACAAGTCAAGCAGAATGGGTAAACTACTTCACAAGAGGAAACAAAGGTAATCTTTTGTCTGTTCCATATCGGGAAGAAGCCCCGTTTCCGGCGATATACGCGCTCGTAGTAGTCCTTCTGTTCGGTCGGTGAGTTGCAAAGGGAAATACGGAACCGGAGAACTACGTGCAGACACCTTCGACGGAAAGAAGGCGGTGGCAGCGGGTCAGCCTTGCATTTCCTGTGTTCGTGCGCGGTGTAAACGAACACCGTGAGGAAGTGCTCGAACTCGCTGCAGTTTTGAATATCAGTGCTGGCGGAGTCATGCTCACCACCCGGCAGCGCCTTTCGTTATCCTCGCCGGTTTTCCTGCAGACCCCTCGTTTTGCTCCCATCCACCTGCCGACCTACGAAAACTGCGTTTCAGCCGCCGAGGGGAGAATCATACGCGTAGAGCCCGCGTTCGGGTGTTACCTCAACGCCATACAGTTCTCGTGGCCACTCCCCGGCTAGTCAGAAACCTTTCAAAAACAAAACGGGGAAGGAGAGCAAGTCTCCCTCCCCGAACTACTATCCAGTTCAGTAGATAGTGAAGGATCCTGTCACCACGGAACTGTTTCCGTAACCCGTCGCTACAGCAATGACCTTCACGGTGGTGCTGGCGTTAATAGTGATGCCGCCGCCGTCATACACGAGGGAGTTCGTCGTGGGAGTCGAACCGTCCAAAGTGTAGTAGATCGTTGCGCCGGG